>JASHOU010000122.1 GCA_030038475.1 Terriglobales bacterium | reverse complement strand
TGGTCAAATGGCTTCGTGTCAAAGCTGCGCGAGGATCAGGTCGCCGCCGGTGCTGACTACGCGATTCTTTCAACAAGTGCATTCCCCAGCGGAGAAAAAGAGTTGTGCACTAGGTCAAACGTGATCATCGTAAGCCCGGCCAGAGTTGTGTACCTTGTCGAGCTTCTTCGAAAGGCCCTGATCTCCATGTATGTCCTCGGCCTCAGCGCGAAGGAACGAAGCGATAAAACCGATCAACTTTACAGATTAATTACCTCCGATTCGTACAAGGGCCGTTTCAACGAGGCCGTAAGAATCTCGGAAGAAATTCTGCAACTTGACGTGGAAGAGCAAAAAGCGCACTCCACCGTATGGCGAAACCGTGGGATGCTCTCTAAGCGAATCGGGAATGTACTTCGAGGAATCGACACTGATATATCTGCGATAATCGAAGGCAGGCGCGTCGAAGGAGAAAGTGAAACCGCGCGTCCGAAGCTACCTCCATCGGCCGTTCCACCCGCAGTACGGAGAGACGTCGTTTAAATGCACGAGACTGGAACCCAAAATCTACACGAACGTAGGCTGGGCCGGACCCTGCTCCGCACGTACAGGGACTTTGTCGATCTGTACGATGTTCTCCCGAATGACAAACAGCCGCGCATGGGGCCCAAAGACGATCCCGAGCTCGAGCGCCAGATCGAAGCTAACGAAGGCATCTTTGAGCCCCTGTTATTGGAGCCCCACCCAGATCACCCGGGCAGGTTCCGAATCGTAGATGGAGACCGACGCTGGACCAACTCAAAGAACTTAGTCGAAAACCAGAAGAAGAACCAGTATCGAAGGCTGCCCGCCGAGATTACCGACAGAACCCTGACCGACGAAGAGCGGCTTCGCGTCTGGATTTATATCCACCGCCAACGTCGGGAGTGGGACACCAAAGAGAAAGAAATGGTGGCCTACAGCCTCGTAGATATGGTTGGTAGGGCCAGCGCGGCGAACATCCTGGGCATCACCGTAAGAGAACTAGACAAACTTGTAGAGGTTTACGACCTGTCGCTGAAGCTAACTGACTTGGCAGAACCCGGCGCGTCGATTACCTGGGCGCGAGAAATCAAGAGCCTTAACAGAAATCTTCTGACACCAACAATCAAGGACGTAGTAATCCGAAAAGTCAACGAGAAGGGAATCACAAATTCCAAGGATATTCGGAAGCTCCGACAGATTTTAAAAGATCCCGTTGCGCGGCAGGAATTTCTGTCGCCATCTGGAACTATTGAGACAGCCCTGGCAAAAATCGGACCTACGCCCAAGAAGAAGGCGCACGGCTTATTTGGGGATATTGAGCAGCTGACGGACTCGCTTAAACACTACTCTTGGACCGCATTGGCAGAGCTAAAGGGAGACCCTCACGTCTTACACAAGCTCGACGAGGCCGAGAAACTACTAAAGGACCTCCGAAAGGCCCTCGGTAAATAACACCAACAACCCCGCGCAACGCTCCTCCCTCCGTGTCTCCGTGCCTCCGTGTGAAAACAAAGCCAACCCTTGACATAAGCACCAAACTGTAACAATAATTTCTTACGTCCAGCGCGACGGCCGGAAGGATTTCCGTCAAGCTCTTTGAAATCAATATTTTGGCGTAAAGTTTGGCAATTTAATGGTTAACCCATTTGTTGTCTATATTTTGTGGGTAACCCCTTTAAACTGAATATTTTGCGCAAGGTGGCTGCCGCTAAACCATTTAAAATGAATATTTTGCAAAAAAAAAGGGGGGGGTACCCCACCTAAGCAACTTCAAGCGGCCCTAAGCGACCTTTCCCGAATAAATGGAATACCGTTCGCTCCCGCCGACTCTGACAAAAGCTGCGCTCGCGTCGAGCACCCGTCCCAGTAACGGATTTTGATAGACAATCCACACCGGCTGCGGCGCTCGCTCCAGCGATTGTTGCAAACGATCGATGACGCAAGCCAGCGCCCGTTCCGGCAGCGGATTGAAAAGATAGAGCACCAGCGGCTCCTCGGGAAACTCGAACTCGCGCGCATTCCCGAGCACCGCTTCGATCTGCGTGCAGCGCTGCGTTGCGCTCCGATACTCGCGAATATTCTCTTCCGCCGCGTGATGCAGCTCGGCAATCAGCTCCACGCCAATAATTTTTCGAAACGGATATTCCGACGCCATCAGCAGCGTTCGTCCTTTGCCCGATCCAAGATCGACAAAGGTAAATTGCTCGAACGCAATCGGCAGAGAAGCCATCATCTCCTGAAACAAATCCGCTTCCGTCGCCTGATACGGAGAATGCAAAAGGCCCATCAGTCGCGCCTTCCAGCCGATTGTTCCGCTCGTCGTGTTGACGCGATGTTCCCAGTCATATTCCATGTCTCCGTAACGTCGACGCCGCTGCTCAGGTGTCGATTCGCGCACAAAACTCCACAGCTTGCGCATCAGAAGCAGGAGCGTCTTCGCCGCTCCGTTCTCGCGCGCTTCCTCGCGCCACCAGTTACGCAGCGATTCCCAGAGTTGTCGCGATGAAGCCCGTGAAGACGAGGACTCGGAATCCACGAAACGATGCTAGCAAACTGGAAGAAGAAGCTAGATTTTGTAGCGCGGACACTCTTGTCCGCGACCTTTGCTCGCGGCGCAAAGCAAACGACGACCAGCGAACAAGGAATAATGATCAGCGAACAACGATACGCGAAGAGCCCTTAGTTCGAGGTCGGCCGCTTTTCGCGCGGCGGTTGCGGAGGATTCATTCCTGGCGGAAGTCCTTTGGTGATGAAGTAAAGGTTCTGCGGATCCTGCACTTCGATCCGTCCATCAGCCATCAGCATATAAGGATGTCCTTTCGGATCGAGCGGCGTTCCGCCGAGAAATCCCGCACGCTCCAGGTCGTTCATGCTCGCCGGCAATCGTCCCTTTTGCTCGCGGTATTTCGCGACGATATTCTCCAGTTGCGTAACGTCTTCATCCACTCGCAGAGCGAGCAGATGTTCCACCGCGTTCTGCTGGATGCGCGGTTCTTTGCTGTTCTCATACGTGCTGCGCCACAACATGCGCGCCGTATCGAATTCTCCGGCATGTTGCGCCATGCGCGCCGCCAGAATCGACATATACATGTTGGTTACCGGAAGTTCCGCTCCGCGCCTGAAAGCATCCGCTGCCTTGGCATAATCCTTGAGCTCCGTGTAATACAGAAATCCCAGGTCGTAATAAAGCCGCCAGTCATCGGGATTGTGCTTGATTCCGTAGTCGATCAGCGCCAGCGCCGCATCCGGCAAACCCGCGCCGAGCGGCGGTTTCGGAGCCAGAAAGTTGGCGCCGAACTCGTACGCCGGCAAAAGCCTCGGATCGAGTTGCGTCGTGATGTCGAGCAGCGGCGCGAGCAACGCGTAATTGCTGGAGTCTTTGTGATGCTCTTCCCCGAAATATTGCACCGCGCGCGTCCAGTAGATATCGGCTAGTAATCCCGTGTAGCCGAGGCTCATGCGTTGCAGCACCTTCGCCGAGCGTAGGTAAAGCGCTTCGTGGTCTGCCGCGTTTCGCCACGGGCCGTCGATGGCATTCAGCATGAGCATCGCACCCGCCATGGAAGCCAATAACGTCACCAACGCCACCACGCTCGTGCGCCGCGTCGCACTCATTTCAGGTTCCGACGCTGAAAGATCAGCACCGCTCCCGAGATGGCCATCGCCGAATACAGCAGCGCATACGCCGTGTTGTAGAGAATCAGCCGCGCCGGAATGGCATCGCCGTGTGCAACCTGGCCGATCACGTTCAAGGCGGAGAAATTCGGCACCAGATACGCTGCGGCAGTTGCTACCGCACCTGTAGCTCCACGTGCGATTCGGGCGAATCCGCGCAGATCTTCGGCCAGACTCCCAACCACAAACAGCGCAAAGGTGAATACCGCCGACATCAAGGGCGTCGAGAACGAGGAGAAAAACAGAGCCAACGCGCACACAATCAGGAACTGGAGCACGATGAAATACAACGCGACCAGCACCCATCCATCCATCCTCTCGAATCTGTGCGCGACATAGAGCAATGCCAGAAATACCCCGAACGACATAAACAACGTGTTGACCACCAGCGTTCCCGTGAGCCCAAGAAACTTACCGACGACGAACTCCCATCGCCGCACCGGCCGCGAAAGCACCGTATAGAGCGTGCGTTTGTCGATCTCCTTCGAAACCAGCCCAATCCCGATAAAGATCGCGATCACTACTCCGAAGAGCGACACCGCCGTCAGCCCCAGGTTCACCACTACCAGCCGCTCAATATCGATGGAAACTTGGCTCACCAGAATTGCGGCGCCGGAAAGCAGCAACGCAAACGCGATCAGGTTATACAGAACGCGGTCGCGCACCGCCTCGCGAAACGTGTTGAACGCGATGTAACCGATTCGCCACTTCATCCCCCCGGAGTTCATGCCGTCCGAGCTCACACCACGGCTCCTTTCCGGTTGTCTTCTTTCGGCTTCTCCGCTGTCATGCTTTCCGCAGGCTTCAGTTTCTGGATGTAATACTCCTCGAGCGAACTGCGCACCGGCGCGAGCGAAATCAGTCGAAGGCGTTCGCGACGCAGCACCTCGAGAGCCGCGTCTTGCTGTTCCTCCGGCAACACCGCGTTCACCACTTCACCGCTGACGCGCGCCTCGGCTCCAAGGCTGGTCAAGCCCGCAGGCACTCTCTCGGCATAGAAAATAATCTCGACTTTACCTTGCGTCTCCGACGTCAATTCCGCAACCGATCCCACCCCGCGCAACTCACCCTGATGGATAATCCCTACCCGATCACACAGCGCCTCCGCGTCCGACAGAATGTGGGTGGAAAAGAAAACTGTCTTGCCCTCCGACCGCAGCTGCTGGATCAAATCCCGCACTTCGCGCCGCCCCATCGGGTCCAGTCCCGACATTGGCTCATCCAGAAAAACGACTTTCGGTTCGTGCAGGATTGCCTGCGTCAGTCCTACACGCTGCAACATGCCTTTCGAAAACTTGCGCAGTTGCATCCCCGCTGCATCGCTCAATCCCACACGGCCCAGCATCTGCTCTACGCGCGCCGCGCGGCCCTTCGCCGGCACGCCGGAAAGCTGGCCGTAATAATTAAGCAGTTCGCGCGCACTAAGATAGTCGTAGAAATATGGCTGCTCGGGCAAAAACCCAATCTGCGATTTCACTCGCGGATCGTCAATTTCCATGCCGAGGATTCGCGCAGTTCCCGACGTCGGGAACACCAAACCCATGAGCAGCTTGAGCGTGGTCGTCTTGCCCGCACCGTTCGGTCCGAGAAAGCCGAAGATCTCACCCGCTTCAATGGTCAAGCGCAGGGGGCGCAAGGCCGGCTTGATCCGGCTGCGCCAGAATCCAACTCGATAGCTTTTTTCCAGGTCAAGAATTTCAATCGCTGCCATGACGATGCGCGCGGCGCCCTGCCCCTTGCGTGGAGTCTGACGTGGAATTCAATTAGGAGAATTATAAGCAATGGGTAGAGGGTGTGTGGCTGGGTGCCCCTCGCTGCGGTTACCAAGGTAAAACCGTTACAAGTCCGCTGGCTCCGGCGACAGTTCTGGACACATCTTGGCCCCGCACCCGAGCAAGCCAGCCCCGCCGATGTCGGCGTCAAAACGATGTCGACCGAATAGTTTCTGTTCGTTTGGAGATCTAATTCTGAGGAGGAATCGAGTCATTGCAGACCGTGATCGCGCTCAGGCTGACGCGTATCACGCCGTCTTCATAGGAGCAAAAATAACGCATCCCCCAATAGTCCCAAACGATCGGGCTGGCGATAATATTGTAGCTGCCGTTCGGGGTGCCGCTCACGGTAAGCGCAAAGCTGTATCCACTCTTCGTTCCGCTGGCCAGCAAGGTATCGAGCAGACAGGCGCCCGTCGAAGTCGGCGGCGTGCAACTCGTACCGCCCAGAGCGTTCAGAGTGCCTGCATAACCCACGGTCGGAAATTCGGAGTTGTATGCGACTTGCGCCGTGTTCACTGACCGCACCGACGCAGCCGCCGACGACTCATAAGCCGCGATGCGTGAACGCAGAAAACTGGGCACTGCTATGGCCGCGATGATCAGAATGATGGCCACTACGATTAACAGTTCGATCAGCGAGAATCCCTTGCTGCGCATCCCAATCTCCTCGGTACGGTGCTGTCGCCTGCGGCTGACAACAACCGATGGGTGGATCCCATTCGTTCCACAAAAACTCATTGCATTTCACTTGCCGGACTCTGTTCCAAGCAACCGAGCGTCTAAGCCCTTGAAACACAGCGCAACTTTCGCGGTGTCACACTCACTTCGCTGACTTCAGTTGTTTCCGCGGCGATGGAAATGACAATTTTTGTCAGGGATACTCAGCTGTCCCTCAGCCGTGAAGGAAACTTGCCACAAACAAAAAAGGCAGAGGATTGCTCCTCTGCCTTTCTCCGGCTTGTACCCTCCCCCAGGTACTTTGCCAAATCCAAACCTACTGCAGCGGGCTCTCGGTGCCGGCGCAAGTGGTGACCGGTCCGGGAGAGATGTACCGCACGACAGCATCGGAAACCGAGCAGAACGAGCGTACGCCCGTCTGGTTCTCCGTCAGCGGGTTGGCCCAAGTTGCATAGCTGCCGGCCGGGTTGGCGCCCGAAGCGGTCATGTTGAACGTGTAACCGCTCTTGGTGCCCGAAGCCAGGGTAGTATCGATCAAGCAGGCGCCCGTTGAGCTAGGCGGCGAGCAGCTCGTGCCCGACAGATCGCCCAGGTTGGCGGCAAAGCCCACCGTCGGATAGGCCGAGTTGTATGAAATCTGTGCTGTGTTGAGAGTACGAACCGACGCCACCGCGGACGATTCATTCGCCGCAATACGCGCACGCAACAGGTTCGGGATAGCGATCGCAGCGATAATCAGAATGATCGCCACTACGATCAGCAATTCGATCAGTGAGAAGCCCTTTTGTTTCCGCATTTAAATTGTCCTCGTCTCCGTTTGACTGGTTTTGGTTGGATGACCAACGCGCTGGTAATATGGCACTCCGAGGGCCAGAGTCCCAAGTGACGAAAGTCAGATGTCCTTTTGCGCACAAACACAGCATTTTCAGCGGGGTTTCGCAGAATAGTTACTTCCGCCACTCTCCTCGGCTCTCCCAGTATGACACTTTTGGAGACCCCGCCTGACATATTTTGACATCCGATCCCGCCCCCGTCTACTTTCAAACCGCCTGCCAGAAGCCGCAGCTTCTATCGTGGAACGCTCGCATCCGCGTTTATTGCGCCCGCCGTGCATTAGCGTTTTTGTCACAGCCTGAAATGCGTTCGCTTTCGCCGTCACCATGTAACTCGTTTTACTTCTTCTGAAGCAGCGCCTGCGTTTCCTCCTGAGCCTTCGGGAAATTCGGCGACCAGCGCTCCATTTGCTCGTAAATCGTTTTCGCCTCATCCGCGTGTCCCTGAAGCTGCAAAGCTTGTGCCAGCAGCAGGTAGGCAACGTCGCTGGGCTGCGCCGACACAGCGAGCGAATACTGGCGAACGGCTTCCGCCAGGTCGCCTTTGTCCTGGGCAATCAAGCCGAGTCCCACCCTTGCACGGGTCCGATCAGGAGCCACCTGCACCGCCGTTTCGAAACATTGCTTCGCCTTTGTCGACTGTCCCATTTGGCGATAAACGAACCCCATACTGCCATAGGCCGTAGCGCGCATCCCCGCGTCGCCGGCGTGAAAAGCCACAGCCTCGTAATATGCGATGGCCGCCGGCAGATTGCCGCGGCGATCCTCGTAGGCGCCAAGATTCAGGTTTGCCACCAGGCCGCTGGGATGTATGGCACGTGCGGCAAGGAAGTGCTCCGCAGCCTCGTCGGCTTTACCCTGGCTGAACAGAAATTCTCCCAGGTTGTCCTCCGCCACGAAGTTGTCCTGCGTCAGGGCCAATGTGCGCAGCCAGAATGCTTGCGTATCGTGCCAGTAGCCTACCTGCCGGTAAGTGAGCGCTCCCATCGCCAGCAGACAGCCCACCGCGGGAATTGCCAGCCAACGCGCGGAGATCTGCCGAGCCTGAGCCCAATCCGCCACCAACCAGGTCAACATTACAAACAAACCCACGAACGGGATGTAAGCGTAGCGATCCGCCATCGCCTGCAGGCCGACTTGTACTAACCCGATCATCGGCACCAGGCTACCCAGGAACCAGAACCATCCGACGGCGAGATATCTTTGCTCGCGGGCGTAGAGGACCCAGGCGGTAATCAGTATCAACAAAACCGCCGCCGCGCCGACTTGCCAGGCAGGATACAGTTTGGTGGGGTGCGGATACAGCGCCACCAGCTTGGTTGGCCAGAACGCTTTGCCAAGGTAGCGTACGTAGGAAATCACGGCAGTCTCCAGCCGTAGCAGGAAACTGTACTCGGAAAAAGCCTTGACGGCGTTTCCAGCCTTCTGGGCAATCATCGTGATCACTGCGCTGGCGGCGGAGAGCAGTAACAGCGGCAACTTTTCCAAAAGCAGGCGTCTGTTCCACCATCTACCCAAGCTTTCGCTTTGTACTGTCGCCCCGGCAACCGGCGGCGCGCCAATCTTGCCGAGTGGCCAATAGTCCAATAAATAGAGCAGAAACGGGAACGTGATCACCTGGGGCTTGCTGAGCAGTGCCAGCGCAAAAAAGCAAAACACCGCGGCATATCGGCGGAATTCCGGTTTGCGCGCCCACTCAACGTAGGCATATAGCGCAAGCAGAAAAAACAACATGCTCAATACATTCTTCCGCTCGGCCGCCCAGGCAACGGACTCGACATTCATCGGATGCAGCGCAAACAGAGCGGCGACCATCAGGCTGCGCCAGGTGAATCCCGTAGCGCTCTGAAGCAACAGAAACAGCAGAACCGCGTTCACCGCGTGGAGCAGGACATTCACATAATGATGTCCGGCTGGGTTCAGGCCGAAAATCTCGCAGTCGAGCGCGTGCGAAAGCCAGGTCAGTGGATGCCAGTTCGCCTCCTCATACGTGGTAAAGGACCACTTCACCGTCGCCCACGTCAGCCCCGCCTTTACGTGAACGTTGTCGACGATATAGCGATCGTCGTCGTATCTTAGGAACTTATTGTGAGTCACGGGGTTATAGGACACAAGAACTGATACCGTCAACAGCAGACTCAACACTAGCGTGCGTTTTCCGGGTGAGCGAAACAGTCCCGGGGAAGTCGAACCTCCCGGTCCTTCCAGGCATTTCGCTACCGCGGCGGAGGAAGACGAACTCATGGATTCAACAATTCTCAACCACACACAAGGGATTGGCGAGGAGCAATTGCAAGGCGCAAATGCCCTTGGTAACTGGGGACGGCTCGAACATCATGCAGAACTGCAGTGAAAATTATAGCCTCGGATCGGGGAAAATGGATGGACAAGGCAAACCGCGCAGAACAGGATGTGCTACCCGGCCGTCGCCATGGAGTGCGCTTCAGTTGCCGTTTCCCGTTGCACACGCTCATCGCTGAACTCCGCGTTCTGTAGGCGATGCAGTAGCCAAACGGAGACGGAAATTGTGGCTATCACCATCGCCCATGGAATCGCCGGCGAAATCCAAAAAAACGCCGGCGCGAAACTCAGCAGCGCCATCCACCCAAGACTGGTAAACGTGCCAAACAAAAATGCCGCCCGCCGCTCGCCATATCGGAACGGCAAGGGATATATGCACAGCGCCTGCACCATCAGAGCAAAGGGAAACGCGGCCACGAGATCGACAAAATAATGTTCGCCGATGCCCATGGTTGCCAGCACCGTAAAAATCACAAACGCCAGCGCAATCGCGCGCATCCACTTTGAAAGTCCTTTGGAATTCCACCAGATCAACAGCACCCAGGCCATATGCAGCGAGGGGATCGCGTTCCTCGCCCCCTGCACCGGTATCGTCCGCAACACCAGATGCATTGCCTGCCACGTCGACAATGGATGCCACGGGAAGTTTGTTCCAAAAATGTGGATCGGCCCCGTCGCCGGAACCATATTGTAGAAGAGCACTCCCAAGGGCCCGGTCAACAGAAATGCCAGCATTGCCGGCAGAGCATTCTTGCTTTTTGCGCGCAGATGCGCCGCATAGACCAACGCCAGCGGCAACGGCAGCGCAATATAGAAGAGCAGACCGGCGAACCTGAACCACAAATGCCGCGCGAACACCTGCCCGATCAGAAAACTAATTTGCACCTGCAGACTGCAATCGAAGGAATACAAATAAAGATCAAAGGTCTTGGGATGCAGCGCCTCGGTAAAATCCAGCAGAGTCGAAGCCATATATTCCGAGGCCACGAACAACACTGCGGGAAAAAATGCGCGAAGCAACAGCGTGCGATCCCGCGCCCATATCGTCCGCGTGCCCAGCACTGCCAGACTGCTCAACCCAAGGAAAGAAAATCCCGCCATGAACTTGGGCGCGAACCCCAAGACACGATAATCGAGTCCGGCCAGGCCCAGACCGAGCAGAATCGCGCCTGTCAGGTTCATCCACGAAGTTTGCACCACGAGCAATGTGATCAGAGCGCTGCCCAGGGCCAGCGCCATGAACGCATCGACCATCGACTCGTTATAGAAAACGGCGCTCGACGAAAGCGCCAGCACGATGGCGAGCAGCATCGCGGTAAGCGCCGTTCGTATCACGCCGCCTCGATTCACCAAACGCTCCACGTCTTCTCTGCCCCCTCCGCAGCTTATCAGCCTCCGAATCACATCCCGAGATCGGCCCAAGCACGATACGCACCAAAGTAATTCAATAGTAATTCCATGTGGCCAACGCTCTGGAATCTTCAATTAAGAATGGTTTTCTCAGCTGCTTCGACGTCCGGTGTGCGAAACCAGCCGTTACTTTGGATTGCTGTCATGCTACGCGCATGCGCAACGTCGGCCGAATCTCTTTAGAATTGTCAGATCAGGCAGCGCAGGATCGGTTTGAGCCAAACACGCTCCCAGCCGCCGGCACCGATTCATATGCGAATCTCCCGCGACATGCGTGTCACGATTTACTGTTTGCTGCTGGCCGTCGCCACGCTGGCCTTCTATAACCCGATCGTTCGCAATACATTCACCGACTTTGATGACTCCGTTTACATTCTCCGCAATCCGCAGATCCGGAGCGGCCTGAATTGGGCTACGGTGAAGTGGTCGTTCACCACGTTTCACGCCGGCTACTGGCATCCGCTAACCTGGCTGTCGCACGCCTTGGACTGCCAGCTGTTTCACCTCAGTCCCGTCGACCATCACTACGTCAATCTGTTGCTTCATGCGGCCAACGCGGTGCTGCTTTTCTTGCTGCTACAGTCTGCAACCGGACTTACCTGGCCCAGCTTGATCGTGGGTGCATTGTTCGCCTTGCATCCTCTTAACGTTGAATCCGTCGCCTGGGTTGCCGAGCGCAAGAACGTACTCAGCATGTTGTTCTTCCTGCTGGCTCTGTACGCTCATGACCGCTATGCGCGCACGGGCAAACGCTATTTTTATTGGTGCGTAACCGCTTTGTTCGCTCTGGGGCTGATGGCCAAACCGCAGATCGTCACTCTGCCGTTTGTGCTCTTGCTTTGGGACTACTGGCCCTTGCAGCGCATCGACCCTCAACCCCCCGACGAAAGCTCGAATGCCGCGCCTGCCCCGCACTCTTTCGGCTATCTGGTATGGGAAAAGTGGCCGATCTTCCTCCTCGCGGCTGCCGATTCCGTGGTGACCATACTTGCGCAGCGCTCCGTCGGAGCCATTCGCAGTGCAAGCCAAGTCCCGTTCGCAATGCGCTTCGCCAATGTTCCAGTTTCGTACCTGCGCTACATCGGCAAAATATTCTGGCCCTCGCGCCTCGCTCCCATGTATCCGCATTCGGCCACCCCGCTGCAGAATTGGCAGACCGTGGGATCTCTGGCGCTTCTGCTTGTCGTAACTGCGTTCGTCTTACGCTGGCACGAGCGCCGCTATTTGTTCGTTGGTTGGTTCTGGTTTCTAGGAACCTTAGTTCCGATGATCGGATTAATCACTGTGGGCGAGCAGTCGATGGCAGATCGCTTCGCTTACATTCCTCTCATCGGATTGTTGATTGCTATTGTTTGGAGCATCAACGCAATCGTCACCGCATCTCGCATCCCGGCCATGTACGCCGCCGCAGCCGCGGGTGTCATTATCGTAGTTCTAGGAGGACTGACCCATCGGCAACTCGGCTACTGGCGTGACGATGAAACTCTGTGGCGTTATACGCTCTCTGTCACCGAGAACAATTACATGGCGCACGACAATCTCGCCATCGCTCTGGCCAAACAGTGGAAAATCGATGAAGCCATTCGCGAGTTTCACATCGCCGAGTCGCTATATCGCTATCCGCCGGCTCAGGTTCTGACGCTCGCTTTGTTCGAGTTACAGGTTGGACGTCCTCAGGATGCAGTCGATGACTGCAACTCGGTTTTGCGCGCCTCCAACGACCCCCAGGTTCAAGCCGCCGCATGGAGTGAACTCGGCCAGGGACAACTGCAGTTGCACCACTACGAGCAAGCGGCGGATGGTTTCGAGAATGCTTTGCGCCTGAGCCCAGCCAATGGCATGGCTCTGCTGGGTGCGGGAGTGCTGGCGCTGCGCGACGGAAAATCCGACGCGGCCGTCACGCAGTTCTCGCGCGCCATGAAACTCGACTCCAGCCCTATAAGTCTTCTTCTGCTCGCGCAAGCTCTGCGTCGCGCCGGCCGTCCCGCAGAAGCCGACTCCGCCGTGCTTCAAGCTCGGAAGATTTCTCCTAACCTGACCCAGGCCCAACGTGCTACCGGACAATTCCTTGCCTTCGTCGGCCTGAAACCACTGTAGCTGCGAAATTCGCTGGAAATGATAGCCGGGTTGTACCTCATGTTCAGCTGGCAAGCTACAGTCAAACCCTCTTCAGCAGCAAGCAAGTCATATCGTCGTGCTGCGGAGTATTTCCCACAAACCGGTCCAACTCGCTGAGCAAACTGCGCAGCAACTCCCCAGGAGCAACCCCTGCCTGGCGATCCAGCACTCGCAGGAATTCCGGCTCGCCATACTCCTCCGCTTTCGCGCTCTCCGCTTCGACGATGCCGTCGGTAAATATCACCAGCCAATCGCCGCTCTCCATGCGCGTCGTCCCTACCTGGTAGGCTGATTCCGCGAACATCCCGATCGGCAACCCTCCCGCTTCCAGCCGCTCCACGATCCCCGATTTCTTGCGCAGAATCGGGACGTTTTGCCCAGCGTTGACATAGGTCAAGTCTCCGGTTGCCGCATCCAGCTCAGCCAGAAAAGCTGTGGTGTATCGAGCTCCGCCCGAGCTGTTCGAGCAGGAGTAGCGATTCAAGCCCGCCACCAGTTCCGCCAGCGTAACTCCAGACGCCGAAAGCGTCCGCAGACTGGCTTGGAACGTCGCCATCAGCATTGCCGCCGGAATGCTCTTGCCCGCCACATCGGCGACTACAAATAGAATGCGGTCGTCGCTTCGCTCGCGCCCCGGCCGCAAAATCACATCGTAGTAATCGCCCGCTACCGTATTCGCCGGGCGCGTAGCGTACGCCAGTTGATATCCCGGTATCTGCAACGGCGCGCCGGGTAGCAGCCATGCCTGTATATCCTTGGCAATCTCCAGATCGCGTTTCATCACCACGCGATCCGCCAGCTCCAGGAGTAATACGGCGAAGATCACCAGACCGCCCCAAACGTGTAGGTCCAGTTCGGAAACCTGGATGTCGTTCCCTTTATTGCGGTACTGAAATCCAACTCCGGGAAACAGCAACATTACTAGGCCCACCAGCAAAAGCACGCGGCGAGCCGGCGTCAACTTTTCCAGAACCGCCCAGAACAGAGCCTTGGCGATTTGCCAGCCTCGCCGCCGTCGGGTTGGTTGCTCCTCGAGATCATCTATCCCCGCCGAGTAAAGTCGGTAGCTCGAACGGGCATCTTTTTCAAACTGCGACCACAAATCGCGCAACGCCAGTCCTTCGCTGACGCGAAACCAGAACTTGCGCGTATTGCTTTTGAATCCGGGAGGCGGAGCAACACTGGGGTTAGGGGAGGCCATGTTGGACTCATCATTATAGGCTGGCTCGTTCTTTGCTGTAGAGAACTGGCCTCTCGTCCCGCTCAGCAGCCGCAGTTGCATGCCCGCCGCATCTCAAAACAACTCCATCTGCGCAACTTCAATATGCGCCCTTTGACGATTGCGCGCGTGGTCGTTTCCCATCCCGTACTTGCGCCGCAGCGCCGCCATCAATTTCGACAGCCGCTCGCCGTATCCTTTGGGCAGAAATGCCCGATCCGCATAACGCGCCCGATAAAGCTTCACCAGGTGTGGGAATTTTTCTTCGAGAAACGGCATGAATACCGCCGCCGCGCATGGCTTAAGAAAAAGCGGCATGGCGAAACAATGCTTCGCTCCCGCCTCGCTCGCCGCTTTCACCACCTCCTCCAGATCGCGCGGCCCGTCCGTGATCTCCGGCAGCACCGGAGCGCAGTTCACCCCCGCATCCACGCCCGCCAGATTCAACTGCCGCACCGCCTCCATGCGCAGATCGGGACGCGGCGCCCTCGGTTCCAGCTTCCGCGCCAGTTCCGTATCCATCGTCGTTACGGTCACGTGCACCGAAATTCGGTTGCGCTCGCCGATCTGCCGCAGAATCTCCGCATCGCGCGTCACCAGGTTCGATTTGGTAACGATTCCAATTTCGAGGCCCGAGTGCCGCGCCAGTTCTTCCAGAATCGCGCGCGTCACCTCATAGCGGCGCTCCGCCGGTTGATAGGGATCGGTCGCCGTGCCGATCGCAATCCCCTCACCGCGCTTGACGTTTTTCAACTCCGAGCGCAGCAGCGCCGCAGCGTGTTGCTTGACGAAAATCTTGCGTTCGAAGTCGATGCTGTCGCGCAGCTCCATAAACTCGTGGCTATATCGCGCATAGCAATACTTGCAGGCGAACTCGCATCCGCGATACGGATTGATCGCCCAGGTGAACGGCAGTTGGCGTTTGCTTACGACGCGGTTGAGCAAGGAACGTGTACCGAGGGTGAAGTATTCGACATTGTGCCCCTCGCGCAGCGCCTCACCCTCCGCCGCCATGCGCGCAATGCCGACGAGCTTCGGCCGGCGCTCGTCGTGAAATTCGGCATCGGGAATTAGCGGGAGGGAAGCCATAGGCGCGGGGCGTATATTCGTCTTTTGTTCGCCCAATAATACCCTGCAAATTTACCGCTGTCAATGCCCAATCAGCCATGCCAAATGTTCTTTACTGTCCCGGCCCACCCTGCGCCGGCATAATCCCCGGCGGCGGCGCGGGAATCGTGATATCGAGTTTCGTCACCGCTCCGAGCGACGACAAGGGCTTGTCGAAATCGGCGGCGTTTCCGACCACCAGCACCGCCATCTGATCGCGGTGAATATACTTTGCCGCAACCCGGGCCACATCTTCTTTTGTCACCGCCTCGATCCCTTTCTGAAAATTTTCCAGAAAATCCAGCGGATAACCATAAAACTCGTACGCCATTTTTTCGCGCAAGACCTTCGCCGGCGAATCGAAATGGAAAACAAACGAATTCAGAATCGAATCTTTCGCGCGCTTGATCTCCTCGTCGTCGATCGGACGTTTCGCCAGCTCGGCAATTTCTTCATCGAGCGCATGGATCGATTCGATCGTCGTCTTGCTCTTGGTGCTCACCATCAGCCGCAACATTCCCGGATGATCCCAACTCGCGCCCACTCCTCCGCCCACCGCGTAGGCCAGTCCCTTGGTGGTGCGAATATCGCCAAACAAGCGCGACGAAAAGCCTCCGCCAAACGCCTCGTTGAAGACCGACATGGCGAAGAAATCCGGATTCTTTCGCGTAATTCCCAGCGCAAGCATTTCGATGTTGCTCTGGTTCACGTCGGTCTTGTCGACCTCGTAGTATCCCGGCTTCGCGGGATCGGGCTTGATCTCGGGATCGCCGGCCGCTTCGCCCCGCGCCCACGACGCAAAAGCCTCGCGCAGACGCGCTTCCATCTTCGCCGAGTCGAAATCGCCGACCACCCCCAGAATAATGTTGTTGGGATGAACGTATCTTTCGTGCCAGTCGATCAGGTCCTGGCGCGCGATCGCCGCCACCGTCGCGTATTCCGCAACCCGCGCATACGGATTGCTCGCTCCATAAACCAGCTTCGCCGCTTCCCTCCCCGCAATCTCCGAGGGATCGTCATTGCGCCGCGCGATGCCGTCATACATTCCCTTCTGCGCGATGGCAATTTTTTCGGCGCGGAACTCAGGATTCCGGAGCACATCGTCGAAGACGCGAAATACATCGTCGAAATCTTCTTTCAGGCACGACCAGCTCACCGTCGTCGAGTCGATGCCCCCGCCGGTTTCAACCTTGGCCGCGCGCTGCTCCAGATAATCGTCGAGTTGATCGCCGGTCTGCGATTTCGTTCCGCCGGTGCGCCACACTTCGCCGTAAACATCGGTCAACCCCGTTTTGCTCGCCGGCACCGAGCGCTCGCCGCCGCGAATGCGCGCCACGCCGTCAATGATGGGCAACTCATGGTCTTCCTGTAAAAAAATGACCATGCCATTCGGAAACTCGATGCGCTTCGGCTGCGCCGGATGAAACGCGGGCAACTGAGGAATGGGAATCTGCTGCCAGGCCGGGGTCTGCGCCGAGAGTTGCGGCGCGCCTGTTAGGCAAACGATGCCAACGGCGGCGATCAGAAATAAAAACGCTACAGCCGGCAAAGATGAATGTCTGCGTTTCACAGTCCACCTCCTTGCGGCGCTGCGCTGTTTCCCTTCGGCGGACCGGCGAACTCGATGATTCCAACCGTCCGGTTGTCAGGATTAAACGTCTGATTCGCCACTCGCCGGATGTCAGCCTTGCTGACCTTCTCGATCCGATCGACCGAGCGGAACAGTTCGCGCCAGTCGTCATACCGCGCTTGATACAGCCCGAGCGCGAAGGCCAATCCCTCATTCGATCCCAGCGAACGGATCAGGTTCGCCTTGGCGCGTGTCTTGATCATTGTCAGTTCTTCGTCCGAAATTTCCTCCTTCTTCAGCCGCTCAATCTCCACGTGGATCGCGTCGCCCACTTCTTTCGGTGTGTGTCCCGGGAGCGGCGTGGCGTAAAACGCAAACAGCTGCGGATATTTGTTTCCCGGATATCCCGTAAATCCCTCCGCATCCGACGCAATCTGCTTATCGCGCACCAGCGCCCGGTAGAGCCGTGAGGTTCGTCCCGTCGACATCAGGTCGGCGATCGCATCGTAGACCTGGTCGTCAGCACTGCGGTAATCGGGACGGTGATAGCCTTCGAGATAAATCGGCTGCGCCTGCTCATGCAGCACGACCGTCCGCTCCGAATTCTGCGGCGGTTCGACCGTTGTCGCCGTGTCGGGTTTGGGACGCGCCGGGATGCGCGAAAAATATTTCTCCACGATCGGCATCGCCTCCGATGCTTTTACGTCTCCCACCACGGTCACAACCATATTCGAAGGCACGTAATACTTATCGAAAAAGTTTTGCGCGTCGGTCGCAGAGAACGAATTCAAGTCCGAAATCCATCCAATCGTCGGACGATGATACGGATGCGCCGCAAACGCCTCCTCGGAAAACTGCTCAAGCAGTCGCCCCATGGGATCGCTATCGACCCTCATGCGGCGCTCTTCGATCACCACGTTGCGCTCTTTGTAAAACTGCCGCATCACCGGATGCAGAAAGCGCTCCGATTCGAGATAGGCCCACAACTCGAGGCGATTGATCGGGAACGAGTAGTGGTAAGCGGTTTCATCGTAATCGGTGAAGGCGTTCATGCCCTCGCCGCCTTCGCTTTCGACGATCTTGCCGAACTCGTTGTTGTAGGGCGCCGAGTACTTGTCCGCGGCCGCAATCGCGTCCTTCCAGGCCTGTTCGAGTTGCTGAAGCTTCTTTTCATCACGATCAACCGGTTTGTCACGCTCGGCAATGTAAGCGGCATACGCTACTTCAACCTTCGCCAGCGCAACTTTCTCGTCGGCATAGTCGCGTGTGCCGATTGTGTCCGTTCCCTTGAAGGCCATGTGTTCGAACATGTGCGCCAGGCCGGTCTTATCCATAGGGTCCTGCACCGATCCCACATCGACGTGCGTGAAGAACGAAAACACGGGCGCTTCCGGCCGCTCGCAAATGATGACGGTGAGACCGTTCGCCAGTTTTTTGACCGTGGTGTGTTTCTCGAAAGAAGCCAGATCCTGGGCGATCGCAAGCGAGCACAACAGGAAACAGACGACTATTGTTTGTA
>JASHOU010000121.1 GCA_030038475.1 Terriglobales bacterium | reverse complement strand
GGAGTCGAAGAGCCGGAGAGGATTCGCGGGCGTTATATCTCGCAAGACTACTTTGCGCTTTTCGGAAGCCAGCCGCTTCTCGGGCGGTCGTTTCTGCCGGCCGAGCACGCCAAGGGAGGTCCTAGTGTTTGCCTGATCAGCGAGGATTTCTGGCGTCGCCACTTCAGCTCCGATCCTGGCGCGGTGAACCGGTCCGTCGTGCTTGACGGCGTGTCGTACTCCATCGTCGGAGTCGTGCGGGCCAAGGCGCCAGACATCGCCGGACCCATCCCCACAGATCTCTGGATTCCGCTTGAGAGCAAACCGCCCTACGACCGGCATGGTACGAACTATCTGCAAGTAATTGGCCGGATGAAACTGGGAGTTAGGCGCGACAACGCCGTCGGCGAACTCAACGTAATCCAGTCTCAGATTAACCAACAGTTTCCGCCCAATAAACATGATGTAATTCTGCTTCCTTTATCCGATGTGGTACTTGGTGACGTTCGTCCGGTTCTCGAAATCTTATTGGTTGCCGTTGGGCTGGTTCTGCTCATCGCCTGCGCCAACGTCGCCAACCTGATGCTGGCGCGCGGCGCCGGCCGCACCCGTGAGATCGCGGTGCGCGAGGCTTTGGGCGCTGCGCGCTGGCGCATCGTGCGCCAGTTGCTGACGGAGAGCGGTTTGCTCGCTGCCATCGCGTTGCTGGTGTCAGGGTTTCTCGCCTGGAGTGGAACGCAAATCCTGCTCGGCGTCTGGCCGGAGGGCCAGAAAATTCCGGACGTCACGCTCGACTGGCGCGTCGCAATTTTCGCCGCGTTAATTTCGCTTTTAGCTGTAATCGTGTTTGGCTTGGCTCCGGCGCTGCTCACTTCGCGCGTCCATCTGAACTTGGTCATGCAGGAAGGTGGACGCAGCACTACCGATTCTGCTGGACACGGGCGGTTGCGAACCACCTTCGTCGCCTCTGAAATCGCGCTCGCGCTGGTACTGGTCATTGCGTCTGTGCTCACTCTGCGCAGCTTCTATCGATTGCTTCATACCGATCCCGGTTTTAACCGCGAAGGCGTTCTCACCGCGCGAATTGCGCTTCCAGACGCGCGATACACGCCTGCCGCGGCGCAGCGTTTCTTTACCGCGCTGCTTTCTGACCTCGGCAATCTGCCTGGCGTGCGGGCGGCAGCGGCGACAGCCTTTGTTCCCTTGGGCGAAGGCGGGCAGACCGGTGATTTCACAGTCGAAGGTCGTCCGGCCGCTGCCACCGGCCAGGGACCGTTTGCCGAAGAGCATTTCATTACTCCGAATTATTTTCAAACAATGCAGATTCCGCTGATTCGCGGACGTTATTTCGCCGAAACCGATAAGCAAGGCACTCCCAAAGTCGTCGTCATCAATAACTACATGGCGCGGCAACTCTGGCCCGGCGAGGATGCCGTTGGCAAGCGCATCGGCGTGTTGGGCGCACCCGGCGAATGGAGCGCCGTCATTGGCGTGGTTGCAGACGTGAAAACCGATGCCCTGAATCCTCCGCCTTCAATGCAGATTTATTTGTCGACGCTGCAGCAGCCGGTTACAGACATGTACGTCGTAGTTCGTGCCTCCGGCGACGCCGCTTCGTTGATCCCGGCAGTCAAAGGCGCGGTCTTCAGCCTCGACAAAGAACAGCCGGTCGCCAACATCGCGCTGATGGATCAACTGCTGTCGCGATCGCTTTCCCCTGCGCGCTCGTCTTCGGTGTTGTTAACCATCTTCGCCGGCGTCGCCATGCTGCTGGCGGCGATGGGAATTTATGCGGTCATGGCCTACAGCGTGACCCAGAGAGTTCATGAGATTGGGATTCGCATGGCCCTCGGCGCGGCTGGTTTGGATATCCAGCGCATGGTGATGAAGACCTGCGTGACAATCTGCGGCTGGGGATTGGGCATCGGTTTGATCGCTGCGCTGTTGACCACGCGATTACTGCGGAGCCTATTGTTCGGCGTGGGAACGACAGATGTGGCGACCTTCGTTGTGTCTATATTGCTCCTGGGTGCAGCCGCCGCCCTCGCCAGCTATATCCCAGCCCGTCGCGCGGCCAAAGTCGATCCCATGGTAGCGCTGCGCTATGAATAAGGAGGACGCATGAACGGCCTATTTCAGGATCTTCGCTACGCACTGCGCCAACTGCACAAGTCGCCCGGATTTGCGACGGTTGCGATCCTGACCCTGGCGCTCGGCATCGGCGCCAACACCGCAATTTTCAGCTTGCTCGATCAGGCGCTTCTGCGCAGCCTTCCCGTAAACGATACCGATCGGCTTGTGATTCTCAAATATTCCGGTAGCAACACCGGCCGTCTTCAGTCGCGCACAGACGGGCACTATTACTTTTCCTATCCCATGTACCGCGATTTGCGCGATCGCAATTCCGTTTTCGACGGGCTGATTGCTACGGATTTCGCGCAAGTCGGAGTCCAGTGGCACAACCAGCCCGATCTTGTTGGTGCGGAACTGGTCTCAGGAAATTACTTCGATGTTCTCGGCCTGCAACCGGCGCTGGGAAGATTGTTCGTCGCCGCCAACGATCGCGTTGCCGACGCGAACCCCATCGCGGTCCTGAGTTTCAGCTATTGGCGCCGCCGCTTCGGCCTCGACCCGGGAATCCTGAACCAAAGCATTTTGGTAAACGGCCACCCCTTCACCGTCGTCGGAGTCGCCCCACCCAATTTTCACAGCGTCGTGATGGGCGACACTCCCGATGTCTTCGTGCCCATGACGATGAAGGCCGAAGTCATTCCCGGAAGCAAGGATCTCGAAGACCGCCGCTCCAGTTGGCTGAACATCGTCGGAAAACTGAAACCAGGAGTCACCCGCGAGCAGGCCGAGGCCGGCATTAATCCTTTGTGGTATGCAATCCGCTCCGATGAACTGAAAGAGATCAAAGGCGAATCGCAAAGCTTCCGCGAGCGCTTCGTGGCCAAGTCGCATTTGTCCGTCTTGGATGGCGCGCGAGGATTCTCGCCGCTCCGCAGTGACGTTCAGATGCCGCTGCTTATCATTATGGCCATGGTCGCCCTGGTCGCGCTGATGGCATGTGCCAATGTTGGCAGCCTCTTGCTTGTCCGTGGCGCCGGCCGAATCCGCGAAATGTCGGTGCGTTACGCGCTCGGCGCAAAGCGCAAGCGCGTCATTCAGCAACTACTGGTGGAGGGTCTGCTCCTCGGTGTCGCCGGCGGTGCGCTTGGCATGTTGCTTGCGCCCCGCGTCACCGGACTACTTATCAATATGATCTGGAGCGGCGGCATGGGCGATCTCCCGTTTTCATCCACGCCTGATTTTAGAATTCTGCTCTTCAATTGCGGGTTGGCGCTCGCCTCCAGCGTTCTTTTCAGCCTCGCACCTGCGGCGCAATTCTGGCGTCCCGATCTCGCGCCCGCCTTGAAGCAACAGGGGATGACCGCGCGCAGCAGCCCATTGCGTTTTCGCCGCATTTCCGTCGCATTGCAAATCGGCCTCAGCCTGATGCTGCTGGTTGGAGCCGGCCTGTTCGTGCGCACTTTGCGCAATCTCAAATCGCTCGACGCCGGATTCACTACCGACCATCTGCTGACTTTTGGCATCGATCCAAGTCTCGCCGGTTACGAGCCTGCTCGCACCTTTGCCCTCTACGAAAGAGTTTTCGAAACACTGAGAGCCTTGCCCGGCGTTCGCTCTGTCGCTGCCACCAACGATCCCGAATTGGCCAATGACAACGAAACCGGAAACATCTCGATCGCCGGTTACACCGAAAAACCCGAAGAGGATATGCAGGTCGAGCAGCCGAACATAAGCGTCGATTACTTCTCGACCCTCCAGATGCCGTTGCTGGCAGGCCGCTCTTTCACCGATCAGGACACTCTGGAATCCCAAAGGGTCGCGGTGGTCAACGAAAGATTCGCGCGCCACTTCTTCGGCGATCCTCAGCAGGCGCTCGGGCATAACCTCGCCAACGGCAGCGGCAAAGGAACAAAGATGGACATCGCCATCGTTGGCGTCGTCAAAGATGCAAAGCACACCAGCCTTCGAGACGAGGTGCCGCGCACCATGTTCACGCCCTATCTCCAGTCGCCGCAGCCGCACGCGCTGACCTTCTACGTCCGCACCTGGCAGCAACCGCAGAGCGCGGAAACCGGCATCCGCCACGCCATGCAAACGCTCGACTCCAAATTAGTGCTCGACACCTTCCGCACCATGGACGAGCAGGTGGACAACAATCTGATTGCCGAACGTGTCATTGCGCTGCTCGCCTCCAGCTTCGGAGTGCTGGCCGCTCTCATGGCTGCGGTCGGGCTGTATGGCGTTCTGGCATATTCGACCACGCAGCGAACCAGCGAAATTGGCATTCGCATGGCTCTTGGAGCGACCCGTATCGCAGTGGTGAAGATGGTCGTGTTTGAAGTGTTGTGGCTCGCGGGAATCAGCATCGCGGTCGCGCTTCCACTTTCGTTGCTGCTGATGTGGGCCGTGCGCAGCCAGCTCTACGGCATTTCAAGCAGCGACCCGCTCACTCTGCTATCGATGACGTTTCTCGTCACCGTCGTCGCGCTCGCGGCTGCCATGGTCCCGGCCCGGCGTGCGGCGAAAGTCGAACCGATGCGTGCTCTTCGTTACGAGTAGGGGATGGAAACCATGAATGGATTGCTGCAGGATGTGCGTTGTACGCTGCGCCAGTTTACAAAAACGCCCGGTCTCACCGCTGTGGTAGTCGTCACCATTGCGCTCGGGGTCGGCGCGAATACGGCTTTGTTCTCCGTGATCAATGGCGTGCTGCTCAATCCCTTCCCCTACCCGCAGCCCGAGCAGCTCGTCACCCTGCATGAGAGCAAGCCAAATTTTGACACCGGCTCGATCTCGTTTCTCAATTTTCGTGACTGGCGAAAAGACAATCACACCTTCTCTGCGATGGCGATATCTCGCGGCTCTTCTTTCAGCCTCACCGGGGCCGGAGATGCGATTCAGGCTGACGGCGAGTTCGTGGCATCGGACTTTTTCTCGATTCTGGGCGTGAAACCGGTGCTTGGCCGCACTTTCGCGCCCGGAGAAGACGAAATCAATGCTGCTCCGATCGCCCTGATCAGTGAAGGCCTATGGCAACGCAAGTTTGCCTCTGCACCCGACATTGTCGGCAAGAGCCTGACCCTGGACGGCAGAGGCTACACCATTGTCGGCGTGATCCCATCGAGTTTTCACTTTGCCATGCTCGGCTCTTCCAGTCAGCGGGATGTCTACCTCCCAATCGGGCAATGGAAAAACGATTTGCTCAACAGCAGAAGCGCAGGCTTGGGATTTCACGGCATCGGCCGGCTTAAGCCTGGAGTGACTCTCGAACAGGCGCAAGCCGACATGAAGGGAGTCACAAGCAATCTGGCGGCGGCCTTTCCCGATGCCGACAAGGGCATCGGTGCAGCTCTGATTCCGCTCAAGCAATGGGTGGTCGGCGGCGTCCGGCCGCTATTGCTGGTGCTGCTTGCCAGTGTCGGCTTCGTGCTGCTGATCGCATGTGTCAACGTGGCCAATCTTCTTCTGGCGCGCTCGACCAGCCGAACCCGCGAGTTCGCAATTCGTGCGGCGTTGGGCGCGAGTCAGCGTCGCGTGCTCCGCCAACTGCTTACGGAGAGCATCTTGCTGTCGTTCACCGGCGGCGCGCTCGGCTTGCTACTGGCCGCCTGGGGAACCCGCGCCGCATTGGGCATTCTTCCAACTGCGTTGCCGCGCGCGGAGGAGATCGGCCTCGATTCCCGCGTCTTGCTCTTCACGCTCGCGATTTCTCTGGTTGCCGGAATTTTGTTCGGCCTCGCGCCCGCGCTCAAAATGTCACCGGCCAATTTACAAGACAGCCTCAAGGAAGGCGGCCGCGGCATAAGCGGTACTCGCCACCGCGTGCAGCGTGTCTTCGTCATCGCCGAAATGGCTATGGCGTTCGTGTTGCTGGTGGGCGCAGGTCTGATGATTCGAACTTTGACCCGCCTCTGGAGCGTCGATCCCGGCTTCAATCCTCAGAACGTAATGAACGTCGGTTTTTCGCTTCCACCCGCAATGTCGACCGCGACTCCCGATGCCATTCGTGCCGCCTTCCGCGAATTCGACGACAAAATAGCGGCGATTCCCGGTGTTCAAGCGGTTTCGCAGGTGTGGGGCGCATTGCCCATGAGCGGCGACGATGAGCAGACCTTCTGGTTCGAAGGCCAGCCCAAACCGGCCAACCAAAACGAGATGAGCTGGGCCATCGACTACATCGTCGAACCCGGCTACCTGAAGGCCATGGCAATTCCTCTCCACCGCGGCCGCTTTTTCACCAATCAGGATAACGAACATTCCCCGCGAGTCATCGTCATCGACGATGTCTTCGCGCACAAGTTTTTTCCCAACCAGGACCCAATCGGCAAACGGATCGTGTCGCGCAATTTTCCCGATACGGCCGAGATCGTTGGCGTGGTTGGCCACGTGAAGCAGTGGGGACTGGATCTGGATGACACCGAAAAACTGCGGGCGCAGTTCTATATCCCCTGCATGCAGATGTCCGACGGCTTCCTCGCTTCGACACCGTCCGGGTCGGCAATGGTTGTGCGTTCCGACCAGGCCTCCACCGGCTTGCTTGATTCCATTCGTCACGCCAGCCAGCAAATCAGCGATCAGATCGTCATCTTCGGCCCGCAATCGATGGAGGACGTGATCTCGAGTTCGCTCGCCCGGCGTCGCTTTTCCATGATTTTGCTGGTCGTGTTCGCCGCAATGGCGCTGCTGCTGGCCAGCGTTGGCATCTACGGCGTCATCTCCTACGTAGTTGGCGAGCGGACGCACGAGATTGGCATTCGCATGGCGCTCGGCGCGCGGCGACCCGATATTTTGCGTCTCGTTCTCGCCGGCGCAGGCCGAGTCGCCGCCATTGGCGCCGGTATCGGCCTGGTGTCTGCGCTCGCCTTGACCCGGCTCATGGCCAACCTGCTCTACGGCGTCAGTCCGGAGGATCTGTTCACCTTCGCAGCGGTTCCTCTGCTCTTGATTTCGGTTGCCATGCTGGCCAGTTATGTTCCCGCGCGCCGCGCCACCAGGGTCGATCCCATGGTCGCATTGCGCTACGAGTGAAACTTATGCAGACTTTGCTTCAAGACGTTCGCTACGGCTTGAGGGCGCTTAGGAAATCGCCCGCGCTGACCGCTGTTATCGCGATCACCATCGCGCTCGGCGTCGGCGCCAACACGGCGATGTTTAGTTTAGTCAACGGTTTTCTCATTCGTCCGTTGCCCGTTGCATCTCCCAACCAGCTTGTGGCTCTGGCGATTCAAGAAAAGAACTCCCCGCTCGGAGCCCGCGGATTTTCCTATCCCGAGTTTGTCGTTTTTCGGCAGCAAGCCGCCGATTGGTGCGAGGTCTTTGGACAAGCTTTGGCGCGAGGTTCGCTCGGATTCTCTGCCGATGGCCGCACCGACCGGGTTTCTATCACCGGCGTCTCGAAGAACTATTTTTCAGGGCTGGGTGTCAAACCCGCTCTCGGCAGGTTCATTCTTCCCGGCGAAGGCGAGGTGCTGGGCGAGCGGCCGGCTATGGTGCTCGGCTATTCCTTCTGGCAGAAGCGCTTCGGCGGCGATCCCGGCGTCATCGGCAAACAGGTCCGCATCGATGGCAAGCCGGTAGAAATTGTCGGCGTCGTGCCAAAGGAATTCCATGGCTCGTTCTCGATTTTTGAAATGGATGGTTACGTGCCACTCAGCACGCTCTTTCCCGGAGGCGCTGGAGTCAACTTTTGGACCGACCGCAACACGCGCCTGGTGCTCGCCATGGGTCGTCTCCATGCCGGCGTCACTTTGGCCAAAGCCCAGAGTCTCTTCGACGTCATCTCCGAGCGCCAGGCCGAGCAGTATCCCGCCTCCGATAAAGGCTTCAGCGTGCGCGTACTCCCGGAGAGATTGTCGCGGCCCATCCCTTATGCAAACACTCAGTTTCTCCTGATCTCCGGGTTATTCCTCGTGCTTTCGGCAATCATCCTTCTGCTCGCGTGCACGAACGTCGTCAACATTCTGATGGCCCAGGCATCGTCGCGCATGCGCGAACTGGCCATTCGCAGCGCTCTTGGCGGCAGCCGATTCAGGCTCGCGCGTCAGATGCTCACCGAAACCATGCTGCTCGCCTGCCTCGGCGGATTATTGGGAGTGTTGCTAGGAAGGTGGGTCAGCAGCCTCAGCGCTTCGATTCACCCCTCTGGATTGCCCCTGCAACTCGACTTCGGTTTTGATTGGCTGGTCTTCGCCTATGCTTTTGCTCTGGTGCTCTTTACCGGAATTTTTGTCGGCTTGTCGCCCGCGCTCAACGCTACGAAAACAGATGTCAACGCCGTGCTGCATCAACGAGGCGTCGTCGGCCAAGGCTCGGGCCGTCATCATGTGCGCAAAGACCTGATGGTATTGCAGGTCGCCGGGTCGCTCATGCTGCTTATCGTCGCCGGACTGTTCGTCCGCAGCCTGCAAAAAGCCGAGCACATCGGTCTTGGCTTCAATCCCGACCATGTCTTGAACGTAACCCTCGATCCACGCGAGAACGACCACAACGATGTGCAGACCGGCGAGTTTTATCGCGAGCTCGAAGCAAAAGTCAAAGCCATGCCCGGAGTCCAGTCGGCGAGCCTGACCTCGTCTGTGCCCATCAGCACCTTTCCCAGCGGACAAAGAATCTACGTTGAGCATCACCCTCTTCCGCCCGATCGCCCGCTGCCCAACATCCTCTTCAACCGCATCGATCCAGGCTATTTCGAAACTTTGAGCATTCCGGTTCTGCTCGGCCGCGATTTCCGCGACTCCGATAACGCATCGGCGCCGCTCGTAGCCGTGATCAATCAGACCATGGCCAACCGGCTCTGGCCGGGAGAAGAACCGATCGGCAAGCGTTTCAGCATGAAGAGCGACTTCGGCCCATTCCTGGAAGTCGTTGGTGTCGTGCGCGACAGCAAGTATCAGAGCATCGCCGAAGATCCGCAGCCGTACTTCTATCTCCCTCTCGAACAGAACTTCACATCGTTCCGCATCCTGCAAGTCCGTTCTTCGATCGCGCCTGCGCTCATGACAAACCAGATTCAGCGCGCGATCCGTGAGCTCAATCCCGCCATCACCATCGTCGACATTCGGACCATGGAAGAATCCCTCCGGGGAGCCACCGGATTTTTCATCTTCCGTCTCGGAGCGTCTTTGGCGGCTTTCATGGGTACTTTGGGTTTAATCCTGGCCGTCGTCGGAGTTTACGGCATGGTTTCCTACACCGCGGTGCGGCGCACGCAGGAGATCGGAATCCGCATCTCGCTGGGCGCAAGCCGCCTTCAGATTCTCGAGTTAGTTGTCGGCCAGGGAATGCGAATCGTACTGATAGGTGTGGTCGTCGGCCTGCTTGCCGCCTGGGCGCTCACTCGAACCATGACTCACTTGCTGGTGGGAGTGAGCCCCGACGATCCTGTTGTTTACCTGGGAGTGGCAATTTCACTGTCCTTGGTGGCGCTGATCGCGAGCTATATTCCCGCTCGCCGCGCCACCAGAGTCGATCCTGTGATTGCGCTGCGCTATGAGTAGGAGAGAGGAATGAGCGGACTACTTCAGGATCTTCGTTATGCGCTGCGGCAGTTGCGCAAAAACCTGGGCTTCGCCTGCACGGCCATCGTGATTCTCGGCCTTGGCATAGGCGCCAGCACGGCGATCTTCAGTGCAGTCAACCCCATCCTGTTCGAGCCGTTTCCGTATCCGCACGCCAGCCGGATCATGATGATCTGGTATGCCGCAGACGACGGATCGCGCATTCCGCAAACCTTTCACACCTATCGCGAGATAACCGAGCGAAATCGTTCTTTCAATGCCGTCGCCGTAATGAAGCCGTGGCAGCCGACTCTCACCGGTAGGGGTGAAGATCAGCCGGAGCGTATTGATGGCCAACAGATAAGCGCTGGCTACTTCCAAACGCTGGGTGTGTTGCCTGCGCTGGGACGAGATTTGCAGCCCGCAGACGATGTACTTCATGGTCCGAAGGTAGCGATCGTCAGCCATGGCTTTTGGCAGCGGCACTTTGCAGGCGACCTCGCCATTATCGGTAAACAGATGAGGCTTGACGACGATAGCTATACCGTCATCGGCGTGATGCCCGCGGAGTTCGACAATGTGCTCGCTCCCGAGGCGCAGGTTTGGTCGCCATTGCAGTACGACACGGGAAATATCACCTCCATCGAAACTCGGGAGTGGGGACATCACTTGCGAATGGTAGGGCGTTTGCGACCGGGCATCGGCATCAATCAAGCGAGAAGCGATCTTGGTCGGATAGCCCGCACGCCGGTGCCCGAGTTTCCCCGACCTACTTGGGCGTCGCTGGATCATGGCGTTATTGCAAACTCACTGCAGGATGATGTCGCGAGCGCGGTCAAGCCCGCGCTGTCGGCCATTCTTGGCGCAGTGATCCTCGTTCTCGTTATCGCGTGCGTCAACGTCACCAACCTGTTGCTCGCCCGTGGCTCGCAACGGCGCGGCGAATTCGCTATGCGGGTCGCACTTGGTGCCGCAAGGCCACGCCTGATTCGGCAACTGGTCACGGAGAGCCTACTGCTGGCCATTCTCGGCGGCGCGTTGGGGATGTTGGTAGCCCACTTCGGCGTTCAGGCAGAAGTAGCGCTCAGCCCACCCGGCCTGCCGCGAGTGAATGCGATCCACGTCGACGGTGCGGCATTTGCCTTCGCGCTCGGGCTCACAGCCCTGATCGGCCTTGTTGTCGGGATGATTCCAGCGTTCCACTTCTCTCGTGGAGAACTCCAACTCGAGGTGCAGCAAAGCTCGCGCCGGTACGCCGGAGGCCACCAACTGACACGGCGCTCGCTCGTTGTCGCAGAGGTCGCAATTGCCATGGTCTTGTTGGTGAGCGCGGGACTGCTGTTGCACAGCCTCCGGCATCTGTTCGCGATCGATCCCGGGTTCGACGCCTCGCACGTGCTCACTATGCAAGTGCAGGTATCCGGCCACGCGCTCGATACTGACAATGCCCGATATCAATTTTTTACGCAGGCCCTCGAAGCGGTTCGGCAGGTTCCCGGCGTCGCCGCGGCCGCCTTCACCAGTCAATTGCCAGTGAGCGGCGACTTTGACTCTTACGGCGTCCAGTTCGCGTCCAACCCGAACGACAACTCCGAAGCCGGGCTTCGCTATGCCGTGAGCCCGGGTTATTTCGAGGCCATGCGCATTCCGCTTCGCCGCGGCCGCCTGCTTGACGAGCACGATGTGGCGGGCGCGCCGCAGGCCGTCCTGCTCAGCGAATCATTCGCCAAGCGCAAGTTTCCCCATCAAGACCCGATTGGGCAACGGGTTCGCGTCGGTCCCGACATTGGGCATCCCGACCGGCCGTGGGGCGTCGTTGTGGGAGTCGTCGGCGACGTGAAGCAGACCTCGCTCGCGCTGACCGCGCCCGATGCGTTCTACACTACGTCGACGCAGTGGTCCTGGGTTGACAGGGCACAGTCGCTCGTCGTTCGTACGACTGGTGACGCGGCTGCGCTTACGCCCACCATCAAAAAAGCAATCTGGTCGGTGGATAGCGATCAAGCCATCGTGCGCGTGGCCACACTCGACAATCTGCTCTCCACTTCTGAGGCACAGCGACATTTTGTTCTGATCCTGTTCGAGGCGTTTGGCTTGATAGCGCTGCTGCTTGCGGCTACCGGAATTTATGGAGTCCTGTCCGGTAGCGTCACCGAACGCATGCGCGAAATCGGCGTGCGCGCTGCACTGGGCGCGACCCGCGGCGACATCGTCACCCTCGTGATTCGCCAGGGCATGATCCTCACCCTAATTGGCGTCGCAATCGGACTTAGCGGAGCGATGGCTGCGAGCCAGACCCTCGACTCGCTGCTCTTTGGTGTGTCGCGACTGGATCCGCTCGCGTATTTCGGCGTGATCGTGTTGCTTGGAGCCGTATCGGCGATCGCATGTGTCGTGCCCGCATGGCGCGCCGCACAGGTAGATCCGGCGATCACGCTGCGCGCAGAATAGCGGACCAGAATTGGAAGGGATGAAGGTCGATTCAAGTGTCGATTGCGGCATGAGTGACAGCTGACAAATGGGGAGTGAAATGATTCAACTCAAAAACGTCGAACGAAGTTACAAAACCGGCCCGACCCAAACTTGGGTGCTGCGCCGCATCAACCTGGAAATTCAACCAGGCGAGTTCATCACCGTCATGGGACCGTCGGGTGCGGGTAAGTCATCGTTACTCAACGTTCTCGCCTTCCTCGACGACCAGTGGCAAGGCGAGTACTGGTTCCGCGAACAGGCCGCGCACACCATGAAGCGAAAGGAACGCGCCGAGTTGGCGAAGAAGAATATCGGCATGGTGTTTCAGAGTTATCACCTGCTCGACGATCTCACCGTGCTTGAAAACATCGATCTGCCGCTCTCCTACAAAGATATTCCGCGCAGCCAGCGCCAGAGCCTTGTCGCCGACGCGCTTGATCGTTTCCAGATCGTCGCCAAAAAAGATCTTTATCCGAGCCAGCTTTCTGGCGGGCAACAGCAACTGGTCGGCGTGGCGCGAGCGGTCATTCACAAGCCCGCCTTGTTGCTCGCCGATGAGCCGACCGGCAATCTTCACTCCAGCCAAGCCAAGGAGATCATGGAACTTTTCCGCGAACTAAATCAGCAGGGTACTACCATCGTACAAGTCACTCACTCCGAAGCTAACGCCGCTTACGGAACCCGCACCATCCAGTTACGCGATGGCTGGCTGGTGGGCGATACGGCCAATCCAAGCTTGCCGGCAGTAATCGAACCAAGCGTGGCGGTGAATCGATGAAGACCGTATCGCGACAAAAGCGCAAAAAAAATCACCGTCGGATTCTCATGCTGAACGCGCTGCTCGCGCTTGTGACGGTCATCGCACCCGCTCAGATCCGCACACCATCTACATTGCAAATGCCGCAATCGCACAATCCGCTCAACCCGTACATAGGCGACAATGTTCCCGAGCCAGCGCTGGCGAACTCTCCGCGTCTCGACCGGTTGATTCGCGACGGCAAACTTTACTTGTCGTTGAACGATGCCATCGATCTTGCGCTCGAAAACAATCTCGACTTGGCGATTGCCCGCTACAACCTGCCGATCGCCGATACAGATGTGCTCCGCACCAAAGCGGGAGGAAGCTTTCGCGGCGTCAACACCGGCGTAGTGCAGGGAACTCCCGGCGGAGGCGTAGGCGGTTTTGGCGCTGGCGCCCCGGGTGCTGGCGCCGGCGGCACCACCAGCGGCGCTGGCGGCGCTGGCGCAGGCGCTTCAGGATTGGTGCAGTCTACTCTTGGTGTCGGGACTCCTGTGTCTTCCTACGATCCGGCGCTCAGCGTGACTGCCGGAGTTGAGCACCTGACGTTGCCGCTGTCAAGCATTCAGATTTACGGCGTGCCTTCGTTGCAGTTGAATACCACGCAACTGAATGCTACCTATTCGCAGGCTTTCTCGACTGGGAGTTCGATTTCTTTCGAGTTCAATAACAATCGCCAGACCACGAACAGCCCTGATATTTTTCTCTCGCCGGCTCTGAACTCTTATTACCGCTTCACCTTCCAGCAGCAACTTCTTGCCGGGTTTGGTTTTGGCCCCAACCTGCGCTATTTGCGCATCGCCAAAAACAACAAAAAGATCTCCGACATCGCCTTCAAAGATCAGGTGATTGCCACCGTCACGCAGATCGAAAACATCTATTGGGACCTGGTCAGCGCCTACGAGCAGGCCCGCGTGAATGAGCAATCTCTAGCCTTCGCCAACCAGACCCTGGAGAACGCAAAAAAACAGTTACAACTCGAGAGCATTCCCGAGATGGATGTAATGAAAGCGGAAGCCGAGGTTTCCCGCCGCGACCAGGATTTGACCGTGGCGCGAACCAACCTCGAATTGCAGGAATCGTTGATGAAAAACGCACTCACCAAGAGCCTCGACGATCCCATCCTGCAAGAGATGCCCGTTGTGCCCATCGATCAAATGCTGGCCGCCAACGCCAAAGCCGAAGCCGAGATAAATGAACCGATTCTCGATCTGATCGCTGAAGGTCTCCGCAATCGCCCCGAGTTGCAGGAAACCGACGTCGATTTGGCCAACCGGCAAATTAGCCGCCAAGCCGCGCGTAATGCGCTCCTGCCATCTCTTTCCCTAGTCGGTTATATCGGCGGCAGCGGCCTCGCCGGAATCGTAACTCCCGGAAGCACGTCCACCGTTCCGACCGATCTGATCGGAGGCTGGCAAAACACCTTCAACAATTCATCGCCCGATTACTTCGTCGGGTTCAATTTGAACATCCCATTTCGCAACCGCGTCGCCAAAGCCGACCAGTACCGCTCCGAGTTGGAGTACCGGCAAGCCAGCCTGCGCAAGGAGCAGTTGCGCAAACAGATTCGCATCGAGGTGCGCAACGCGCAGTACGCTCTGGAACAATCGCGCGCCCGCGTCGAATCGGCCGGCAAGGCAAAGGATCTGGCCGAGCGCACCTTCGAGATCACGAAAAAAGAGCAGGACTTGGGAGCGGGTTCGAGCTACCAAACCATGACCGCGCAGCGCGATCTCTCCATGGCCGAACTGGACCTGGTCAACGCCATGACAATCTACCAGAAAGCTAAAGTCGAACTTGACCGCTCCACCGGCGCAACTTTGGAACATAATGGAGTTCTGATTCAGGATGCGGTTACGGGAACCGTAACCGCGCCGTCTCCGTAATCATGCCGACTTCGGCCAAGCCGCAGGATCTTCTTTCGCCCGCGCCGTCCACGTCAGGCGAGAACCGCGCACCCCGCATTCTCGCCGCCGACGATCAGCCGCACATCCTTGAAGCTCTTCAACTGCTGCTGCATCCCCACGGCTATCGCTTGCAGAGCGCACGATCTCCGGCCGAGGTCAGGGAGGCGCTCGCAACCGAATCCTATGATGCGTTGCTGATCGACCTCAACTACACGCGCGATACAACTTCCGGACAGGAAGGCTTGGATCTCCTTTCCGAAATCGTCGCACTTGACAGCAATCTTCCGGTCATCGTCATGACCGCCTGGGGCAACGTCGAGCTGGCGGTCGAAGCCATGCGCCGCGGCGCGCGCGACTTCATCCAAAAGCCCTGGGAAAATGAACGTCTCCTCGCCATCCTGCGCTCGCAAGTCGAATTGCATCGCACCTTGCAGCGCGCCGAGCGGCTTGCAGCCGAGAATCGTCTGTTCCACGCCGAAGGCCGCCCCGAGTTTATCGCCTCCTCAACTTCCATGCAGCCAGTGCTGGAGGCCATTGCGCGAGTCGGACCCTCCGACGCGAATGTGCTCATCACGGGTGAACACGGCAGCGGCAAGGAAGTGGTCGCGCAGACTCTTCACGCTCTCTCATCTCGCGCCTCGCGCCCGCTCGTCGCGGTTAACACCGGCGCATTGGCCGAGTCTCTTTTCGAAAGCGAACTTTTCGGCCACGTCAAAGGCGCCTTCACCGACGCCCGCACCGACCGCATCGGACGATTCGAGTTGGCCGACGGCGGCACCATTTTTCTGGACGAGATCGGAAACGTCCCCATCCGCCAACAGGCAAAACTGCTGCGCGTACTTGAATCGGGAGAAATCGAACGCCTCGGTTCTTCGCGCTCGCGCAAGATCGATGTGCGCGTCATCTCGGCTACCAACACCGATCTTCAGTCCGCGTGCGCGTCGGGTGAGTTTCGCGAAGATCTTCTTTTCCGCCTCAACACGGTCGAGATTCACGTGCCGCCGTTGCGCGAGCGTCGCGACGATATTCCCACCCTCGCTGTCCATTTTCTCCGCCGCTACGCCAGCCGCTATCGCCGCGAAATCGAGGGACTCGACAATTCCGCACTCCAGGTAATGACGCAGTATTCCTGGCCCGGCAACGTCCGCGAACTCGAACACACCCTCGAACGCGCCGTCCTGATGTGCCGCGGACGCGAGATTCAACCCTCCGACCTCGGATTAAATCTGCAGCGGCCGCAATCCCAGAATCTCGAAGAGCTGAGCCTCGAAGCCGTAGAAGCTTTGCTGATCCGAAAAGCATTACAGCGTTTTCAGGGGAACATCAGCCAGGCCGCCGAAGCCCTGGGCTTGAGCCGCGGCGCGCTCTATCGGCGCATGGAAAAGTATGGCCGCTGATGCCCAAAGCGGCGGCAATCCATCTCAGCAGAAGGGCCCGCGCAAACGTGTTCGCCTGCTCTATGAGCATCGCATCAGCTTCTACGCCTTCCTCGTCGCGCTGCCCGGCTTTCTAGCCGGCGGCATTTTTATCTGGCTGCAGCCGTGGTCGACACAGTCGAAGCTGGCGCTCTCCGTGGCCGTGTTATTGGTGTGGTGGATACTCGCCGCGGCATTGCACGAGCAAACCGTTCGCCCCTTGCAGACCCTGGCGAACGTGGTCGCGTCGCTTCGCGAAGAAGATTATTCCTTTCGTGCGCGTGGCGCGCATATCGACGATGCCCTCGGCGAACTTTCGCTTGAAGTCAACGCCCTCGCCGATCTGCTCGCCGATCAGCGCATCCGCGCCATCGAAGCGACGGCGCTGTTGCGTCGCGTCGTGGAGGAAATCGATGCCCCATTGTTCGCTTTCGATCCCGATCGTGTGCTTCGAGTAGTGAATCCGGCGGGTGAGAAACTTCTGCAGCAAGCCGCCATTCGCCTGCTTGGCCGCACCGCCGACGAAATCGGATTGGCCGATTGCCTCAGCGCCGCCAGTGACACGCTGCTCGCCTTGCCTGCCAATAGTTCCAGCGCGCGTTGGCTGGTGCGGCAAAGCAAATTTCGCGAAAAAGGCGTTCCGCACACGTTGGTTGTCTTGTCCGACGTCAGCCGCGCTTTACGCGAGGAGGAGCGCAGCGCCTGGCGTCGTTTGATCCGCGTGCTTGGTCACGAACTCAACAATTCGCTCGCTCCCATCAAATCGATCGCCGGAAGCTTGAGCACTCGCCTCACCGAAACCCAACTGAATTCCGAGCAGCGCCAGGATTTCGAACGCGGGCTCGCCATCATTGAAGCTCGAACCACCTCCCTCAACCGTTTTCTTCAAGCCTATCGGCAACTCGCCCAAATGCCACCTCCCGTCCTCAAAAAAGTCGCGCTGCCGCCGATCGTCGAGCGCGTGGCATTTCTCGAGACGCGTTTGCCGGTGACGATTTCTCCCGGTCCCGATGTCGCGCTGATGGTTGATCCCGACCAGATCGAGCAGATGCTGATTAATCTTGTGCGCAACGCAGTAGAAGCGGCTTTGGATTCAAGCCCTGTGAACGGCGACAACGGCGCCTCCACAAACGGCGCGAAGTCGCGCGAGCCGCAGGTAAGTCTGAACTGGGTAGTCGAAGATCAAAATGTCGTCCTGACCATCGATGATAACGGGCCAGGCCTGCTCAATCCGGGCAATGCATTCGTGCCCTTCTATACCACTAAACCGGCCGGCAGCGGCATAGGATTGGCTCTCTCGCGGCAAATCGCCGAAGCTCATGGAGGATCGATCGAACTCTCCAACCGAAACGGAAGAGGTTGTCGAGTGCGAGTGATCGTTCCCTTCAACGCCGACAAAAACGCTGCAGTCTCAACCCCGTCGAACTAGTACGCGCACTGCGACCCACTTGCGACAATCAAAGCGCAATTCCATCCAAACGCGCGATTCGCCTCATCCTCACCGTGCCACGCCCGCGCTCTCGGCCCGAATCAGCAGCGCCAGCCTCGGAAAAAGAAAATGACCCCCCGCATCATCGATGACGTTCACCTGGCAGGTGTAATATCCCGGCTTCAGTGAGCTGAGCGGCAGGTCGAGCTGAAAAACGCCAGCTTTCCGTTCGCGGGCACTCAACTCGGTCAATTCGACGGGCGCGCTTTCATACACCTTGGCTTTTCCTCGAAAGAGCGCAACGTTGCTAAGCAGGTGAATGCCGGCCTTGTTCGGTCCCGCTTGCGCAGACCCCATCGCATTCGACCGCCCCGGATCGTAAACCTCGTAGTAGAGACGCAAATGCTGCCCGGACGAAAAAACATGCGTCACATTCGGAATAATCTCCGAACCGTCACGAACGAGTGGATTGATGGTCGTGCCTTTCCTCGCAGGCTGAAGTTGAGCGGCTAGCACAATCGAACTCATCTTCAGGGGATTCGACTTAAGATCGGGCACATCCAGATCCGTTTCAAACGAGCCCATCCGTCCGGTCTGGTTTTCCCTCACGACGAACTTGAGGTGATATTTCCCCGGCGGCAGACTCAGCCCCGTGTCATACTGCACGTTCTTTTTCTGCACCTGCGATGAAGTATCGACTGCCAGTTTGACCGTGTCGCGAATCTTCGTCACCGGATGGCGATCGCTGTCGAGCACCATGCCAATTACATCGAGCGTCGCTTTATCGCGATCGCTGTTGCGCGTAAACGGAATTTGCGATCCTGGCACGACGAGCGAAATCGGAATGTAGAACTTGTTCGCCTCTAGCCGAAAGTACGCTGCACTCAAATAAAGCGGCAGGTCTGTCGTCGGCAATTCCGAAGCAAGCTCCTCCTCCAGTTGCAGCTCTTGATCTTCTTTGGTCGAATGCCGAAAATCCGCGGCCGCGTAATAACCGCGCCGGTGTTCCACTTTAACGCCGGGCACGTTTACCTTGACCGTAATCCTCCGATACCGCCCATCCCGCGCCGAGTTGCTGCTGTGGTAGCCGAGCAGATAGTACGTCGAGGTGTCCAGTTGCACTCCTTTGAAGACCTGAGTGAAATCGTTCGAATCGAGAAACGCGCGCCCTCCCGTATCGCTCGCCAGCGTCACCAGCGTCTCCTGCGTGGTGAAGTTGGAGTTCAGCGCGTTGATCGTCGACTGCCCCGAGTAGGCAGACGTGCCGCGCAGGCTCGCGGTCTGCGCCTCGCCGCCTGCCACCAGCGCCTGCAGGCCGCGCAGGTCCATGGTGTAGATCGCCAGGTTCGAGCGCACCGCCGCATTGATCGCCGCCCGCAGTTCCGACTGGTTCTCGATCCCAGTACGATCCATGCCACTGGAGAAATAAATCAGCGACTTCTTTTGCTGCACGTGAGAAAGTTTCTCCGCCACCGAACGCAATGCCTCCAGGCGCCGGTCGGTGTTGAAGATGTTGTATTCCGTATCGTCGGCGGTAAATGGCTGCCCCGTGTCCGGCGTGCCTTCGGTCGACCCCGTCGTGCCTTCTTCGTAGCCCTGGCCGCTGCCTTCGCCGAACGCCTGTAGCTGCTTCGTGAGCAATTCCCGATCGGAAGTAAAATCCTGGTTCACCAGCAACGCGCTTCCCAGAGAAACAATCGCGACCAGATCGGCTGGCGCCATCTGTGTGCTCACGTAGTGCTCCGCGGAAGTCACCGCGCGATCAATTTCGTCCGGCTCCATCGCCGAGAGATCGAAGAAGAGAACGATCAGCCGCCGATCTTTGAATTGATCGGCTGCGCTCGCAGCGGATGTCGCACCGCTCGCCGCATTTGCCGGCGGCGGCGTCAACCCTGACAGCGGTTTTGCCTGCGCCACTTCCTGGTTTGCGATCGCATCGATGTTCTCCACATCGAAGGAGATGACTTTCTGCGGTTTGTTGTCTTCCAGAATCGTAAAATTCTCCCGCTTAAGTCCGCCCACAAAATTTCCATTCTTGTCCCGCACCGTCACATTCACCAGCACCAGATTGCTTTCTGCGTGAAAGGTGTAATCCTCCTGCTGCGCGGGTAACGGTGGAGACAAAAGCCCCAACGCGACCCACGCCGCCAGAATCCTCTTCACCAGAGTCCTTGTCGCGAACCGGGCTGGAATGGAAGTCATCTCGTTTCTCCTCAAAAGCGAAACCGCACCGTCATCGTAATTTGCCGCATCGCGCCCACGGCCAGCACTCGCCCGAACGTCGGCGATGTCACCGACGTATCGATTGACGAATAATTCGGTATGTTGAAGACGTTCGTCGCTTGCGCCCGCAATTCCAGCACCCGCGCCTCTTTCATCGGTACGACCTTTGTGAGTGCCATATCGAATCCATGCGTCGGTGGACCGATAATGCTGTTGCGCCGCGCATTGCCATATTGTCCCGTCGGCGGCGCAACAAACGCCGCTGTGTTGAACCACTCCGCAATTGAAGGATGTGACAGGCTGACCGACTGCCCGGGCACGACATCGGGACGGAGCGTGCCATTCGTTCCGCCGTTCACTTCATCGGCATTGTTTACATATCGCGGCGTGAACGGAAGCCCCGACGCAATCGTCCAATCCCCACTCACCTGCCAGTCGCCAAAAACAGCGCGCGGCACGCTTGTTCCCGTCAGCCAGCGCTTGTCTTGTCCAAACGGCAGCTCCCATAAATAATCGCCGGTAAATTTGTGCGTCTGGTTGAAACTCGAAAGCCCACGCTCTCCGGAAATATTGAAAGGATTCTGCGCCACGCTGTTCGCTCCGCTCCCCGGCGAAGCCGTCGGACCCCCTCCGGCCGCGCCCGTGCCGCCCGCTCCCAAACCAGCGCTGCCCGAACCCACGGTCGCTCCCGCTCCAATCGACGAGGCGTCATCAATGGACTTCGAAAACGTATAGATTCCGCCGACAGAAAAATCCTTCGCCAAACGCTTTCGCAATCGCACCGACGCCGCGTTCGCCTCGGAGTCGCCGACGGAATTCTCAAACGTAAACGCCTGCACATTGGGAATGCGAATCTGAATGCCTGTGGGCGTGATCGTGCGGTTGGGCGCTTCCAGAATATCCAGGTCCGTTCCTTTCGTTCCCGTATAGTCGAGATTGAGCAGCAGCGTCGGCCGAATCTGCTGCTGAATATCGAGATTGCGGATCTGCACATAACCCAGCCGGTAATCGGGATTCACCGCATAACTGTTGGTAATCTCACCCGCAGCCGGCGGTGGAAAACCGTTCTGCAGCGTCAGATTTCCCGGCCCGGTCTGAATGTTCGTCTCCGCCGTCGAAAACGGCGGCTGAAACGCCAGTTGCTGCGCGATCGTCTGATACGCTCCCGTGTTGTAGTTGATCCCATATCCGCCGCGCACAACCGTCATCGGAAGCGGCTTCCACGCAAATCCAATTCTCGGCGCAAAATTGTTGCGGTCTGGCCGCACCAGGCTCGACGGCAGACCGGCTTGCCCCGGCGTCACCACCGAAACCGTCGGCGTGCCATACGCCGGATTCAGCACTCCCGGCGAAAGACTGAGGTTCGCAATCTGATTGTTCAATTCCGTGAACGGCGAAACGTATTCGTAGCGGACGCCGGCGTTCAGCGTGAAATTCGCGCGCACTTTCCATTCATCCTGCGCGTACACGTCCCAATAATTGCCGCGGAAGTAATAATTGGTCTGCCCAAATTGCACTGAAGTCGACTGCGGCAGCCCCAGCCAAAAATCGGCGAAGTCATATCCTGAGCCAGTCAACGGATTGCCGCCTGGCAGCGCAGTGTTGATGCCGGTAAAGATGAACGATCCACGCGCGTTGTTGCTGGCCTCAGTGTTCAGCTCCACGCGCCGGAAATCCCCACCCCATCGCCAACTGTGCTTGCCGTGCGTCCAGACCGCATAATCTGAAAATGTGTAAGTCTGGTTGCGCAGAAGCTGCGGATTGATGTCCTGCATGCCCGCAAAATTCGTGAACGATAATCCCGGCAATCCCCAATTAAACGGATTTGTCGACACTCCCGTTATTCCCAGCGTGCCGGTAATGTCGGTGTTAAACGCATACAGATTCTGCGTGCGCGTACGGCTGCGATTGAAATCGAAGCGCAGGCTGTTAGTCAGCTTGCCAATGCTTCGAACGTAGCCGACCGGCACATCAAAGCTGCGCACCGTGGTGCTCCCGCCTACGCTTGGAAAAGGATTCGTAAGCGTGGTGCTCGACCCGTGATAGTGAAAGCCAATCGTCAGATTGTTGCGCGGAGCCCCGCGTCCTCCGCCGCGCCGTCCGCGCGTGGGTGCGGCTCCAATCGTATGGTTAACGCGCACGTTCAGGTCATCGCTGTTGCTGTTGGCCGAAGTCACAAAATGAAAATTCTGATAATCCCCCGGCAGATTCGGCATCGGAATATACGGCAGCAATCCTGCGGCAATCGGATTGATCTGCGAAATCGTTTCGTTCGGGAACAGAGTTGTCGTGCCCGGTTCGAAGATCTGGACCGGAGCTCCCGCCGCCGTTCCCGACGTGTATGTGGTTTGCGAAAAATTGCCCTGCCGCTCCAGCAGCGTGGGCACGGTAGAAAACTGGTCGAAGGGATTTTCGCCGTGCTTACCGTTGTAATTCACAAAGAAAAATGTCTTAGTGCCGCCATGGTAGATGTGCGGAATATTGAGCGGCCCGCCGACCGAGCCGCCAAAACTATTCTGCTCATATGACGGCTTCGTTGCATTCTCAGGAGTCAACGCAAACGGCGCGGCATTGAGCGCCGAGTCCCCAATGCCATAGTAGATCGATCCATGTGGACGATTAATGTCAAATCCCCGCCTTCCCGCGATCGGCAGCCCTCCATCTCGTCCGCCTCCGCCAAACCCTCCGGGGCCCCCACCAAACCCGCCGCCTCCACCTGGCGTTCCAAATCCTCCACCTTGCATCCGAGCGTCGTTGATGCGCTGTTCGAGCTGGTCGCCACTCAGGGCATTAAATGGGTTCGAAGCATTGCCCGAAACGGCAATCGATTCGGTCGCACTATTCGGGTCGATCCCCGGAACCGGCATGCCCGATGGCACCACATCACTGATCGCATTGCCGCCTCCTTCGTCGGTGCCGTTGTTCTGCATCGCTTGAAGATTCTGAAATCCGCGCTGTCCCGTTGCTGCCCCGCCTGGCCTGCGCGGGTAAGGTCTCGCCTCCTGCGTCCGCGAGAGCAGCGTCAAGCCAAAATTCACCGCCACGTTCTGGTGAGAAGCGTCGATTGCGGCTTTCTGCTCGCTGTTCGCGAAAGCCACCATCGCTACGCGCACAATGTACGAACCATACGTCGGAACCGCAACCGAATAGCTGCCATCGACGTCGGTCGCGGCCGAGATCAGGATTTTTTCAGGGGAAGCTTCCAGCGCGACGGATACGGTCGCGCCAGGTATGGGCATATTGCCCGACGTCACGATACCGTGAATCGTTCCTGCCTCCGTCGGCGAATTTTCAGCGGGGATTTGCGCAGGCTGATTCTGGCCAGATTCGTCCTGAGCGGACCGCGTTGGAGCGGATTGAGCTGGGGCGGACTGGGTTTGAGCAAGTTGAATCCGGGCAGCTTGGCTCTGCACGGCTGCATAATCGAGGCCCCGCAAGAGATACAAGCCCAGAAACAGACAACAAAAAATGAGCTTACCCATTGCGCTGATGGATCATTCCCCCATGGTCGCCGCGCTTGCCAGCTATGATGTCCTGCCGCCTGTGAATTGATGATAGTCCGATCCTTCCCAAACCACGGTAAAGTTTTGTCTGTCGTGTCATTCCCATTTTCCGGCCTCAGTCGTCATCCAATTAGCGCGGTTTTATATGAAGACTGTCTACTCGCAAAAACAGATGAGCGTTGCACCGGAACTGTGGGGAATTTTGAAGCGCTGGCGACAGGCTTCACAATTCTCTAACGATGGCGATTGGCTGTTCGCGTCGCCGGTACAACTCGGACGTTTGCCGTGGTCTTACGCGCACGTCTTGCGCGTGTTCCACAAAGCGGCAGACAAGGCTGGAGTGGGCACACTTCCAACCTACACCTTGCGCCACAGCTATCGTTCGTGGCTGAATGCGGTCGGTACGCCATTTCATCAGCCAGCCGGCTGAGATGTGGTCCAGCGCTGTCAGCGTGAATCAGCCAGTCTTCCAAGGCGGAGCTGCGGTTCGCCACACAACGGTCCTGCCTGGATATTGACCTGGGCCCGTCCTAGCTCTCGATTGGCCCGCAGGCACCTCGCCGAGAATTCTGTTATAACGTAGCTACGTTGCTACGTTGGAGGACTGAAGACTATGGCCATTACAAAACTGTCGAGCCGAGACTTTAATCAGGACACGAGCCGAGCGAAGAGAGCGGCTAAGCGGGGGCCTGTTTTCATCACCGATCGGGGCCGTCCGTCCCACGTGCTACTCACGGTGGAGGAGTATCTAAGGATTACCGGGGGACAGAAGAGCGTTGCAGATTTGCTGGCGATGCCCGCAGCCGCAGAGATTGAATTTGAGCCGCCCCGTCTGCGGGGAAATCTGCACGAGTCGCCGGACCTGAGCTAATGTACATCCTCGATACCAATGTCATTTCAGAATTAAGAAAAGCGAAGAAGGCGCATCAAAACGTCAAGAAATGGGCCCAAGCCTTGCCGTCGGCGAGTCTCTACATCTCCGTTATTTCAGTATTGGAACTGGAGATCGGAATCCTTCTCATCGAACGGCGCGATAAAGAGCAAGGCGCGATTCTCCGTGCCTGGATGGACAGGCGCGTATTGCCTACATTCTCAGGTCGTATCTTGGCGATTGACACCGCCGTCGCCCAGCGATGCGCGACGCTTCACGTGCCTAACCCTCGCTCCGATCGTGACGCCCTCATCGCAGCCACGGCCCTCGTGCACGGTCTGACGGTCGTGACGAGGAATGTGGCCGACTTCGAGCGTATGGAAGTGCGTGTGCTCAATCCTTGGGAGACTTGAGCACGAGTTCATCTCTAAACGTCGCCGCATTTCTGGCACACTATCCGCACATTTATTTTGGAAGCAACAGAACTGATGGCAATCTGTCGAGTTGGCTGGCTGTTGGAAT
>JASHOU010000120.1 GCA_030038475.1 Terriglobales bacterium | reverse complement strand
CCGTACGCCTGGGCGCGGCCACGCATCGCGGGCACGCCGAGCTTATCTTCGATCGCTTCGGCCCATTCTGGGGCTGGTTCTCAATGATCGACCTGATGGTCGGTAATTTCCTGACTCTGGTCACTGAATTTATCGCCATCCGCGCCGGCTTGGGATTTTTTGGAGTCCGACCTGCGGTCGCTGTTTTTTCCGCTCTGCTGGTGCTTTCTGTCGCCCTCATCACCCATCGCTACTGGACGTGGGAGCGGATCATTCTGATTGCAGCCGTGTTCAACCTCGCATTCGTGCCGGCCGCGTTGTTGACTCATCCGCACTGGGACGCTGTCGGACGCGCCTTACTCACCTGGCAACCGTTGCCGGGCGGGCTTACCCAGGAGACGGTTCTGATTTTGCTGGCCGATATTGGAGCGACCGTCACTCCCTGGATGTTGTTCTTTCAGCAAAGCGCCATTGCCGACAAGGGGCTCACCACCCACGACATCCGGCTTGGGCGTGTGGATACGGTGCTGGGCGCGGCTTTGGCAACCGTCGCCGCTCTCGCAGCCATGCTGGCAACGGCTCCGCTCTTTCTGCATCACATGTCGGCTGCCAACTTCGAAGCCGCCGAGTTTGCTCAAGCCTTGCGGCCGTTTATTGGCAATTGGGGAGCGGCGCTTTTCGCGCTGGGTATGTTCGAGGCGGGAATGGTTGCGGCGATTACGATTTCGACCTCCTCCGCCTACGCCTTTGGCGAAGTCGCGCGCCGCCCACACAGTTTGAACCTTCCCTTCAAACAAGGCAGAACGTTTTATCTGGTTCTGCTGCTGGAAGCAGTTGCCGCTGGCGCATTGGTTTTAATCCCGGGGATTCCGCTCGTATACATTGCGCTGGTGGTGAATGTGGTCGCAGTGTTGGCCATGCCGCCCGCGCTGCTCTTCCTTTATATGCTGGTGAACGATCGTGAAATTATGGGCGAGCTGATCAGCCCGCGCTGGGCAAATCTGCTGGCCTTGGCGGTCGTGATCATGCTGGTCGGCGCCGGCCTCTTGTTTGGAATCAGTGTGATTGCGCCCAATGCCCTCGCGCTGCTGCACTGGTAATGATGAGAGGTAGAAAGAAAGAAAAAATGATGGAAAAGAACCTCGATTTTGCAGTCGGCGCCAAGGTCAGCCGCGAAGAACTCACCACGGTGATGACCGCGCTCGAGCCCGATCAGCTCATTGCAGCCAAGGAGCGGCATCATTGTCCTCGACGGCGTCTGACTCCGACCGAGATGATTCTGTTCTGGGCGCTGCGAATTTACTTGGTCTTCATGGTTGGCGTCGTGGTTTACCAGATTTTGACCGGCATGCGCTAGCTTTTGAGACTTCAGCGCGGCGTGACGACCGTCACGTCACGAGCCCACGAAACGAATTACACTATAAAGTTACAGCCTACGCCGTGCCCGGTCCTGCGCCGGCATTTTGTGAAGGAAGGTCATCATGTCATTGAATAATGTTGGGAATAGTTTTCGCGCTCGCGCCACTCTCAAAGTTGGCAAAAAAGAATACGAAATTTACCGGATCGACGCTCTCGATCGCCAGGGCATCTCCACCCGGCATCTGCCGTTTTCTCTGCGCATTCTTCTCGAAAATCTGCTCCGCACCGAAGACGGACGCAATGTAACCAAAGAAGAAATTCGCGCGCTCGCCGCCTGGAACAAAAATTCCAAGCCGGAAAAGGAAATCGCCTTCACCCCCAGCCGCGTTCTCTTGCAGGATTTCACCGGCGTTCCCGCGGTTGTCGATCTTGCCGCTATGCGCGACGCCATGAAGCGCCTCGGAGGCGATCCCAAGCTGATCAATCCGCTGCAGCCCGCCGAACTGGTGATCGATCACTCCGTGCAGGTCGATGAATTTGGCTCTTCCAAAGCGCTTGGCGTAAATGCGCTGCTCGAATTTCAGCGCAACAAAGAGCGCTACGCCTTTTTGCGCTGGGGCCAGACCGGCTTCCACAACCTCGCCATCGTTCCGCCCGATACCGGCATCGTCCACCAGGTCAATCTCGAATATTTAGCCCGCGTGGTTTTTGTAAATGAAGAAGGTGGAAAGCGCACCGCCTATCCCGACACGCTCGTCGGCACCGACTCGCATACCACCATGATCAACGGCCTCGGCGTGCTCGGCTGGGGCGTCGGCGGTATCGAAGCCGAAGCCGCCATGCTTGGCCAGCCTGTCTCCATGCTCATCCCGCTGGTCGTCGGCGTAAAGCTCACCGGACGTCTGCGCGAAGGCGCAACCGCCACCGATCTTGTCCTCACCATCACCGAAATGCTGCGCAAGCACGGAGTCGTCGGCAAGTTCGTCGAGTATTTCGGCCCAGGGCTGCAGGATCTCCCGCTTGCCGATCGCGCCACCATCGCCAACATGGCGCCCGAATATGGCGCAACCTGCGGCATCTTCCCGATCGATAAAGAAAGTCTGCGTTACCTCAAGCTCACCGGCCGCAGCGACGAGCACATCGCGCTAGTCGAAGCCTACGCCCGCGAGCAGGGACTCTTCCACGATGCGAAAACTCCCGAAGCCGAATACTCCGAGCTGCTGAGTCTCGATCTCGCCTCCGTCGAACCGAGCCTTGCCGGACCCAAGCGCCCGCAGGATCGTGTGGTTCTTTCGAAAGCCGGCGAGTCGTTTACGCAGGCCCTCCCATCCCTCATCAAGCCGAAGGCAAAAGCCGCCGCCACTGCCCCCGCCGACGTCGCATTGAAGCAGGTGAATCGCTGGGAGCAGGAGGGCGGATACCCAACCGCGGTGGGAGTCGAAGATCCGCACGTCCACGAACACGTCGCGACCAACGGCAACTCGTTGCGTCACGGCAGCGTAGTCATAGCAGCGATCACCAGTTGCACCAACACCTCCAATCCATCCGTCATGCTCGCCGCCGGACTGCTGGCAAAAAAAGCCGTCGAGCGTGGCCTCGAAGTTCCGGCTACGGTGAAGACCTCGCTCGCTCCTGGATCGAAAGTCGTGCTCGATTATCTGCAAAAAGCCGGCCTGATGCCTTATCTCGAAAAACTGAAGTTTCATCTCGTCGGTTACGGCTGCACCACCTGCATCGGAAACTCCGGCCCGCTGCCAGTCGAGGTTTCAAAGCAAATCGACGACAAGAACCTCGTCGTTGCCTCCGTCCTCTCCGGTAATCGCAACTTTGAGGGACGAATCAATTCCGAAGTTCGTGCCAATTACCTCATGTCGCCGCCTCTCGTGGTCGCCTTTGCTCTTGCCGGACGCATCGACATCGATCTTCGCAAAGATCCGCTCGGCAAAAGTAAAGACGGCAAACCCGTTTATCTCGCCGACATCTGGCCCTCGCAGCGCGAAGTTGAAGCAGCCATGGCGAGCGCCATCACATCCGAGATGTTTCGCAAGAGCTACGGCGAGGTATACGCAGGAGATGAACGCTGGCGCGGCTTGCCCGTTCCCAGGGGTGAGACTTACGCGTGGGAAAAGGATTCCACCTACATCCGGCAAGCGCCCTATTTTGATGACATGGCGTTCAAGCCGTCGCCAGTCGAGGACATCAGAAACGCGCGCCTGCTCGCCGTGCTCGGCGATAGCGTCACCACCGACCATATTTCACCCGCCGGCTCCATTAAAAAAGACGGCCCCGCGGGCAAATACCTCATCGCCCACGGCGTGCAGCCCGCGGATTTCAATTCTTACGGCTCGCGTCGCGGCAATCACGAGGTCATGGTGCGCGGAACATTCGCCAACGTCCGCCTGCGCAACAGGATGGTTTCGACCGAAGGCGGATTCACCCGCCATTTGCCCGACGGCGCGGAGATGTCGATCTTCGATGCTGCGGAAAAATATCACGCCGAAAAAGTGCCGCTCATGATTCTCGCCGGCAAAGAATACGGCTCTGGAAGTTCGCGCGACTGGGCCGCCAAGGGGCCGCGCCTGCTCGGCGTTCGCGCTGTAATTGCAGAAAGCTACGAACGCATTCACCGCTCCAATCTCGTCGGCATGGGCATTCTGCCATTGCAATTTTTGCCCGGCGAAAACGCGGAGACGCTGAAATTAACCGGCGAAGAAATCTTCGAGATCGCAGGCATTCGCGACCTCGTTGAAAAATTTTCCTCCAGACGAAAAATCACCGTGCGCGTCCAGGGTGGGAAGACGACAGAATTTCAAGCCATCGTGCGCATCGATACTCCACAGGAAGCTCTCTACTACGCGAACGGCGGCATTCTCCAGTACGTCCTGCGCCAGTTGCTCGCGGGCAAGACGCAACCCGAAGCCGTGACCGCCTAGCGTTCCGTGCAGAGACGCTGCTCGTGCGCAGAGACGTGGCGTGTAGAGACGCAGCATCCGTGCAGAGACCCGGCTTGTGTGCAAACGCACCCCGCGTGCAGAAACGCAGTCTGTCGCGTCTCCGCCTTCAAAGTTTGCCGAAACACTCAATGCTGGCACGAATGGGAAGGGCACGAGTTCCACTCGTGCCATCAAAGCCTTTCAAACTCGGAGCGCTTTAGCGCCTGGGGGGCAAGCCCCCTGCGCACCGATCGAGCTTCAACAAAACTGTGAAGCAACCGAAACCCCGCCTCCGCGAATTCTTCGCGCGCACATCATTGCACCCGCGAGCTTCATTCCCGTCGCGTGCTAATCTCAAATCCCCATGTTCATCACTCTCACGCCGATTGCAGCCCAATACTTACCCGCGGCCTACAGCCTGACCGCGTTTGGTGTCTGGGGAGCCAGCGACTTTCTTGGCGGAGTCGGCGCGCGCCGCGCCAACGCGTTTCTCTTTACCGCCATTGTGCACGTTAGCAGCCTGATCGCAGTCGGCGCCTTGGCGTCGATGATTGGCGAACCATTTCTCGGAAAGGATAGCGTAGGGTGGTCGTTGCTCGCCGGATCGATGGGTGGTTTTGGGCTGGCCTTGTTCTACCGCGCATTGGCACGCGGAAATATGGGATTGGTCGCGCCCGTCGCGGCCGTTCTGGGAGCGGCAATTCCCACCCTTGCCTCGGCCTTTTCCGAAGGCTTTCCCAGCTACCGTCACCTGCTCGGCTTTATTCTTGCCGGCATCGGCGTCTGGCTGATCTCGCGAACTGAAGTGGGAACCGGCCGTCCCGAGGGCTTGGGTATGGCCGTCCTTGCGGGAATTGGCTTTGCCGGTTTTTATATCTGCTCTCATCGGGCGGGCAACGCTTCGGCTCTGTGGATTGGCACCTTCTCACGCCTGGGCTCATTGCTGGTCACGGGCGGAATCGTTCTGTTTGGAAGGCATCTGCGCGTGGTGCCCGCGCCAGTGCTCGGCACCGCCATCGTTGCCGGCATTCTCGACATCGCGGGCAGCGTGGCCTTTATCCGCGCCGCTCAAATCGGACGCCTCGACGCCGCCGTCGTTCTCAGCTCGCTCTATCCCGCAGTTACCGTTTTGCTCGCCCGCGTTTTTCTGCATGAGCACTTCAGCCGCGCGCGCACGATCGGCATGGTCGCCGCCCTGGCCGCGGTCCCCATGATCGCCGGATGACAGTCGGGCGAGAAGGAAACATGTATTGCCCGGAACAAAAGCCGGCGTCCGAGCGCATTATCCTCTTTGGCCAAAGAGTGGCTCGGCGGACAACACGACAAGAGCTGACACCTACGCTGCTCGGCTGCTAATCTTTCCTTTGTGCCCCTCCTCGAAGTTCGCAAACTGAGCAAAATGTTTCATCTTTCCGAATCTCCATTCGGCGACGACCGTGGCGGCGCGCATCACAAAAAAGTTCTTGCCGTGGATGATCTCTCGCTCGATATCCACGCCGGCGAGACGCTTGGCCTCGTCGGCGAATCCGGCTCGGGCAAAAGCACCCTCGGACGCCTCATCCTCCGCCTCATTGAGCCAACCTCGGGATCCATCATCTTCAATGGCACTAACCTGCTCGCCGCGAACGGCGCCCAGTTGCGCCGTCTTCGCCGCGATATGCAAATCATCTTTCAGGATCCGTTCGGCTCGCTTGATCCGCGCTACCGCGTAGAAGACGTGATTGCCGAGCCGCTCATTCTTCACCAAAAGCTGACTCACGAAGTTTTGAGCGATGAAATTTCGAACCACGAGGTTTCGAGTCACGCCGCCCGTCGTCAGCGCGTGCGCGAACTCCTGCGCGCTGTTGGCATGGACGAATCCGCCATGCGCCGTTATCCGCACGAATTCTCCGGAGGCCAGCGCCAGCGCATTGGTATCGCCCGCGCGCTTGCCCTGCGGCCGAAGTTTATCGTCGCCGATGAACCGGTTTCCGCTCTCGATGTCAGCGTTGGCGCGCAGATTGTTAATCTCTTGCAGCAGCTTCAGCGCGATTTCGGCCTCACCTATCTCTTCATCTCGCACTCCATGCCCGTTGTTCGCTATCTTGCGAACCGCATCGCCGTGATGTATGGAGGCAGAATCGTCGAAATCGGAAGCACCGCGCAGATCACCACTCAACCGCAGCAACCCTACACTCGCAAGCTGCTGGCGGCGACGCCCGAGCTGGCCATGTCGTGACTTCGACTTCGTGGCATGGCTCGCCCACCGTCGCGCGCCGCCGCGCACTAACGAACTTCCCGCCGCCAGCGCTTCCGCGAACAAATGGTTGTCGAACCCGAGCGAACGCGGCTACAATGCGCATGTTTAAGGAGCCGAACCATGGCCGCAGCTCCCGTTATCCCCCCTCAGGAACCGGCGCCGCCGTCGGAAGTCGCGCGCATCGCCTTCACTTTTTTCTCGCCCAGCAAGACTTTCAGCGATCTGCAAAGAAGTGCCAGCTGGTGGGCGCCTTATCTGCTGATCGTGGTCGTATCCCTGGCGTTTATTACAGTGGTCGATCAAAAGATCGGCTTTCCCAAGGTGGTCGAAAACCTGATTCAGCTGCAACCCAAGCAGGCCGATCGCGTCGAACGCCTGCCCGCCGACCAGCGCGAAAAGGTTATGCAGCAGCAGGCCACAATCACCAAAATGATCTCCTATGCCATTCCTGTAATTGCGCTCCTGCTCTACGCTGTCTACGCGGCTGTTCTGCTGGCCACGCTTAAGTTTGGCGCGGACGCCCAGGTCGAATACAAACGCCTCTATGCCCTGATTGTTTATTCCCGCCTGCCCGAGTTGTTCTCGCCGCTGCTGGCGATGGTCGCGATTCTGGCAGGCGTCAGCACCGACTCGTTCAATCTTCAAAATCCAGTTGCCACTAATCTCGGCTATTTCATCGCACCCGATGGCTCGGCAGTGCTCCGCACCCTGCTCAGCACGCTCGACGTCCTGACCATCTGGAGCCTGATTCTGACCTCTATCGGCATCGTTTATATCAGCAAAGTAAAACGCAGCACCGCGTTCGCCATCGTCTTCGGATGGTTCGCCTTCATCGTCCTCGCCAGGGTCGCCCTCACCGCGGCGACTTCCTGAGTTGGCAGGAATTCACCTATGCGCACCGCGGATGTCGTTTTGATCGGCGCCGGAATTGTCGCCTCCAGCATCGCTTACCACCTTGTTTCTTGCGGCTGCAAAAACGTTCTAGTAATTGAGCGCGAGAGCGCGCAGGGCAAGGGATCTACTGGCAAGAGTATGGGCGGCGTCCGCGCGCAGTTCTCCACGTCCGTCAACATCCAGATGTCGCTCTACTCGATCCCGTTTTATGCCAGCTTCGAAGAGCGCCTCGGCCATCCCTGCGACTACCGTCCGCAAGGTTATCTCTTCTGCGCGACCACGGAAAAGCACATGGCTTACCTGCGCGCGAACTACGAAAAGCAGGTCGCCATGGGATTGAACGTGCGCCTCGTCTCGGGCGACGAAATTCGCAACTGGCTCCCACTCCTGCGCGCCGACGACATCGTCGGCGGCAGCTTTTGTTCCACCGACGGTTTCGTCGACCCCTACAGCGCAATGACCGGATTCATGACCTGGGCCACCGATCACGGCGCAACCCTGTGGAAGAACAGGGCAGTTACGGGAATCAAGCACAGCCGGAACGAGCAGGCTGCGGCCTTCGAAGTTGCCACCACGCGCGACCCCGTTTCAACGCGCACCATTGTCAACTGTGCCGGACCATGGGCGGCTTCGATTGCGAAGATGGTTGGCATCGACCTGCCGGTCGAGCCGCTGCGCCGCATGTTGGTTCCGACCGAGCCATTCGATCAATTTCCCCACACCGCGCCGATGATCGTCGATATGTCCACCGGCTTTCACTTCCGCCCCGAGAGCCGTGGATTCCTGCTCGCATGGAACGACCCCGAAGAAACCCCGGGCTACAAAACCGATTTCGATCCAGGTTTCATCGAAAAGATTCTGACCCGCGCCGCCGATCGTGTGCCAGTATTTGAAAATGTGGAGATCAATCCCAAGCGCGCCTGGGCCGGCCTTTACGAGATGACGCCCGACCATCATCCCATTCTCGGCGAATCTCCCGATGTCCCTGGCTTCTTCTTCGCCAACGGTTTCAGCGGCCATGGCGTAATGCACGCGCCCGCAACCGGCAAAATTCTGAGCGACCTGATTCTCACAGGCAAAACGGATTTGATCGACGCATCCCTGCTGAATTTTTCGCGCTTCGCAGAAGGCCGCATGATCCACGAAACAGCGGTGCTGTGAGAGTGAATCGGCTGCAAAGAACTCGCGCACTGATCTCGGGAAGAGCACGGCTTTCAGAGGCTTCGGAAAAACTCGACGTTACGCCCGATTTTGGGTGGCGCAGCGGTTTACCGCTGCGATAGACACTTGGACTTCAATGCGGCTTTCAGCCGCTGAGGTTCGCGGTCGGCGGCTGAGACGAGTTTCTTGCGCGTCATTAGACTTTAGCTGCAGTCTTCAGGGGAATCACGAGATCCCATGCCGCACGAACTCAACTACTGGCTCACCACCGTTCAGATGCCAGCTCCGCCGGCCGAACCTTTGCCCCAGACCGCCGACGTCGCCATCATAGGCGCAGGCTTCACCGGACTCTCTGCTGCCCTCGCCCTCGCCAAACGTGGCGCGCAAGTCATCGTGCTCGAAACCGAAACCATCGGCTGGGGCGCAAGTTCACGCAACGGCGGCATGGTGCTCACCGGACTTAAACTCGGCGTCAACAAACTCATTTCGATGTATGGACGCGAGCTTGCCCGCCGCATGTACGCCGTTTCGCTCGAAACAGTCGACACCGTCGAGCGCATCGTAACCGAAGAAAATATCTCCTGCGACTTCGCTCGCACCGGACATCTCGAGGTCGCCTGCAAACAATCGCACTTCGATGACTACGCGCGCCAGGCGGAAACCATCGCCCGCGAATTCAATCATCGCCTGCGCGTCGTCCCTCGCAGCGAGCTTCACAGTGAAATCGGTTCTGACATTTATTACGGCGGCATGGTCGATGAACTCTCCGCCTCACTCAATCCCGCCCGCTACGTTGCCGGACTGGCCGCCGCTGCCATCAGCGCAGGCACTTGCTTCGCCGAGCACACCCGTGTGCGAAACATTCAACGCGAATCGCGGAACGGTGCGCCAGGTTTCAGGCTCAACACCTCTCGCGGCCCGACTTGGGCTCGCGAAGTCCTCGTTGCCACCAGCGGCTACACCGGTCCCGCCACTCCCGCTCTGCGAAAGAAAGTTATTCCTATCGGTTCGTACATTATTACGACGGAAGTGCTGCCAGACCCGCTCGCCCGCGAACTCAGCCCGTGCAACCGCCAGATCTACGATTCCAAAAATTATCTTTATTACTACCGGCTCACGCCCGACAATCGAATGCTGTTTGGCGGACGCGCGGCTTTTTTCCCGGAGACCGCCCAAACCACCCGCAGGAGCGCCGAAATCCTGCGCCGCGGAATGATCCAGGTCTTTCCCCAACTGCGCGATACGAAAGTCGAATACGTCTGGGGAGGTACACTCGATTTTTGTTTCGACATGATGCCGCACGCGGGCCTGATGGATGGCATCTATTTCGCCTTCGGCTATGCCGGACACGGCGTCGCCATGGCCACCTATCAAGGACAAAAGATGGCCCACCTGATCGCCGAAGGCCAGTTCGCCGAAAAAACGACCGGTAATCCCTTCCTGGAGATTCCATTCCCCGGCGCGCCCCTGGGCCTGTACAACGGCAAGCCCTGGTTTCTGCCGTTAGCGGGCGCCTACTACAAAGTCTTAGACTGGATATCGTGAAGCTTATTTAGACATTAAGACATTGAATCATTGAGCGATTGACTCGGGTTTCAATGTTTCAATGCCTCAATGCTTCAATGATTCAATGTTTCAATTTCACGGGAGAAACTCATGTCACTATTTGGCCTTATCGAATACGCCGACGCCAGCCCCGAAGTGCGCGCCGTCTACGACGACATCATGGCTACGCGCAAGACCGACTGGATCAATAATTTCTGGAAGGCGATCGCGCACGATCCCGTAATGCTCAAGCGCACCTGGGAAGATATCAAGCAGATCATGTCTCCCGGCGCCCTCGATCCGCTCACCAAAGAAATGATCTACATTGCCGTCTCGGTCACCAATCTTTGCGAATACTGCATCGCGTCGCACACCGCTTCGGCGAAAAACAAAGGCATGACCGACGCTCAATTCAAAGAGCTGATGTCGGTCGTCGGAATGGCCAACGAAACCAATCGCCTCGTCGCCGGCTACCAGGTGGAAGTCGATGAGCGTTTCAAAGCAGGCTTCAGGTCTTAGCTTTTAGGTCTCAGGAATTTGAATATAGCTTCGTGCTGCGAGCTAAACTTCATGACTCATAGCTCGTAGCCTGGTTTTGCTCGCCCGAAGCTCGCGGCTCGAAGCTCGCAGCTACGTTCAAATACATAAGACCCTGACGCCCGTGCTTTCCGCTTCCCGCGAAGTTCTATAATCATCAAACATACCGCGAGTGAGTCGAAAGGAGTAATGCCATGGCCGAGATGACTGTGGCTCCGGTTGCAACCCACGGTTTTTTTCTGGATGGGAAGTGGCTGGAAGAAGGCGACATCGTCGATATACACGCGCCCTACGATGGTTCCCTCATCGCCCATGTGCACTGCGGACGCCGCGAACACGCCGAAGCCGCCATCGCCGCCGCAGTCAAGGCTTTCGGAACCACCCGTCGACTGCCCGCCTTCGAACGCCAGCGGGTTCTGCGGCAGATCGCCAATGGCATTCACGACCGCAAGGAGGAATTCGCGCGCACCATCGCTCTCGAAGCGGGCAAGCCCATCAAGAGCGCCCGCACCGAAGTTGACCGCGCCGTCTTTACCTTCAACATCGCCGCCGAAGAAACGCTTCGTGCCTACGGCGAGTACCTGCCTCTCGACTGGCAACAATCAACCGCCGGACGATGGGGCATCATCAGGCGTTTTCCTCTCGGCCCCATCGCCGGAATTACGCCCTTCAATTTCCCGCTGAACCTCGTCGCCCACAAAGTCGCACCCGCCATTGCCGCCGGTTGTTCTATGGTGCTCAAGCCCGCGCCCGAAACGCCGCTCACCGCCATGCTGCTCGCTGAGATCATCCAGCAGGCTGGCTGGCCCGACGGCGGATTCAACGCCGTTTTGCTCTCCAACGAAGATTCAGGGCTGCTCGTCACCGATGAGCGCATCAGGCTCATCAGCTTCACTGGCAGCGCGGCGGTCGGTTGGGCCATCAAGAACAATGCCGGCAAAAAGAAAGTCGTCCTCGAACTCGGCGGCAATTCCGGCGTCATCGTCCACCACGATACCGATCTTGCCTACGCCGCCGATCGCTGCGTTACCGGAGGCTTTGCCTATGCCGGCCAATCCTGCATCTCCGTGCAGCGCATTCTGGTCGAACACTCGGTCTACGGCAAATTCACCGAGCTGTTTCTCGCGGGCGTCGGCAAACTCAAAACCGGAGATCCCCTCGACGAATCGAGCGACCTTGGCCCAATGATCCGAGAGAGTGATGCCATCCGCGCGGCCGACTGGGTGCAGGAGGCGATTCGCGGCGGCGCCCGCCTGCTCTGCGGCGGCAATCGCAAAGGCTCTTTGTTCGAACCGACTGTACTCACCTCCACCAAACCCAACATGAAGGTGAATTGTCAGGAAATTTTTGCTCCCGTGGTGACCGTCGAACCCTATAACGATTTTGCTTCGGCCCTGAAACAGATCAACAGTTCCGCTTTTGGATTGCAGGCCGGACTTTTCACCCGCGATGCCAAGCTTATCTTTCAAGCCTACGACGAACTCGAAGTCGGCGGCTTGATCGCCGGCGACGTTCCCACATTCCGCATCGACCACATGCCTTACGGCGGCGTTAAAGATTCGGGACTGGGACGCGAAGGCCTGCGCGACGCCATTCAGGAAATGACGGAACCCAAATTGCTAGTGATGAACTTGCGCTGAGATCGCGCCGTAGAACACGCTGCTCAAATCGCTTTTGATATTGCACTTTTGACTTGGCCGCTGTTCGGTCTTCGGAAAACGTGATCCCGAATTGGCTCAAAGAAAAGTTCAACCGTCCTATTCCATTTGTCCAGTCAACTGTTATACTCGCATGTTTCAGTAACCTGCGTCACAGAAACGTGTGACGTAAATCATACGCACTCAGTCAACCGGCGGCGGCGCGAGCCAAGTCCGCAATATTAAAAAGACTTCACGTTCAATGCAGATCTTTCCGCGCAGCAGCAATGCCATCGCCCGGGCGTCAATCGTCCTCGTTTTGGTTGCCGTTGGCGGGGTATTTTGGGTGTTGTGGGAATTGGAGCGATCTCCTTTTATTACCTATGAGGGCGTTCGCCGGTCGCAGCCCATTCCCTTCAGCCACCAGCATCACGTCACCGGCCTCGGCATCGACTGCCGCTACTGTCATACTTCGGTCGAAACCTCAAGCTTCGCCGGCATTCCGCCCACCAAAACCTGCATCAACTGCCATGCCCAGATCTGGACCAACGCCGCCTATCTGGAACCTGTACGGGAAAGCTACCGCACCGGCCGTTCCATCGAATGGACGCGCGTCAACCAGTTGCCCGACTTCGTATATTTCAATCACAGCATTCACATCAACAAAGGCGTGGGCTGCAATACCTGTCACGGCCCGGTCGATCAGATGCCGTTGATGTATCAATACGCCTCGCTGCAGATGGAGTTCTGTCTCGATTGTCACCGCAACACCGAAAAATATCTGCGCCCGCGCGAACAGGTTTTCAACATGCGCTATGAGCCGCCGGTCGACGATCCTTTAGGAAAGAACGCGGTCGTGTTTGACGGCAACACCTACAACAACCAGATCGCACTCGGCAACGCGCTGAAAACGGCGTACAAGGTACGCTCGGTGAAAGACATTACCAGTTGCAACACCTGCCATCGCTAGGCAAGGTTTTACTGAGAACTGAGAACCGAGAACTGAGCACTGGTTTTGACGATGAACGACGACCACAAATCGAAACCGCCCGTAGCCAAAGGCGCAGCCCCCAGCCGAACCGCTGTCTGTCCGAGCAAGCGCAAACAGCTCGACCTGGCCACGGTTAAGGACCAGATCGCCGCTACCACCGGTCCCGAATACTGGCGCAGCCTCGAAGAACTGGCCGGCAGCGAAGAGTTTCAGGAGATGCTGCACCGCGAGTTTCCCAAAGGCGCCTCCGAGTGGCTCGACGAGTTCTCCCGACGCGGTTTTTTGAAAACCATGGGCGCATCGCTCGCGCTCGCCGGCTTGACCGGCTGCACCAAGCTCCCAACCGTCGAGATTGTCCCTTACGTGCGCCAGCCGGAAAACGTCATTCCCGGCCGCCCCATGTTCTACGCAACCGCCTTTACCCTCGGCGGTTACGCCTCGCCGCTTCTGGTCGAAAGCCACATGTTCCGCCCGACCAAAATCGAGGGCAATCCCCAGCATCCGGCGAGCCTTGGCGGCACCGACACCTTCGCGCAGGCATCGCTTCTCGATCTTTACGATCCCGATCGCGCACAGGACATCACCTACCTCGGCGATATCCGTTCCTGGAATGCATTCACAGACGCGATGCGCGGGCCCATGATGGCCGCCAATGCCATGAAGGGCAGCAACGTCCGCATTCTCACCCAGGCCGTTTCCTCGCCTACGCTCGCCGCTCAGATTCGCGATTATCTCGCCGCCAATCCAAACGCCCAGTGGCATGTCTGGGAGCCGGTCAACCGCGACAACGTTAACGAAGGCGCAAAGCTGGCCTTCGGCGAGGTCGTCGAAACCCGCTACGACTTTTCGAAAGCCGACGTCATCGTTTCGCTCGACGCCGACTTCCTCTACGCCGGATTCCCCGGCTCGTCCCGCTACATCCGCGATTTCGCCGCCCGCCGCAATCCCGACGCGAACATGAACCGACTCTACGTCATCGAATCGACGCCGACTTCGACGGGGATGAAGGCGGACCATCGCGCTGCCGTAAAGGCGTCGGAGTTCTCTCGGCTGTTTATGAACGACGATGATTTCCCGTCGTCTGCATTCGGTAAGGCGGTGCAGGCAGATCTATACTCGCACCCGGGCTCCAGCGTCATCGTCGTCGGCGATCATCTGCCCGCAGAAATTCACGCTCTCGCGCATGATCTGAACGCGAAGCGTGGCAACGTTGGCAAAACTGTCTTCTACACCGAGCCCGTCGACGCCAATACGGCCAATCGCAGCGAATCTTTAAAATCTCTCGCCGATGACATGCGCGCTGGCAAAGTCGATCTGCTCGTCATCCTCGGCGGCAATCCCGCCTACGACGCGCCCGCCGACTTCGACTTCGCTTCGGTCCTCAAATCCAATTCCGTTCAAACCAAGGTTTATCTCGGCTCGCACCGCAACGAGACTGCCGAACTCTGCCAGTGGCACATTCCCGAATCTCACTATCTCGAATCCTGGAGCGATGCCCGCGCCTACGACGGAACCGTCTCCATCGTTCAGCCGCTCATCGAGCCGCTGTATCGTGGCAAGAGTGCCCACGAAATCGTCGCTGTCCTCGCGGACGAATCGAACGCCGCCGGACACGAACTCGTGCAGCAATACTGGCAGAAACAGCACACCGGCGCAGACTTCGACATGTTCTGGCGCAAGTCGCTGCACGACGGCTTCGTCGACGGAACGGCTTACGCGCCCAAAAACGTCACCGCGAAACTGGCCTCGCATGCCGCCTCGCAACCGCCCTCAGCCGAAGGCATCGAGCTCAACTTCCGCCGCGATCCCTCCATCTACGACGGTCGCTTCTCGAACAATGGCTGGCTTCAGGAACTCCCCAAACCGCTCACCAAGCTGACCTGGGATAACTGCGTCATGATCGGCCCCGCCATGGCCGAGCGCCTCAAGCTCAATTTCAAAGACGTTGTCGAACTCGATCTCAACGGCAAAAGAGTCAAAGGCGCTATCTGGATTCAAGCCGGCCATCCCGACAATTCCATCACGGTCTTTTTCGGCTATGGCCGCACCCGCGCCGGCCGTGTCGGCACCGCCCAGGGTTTCGACGTCTATCCGCTGCGCACCAGCCAGCAGCCGTGGTTAGCCACAGGCGTAAAAATCACGCCCACCGGCGAAACCTTCAACCTCGCAAGTACTCAGGGCTATCAAACGATGGAGACGCCCAATGGCAGCGAGCGTCCGCTGGTACAGGAGCGCAGCCTCGAAGAGTACAAAAAAGAGCCCAACTTCGCCAAAGAAGAGGAGCCGCCCGACTACTTCACCCTCTACAAGCCCTGGGAGTTCCCCTACAACAAGGAAACGTATTCCTGGGGCATGGCCATCGACCTGAACAAGTGCGTCGGATGCAATAACTGCATCATCGCCTGCCAGTCTGAGAACAACATTCCCGTCGTCGGCCAGTATCAGACCCTTCGCGGACGCCACATGCACTGGATTCGCGTCGACGCTTACTACAACGGTCCACGCGAGAATCCCAAGGGCTTTTTCCAGCCCGTCCCCTGCATGCAGTGCGAAAACGCCCCTTGCGAACTGGTTTGCCCGGTGCAGGCCACGGTGCATAGCACCGAAGGCCTCAACGACATGATCTACAACCGCTGCGTGGGCACGCGGTATTGTTCCAACAACTGTCCCTACAAGGTGCGCCGCTTCAATTTCCTGCTCTTCCAGGACTGGGAGACGCCGCAGTTCAAGCTGATGCGCAATCCCGATGTCACCATCCGCAGCCGCGGCGTCATGGAAAAATGTACCTACTGCGTACAGCGCATCAGCGAGCATCGCATCGATGCCGAGCGCGCCGACACCGTCATCAAAGATGGCGACCTGCAGACCGCCTGCCAGCAGTCGTGTCCGGCAAACGCGATCGTCTTTGGCAATCTCAATGACAAAAACAGCGAGGTCAATCAGTGGAAGTCGCAGCCGCGGAATTACTCTCTGTTGGCCGATTTAAACACGAGGCCGCGCACCACGTATCTCGCGGAAGTTCGTAACCCGAACCCAGAATTAGAGAGCAAGACGGAAGCGAAGTCGGAAGAAGTACAGGCTAGAAGCTAAGAGCCAAAAGCTAAGAGCGCATGGCAACCAACACGCAAACACCCGTGGAAGTCCCGGTAGCTGACAGGCGAGTGCCGGTAATCGCGCCGGGCCATACCTACTCCACCATCACCGAGAAGATCAGCAACATCGTACTGACGCGTCCCATCTCTCTCGGATGGATCCTCGGCTTCCTCATCGTCTTCGGCATGTTGAACATGCTGATGGGCGTCCTCGGCTATCTGTTCGTAAAAGGCACGGGGATATGGGGAATCAACATCCCCGTCGGCTGGGGATTCGCCATCATCAACTTTGTCTGGTGGATCGGTATCGGCCACGCCGGCACGCTCATCTCCGCGATTCTTGCGCTGCTGCGGCAGACCTGGCGCAATTCGATCAACCGTTTCGCCGAAGCGATGACCCTGTTCGCCGTCGCCTGCGCCGGCATTTTCCCGCTCGCCCATACTGGTCGTCCGTGGCTCGCCTATTGGCTGTTCCCGTATCCGAACACGATGAACTACTGGCCGAATTTCCGCAGCCCGCTGGTCTGGGACGTCTTCGCGGTTTCGACCTACTTCACCATTTCTCTTGTCTTTTGGTTTGTGGGACTGATTCCCGACTTCGCCACCATGCGTGATCGCGCCGAAAACCTTTGGGCGCAGCGCATCTATGGGCTGCTTGCCATGGGATGGCGCGGCTCGGCCCGCCACTGGCACCGATACGAAACCGCGTACCTGCTTCTCGCCGGCCTCGCGACACCGCTCGTGCTCTCCGTGCATACCGTCGTGAGCTTCGATTTTGCCGTCGGCATCGTTCCCGGCTGGCACACCACCATCTTCCCTCCCTATTTCGTCGCCGGCGCAATCTACTCTGGCTTCGCCATGGTGCTATGCCTGGCCATCCCCATCCGCTCGATTTACAAGCTGGAAGACTTCATCACCATCCGCCATATCGAAAACTCCGCCAAGGTCATGCTGGCCACCGGCCTCATCGTCGCCTACGGCTATGGCATAGAAGCTTTCATGGGATGGTACAGCGGCAACCGCTACGACTCGTTCTTGATGTGGAACCGCCTGCACGGTCCTTACAAATTTTGGTATGCGGCCCTGCTCGCCTGCAATATCTTCATCCCCCAGATTCTCTGGCTGAAGAAATTTCGCACTTCCACCGGTTGGCTCTGGCTCATCTCATTCACTGTCTTGCTCGGCATGTGGCTCGAACGCTTCATTATTATCGTGGTCAGCTTGAGCCGCGACTTCCTGAATTCCTCCTGGGGTATGTACTACCCAACCAAGTGGGATTGGTTTACATTCGCCGGCACCATCGGCCTGTTCCTCACCGGCATGTGGCTGTTTTGCCGGGTTCTGCCGATGATCTCCATCTTCGAATTGCGCACCTTGCTGCCGGAAGCGCAGGTGCACGAGACCGCGGAGGTGAAACAGTGAACGAATCTCCGACTTATGGCTCCGTCTATGGACTCATGGCCGAATTTGATTCCGCGCAGGAACTCCTGGCCGCCGCCCACAAGACGCACCAGGAGGGTTATCGCAAGATGGATGCCTACAGCCCTTTTCCGATTGAGGGATTGGCCGACGCCATAGGCTTCCACAAAAACCGCGTCTCTTTCGTCGTCCTCATCGGCGGGCTGATCGGCTTGATGTCGGCCTACGCGCTGCAGTATTGGGTGGCCGTCATTACCTTTCCCACCAACGTCGGCGGGCGTCCCTATCACTCCTGGCCATCCTTTATTATCGTGACCTTCGAGCTGACCATTCTTTTTGGAGGAATCTCCTCCGCCGTCGGCATGATCGCCCTGAATGGCCTGCCTATGCCCTATCATCCAGTCTTCAACGTGCCCGCCTTCACTCAGGCGTCGGAGAACAAATTCTTTCTCGTCGTGGAAGCGAGCGACCCTCAATACGATCCCGCTGGCACCCGCGCCTTTTTGAGCGGTCTTGCTCCACGCATGATTGCGGAGGTGCCAAGCTAGCCATGCCTGTCAGGCTCAACCTCCGCAAAGCTTTCCCCGCGCTGCTGGCGCTCATCGCCGCGACCGCCGGATGCCGCATCGACATGCACATTCAGCCCTATTACCGGACCATGGCAGAGAGTGATTTTTTCTCCGACCATCGCTCCGCCCGTATGCCGGTCGACGGCACCGTCGCGCGCGGCGATCTTCGCGCCGATTCGTACTTCTACACCGCAAAAATCGGAACCGCCACCGGCGACTATATGCCCTTCCCGGCGACCAAAGAGGTTCTTGACCGCGGCCGCGAACGTTACAACATCATCTGCGCGCCCTGCCACGGCCGCGTCGGCAATGGCAACGGATTCATCCCCACCCGCGGATTCCGCCAGCCGCCATCGTTTCACATCGATCGTCTGCGCAAGGTGCCGGTTGGTTATTTCTTCGATGTCGACACCCACGGTTACGGCGTCATGCCCGACTATGCCGCGCAGGTCGCGCCGCGTGACCGCTGGTGCATCGCCGCCTACATCCGCGCCCTGCAACTGAGCCAGAATGCGACCGGAGCCGATATTCCGGCAGGGCAAAAAATTCCTTCGCCCGCACCGCAGTTCCGCGACATCGGCACCGGAGCCACGCTGCCAGTAGCCGAGGCTCCCAGCGCGTCCACCGAAGGAGAGCCCAAGTGACCACGGCGACCATAACCAGATCGGACCTGATGGCCCCGCCCGTGGCGCAAACCATCCAGACACAATCCCTCTTCATCGGTCTGGTTGGGGCCGTCGCTTCCATCGCCGGCGCTTTTCTCGTGCGCGACAGCTTCTATTCCGCCTACCTCACCGGCTTCATGTTCTGGCTCGGCCTTTCGCTTGGATCGATGGCCATCCTCATGCTCTACCATCTGGTCGGTGGCGGCTGGGGAACGGTCATCCGCCGCCTCCTCGAATCGGCGATGATGACGCTGCCCCTTATGTTCGTGCTCTTCATCCCCATTCTGCTGAATCTCCCCAGGCTCTATTTCTGGAGCCGGCCCGAGGCACTCGCCGATCCCAAGATCGCCGATATCGTGCACAGTTATCTCAATTTCAACGGCATTCTGTGGCGCTACATCATCTACTTCGCGCTCTGGATGGGAATGGCGTTTTTCCTCAATCGCTGGTCGACCGAACAGGACTCGATCGCCGGCCAAAGCACGCTGCGTTTCCGCGCCCTCAGCGGCATCGGGATCCTCATTTACTCGCTCTCCATCTCCTTCGCCGTGATCGACTGGGTGATGTCGCTCCAGGCGCGCTGGATCTCCACCATCTACGGTTTCATCTTCATCGCCGGAGAAGCGCTTTCCGCCTTCTGTTTTTGCGTGATCATCGAAGCCATCCTCAGCAAGCGCAAGCCGATGTCCGAATATCTCACCTCGACCGAAGTTCATGACCATGGCAATTTCATGCTCACCTTCGTCATGCTCTGGACCTATTTCAACTTCTCTCAGTGGCTCATCATCTGGGCCGGCAATCTGCCCGATGAAATATCCTGGTTCGTGCGCCGAACCAATGGCGGCTGGGGAGTCGTCGCCGTCTTTCTCGCCGCGTTTCAGTTCGCGGTGCCATTCGCGCTTTTGCTCTCGCGTCCGTTGAAGCGTGACCGGCACGCTCTGGCGCGCCTGGCTTCCTGGATCATCCTTATGCGGGTGGTCGATATGTTTTTTCACATCGAACCCGCATCGCACCCCGCCTTTCACCTGAGCTGGGTGCTTTTCGCCGTCTTCGCCGGAATGGGCGGCCTTTGGATGGCCTATTTCTTCCATAACCTGCGTTCGCGTCCGCTGCTCGTTCTCAACGCCCCGCAGACGCTGAGATTCTTGGAGTCGCAGCATGAATAACAAACATTGTTTACGAATATGATCAACGAGTATGACTAGAAGCTATAGCTATCTCATAAATCGGTTTTGGGTAGGGCACGGCTTCACAGTTTGCCAAAAACTTGGTGTGCATAAATGGGAAGGGCACGAGTTCCACTCGTGCCGTTCAGCGGCTGAAAATCTGCGGCGCTTTAGCGCCTGATGGCGAAACTCGCTGGTATAGAAACATAGGTAACGAATATGAGTGACGAAACGATAAAGCCCGGCCACCCGAATCACGGTCACACCGGCCATGAAACCGAATACGAACGCGAAGACCTTGCTGCGCGAGGCGTCTTCGCCTTCATGATCGGTCTCGCCATCACCGGTGTCATTATTTACTTCATCATCGTCCGCATGTATCACTTTCTCGACAATTATGAGCGCTCACAGATGGCAACCGCCAGCCCGCTCTCTACTTCGCGCGGAGCCATGTCGCGCGTGGTTACCCAGGCCGACATGGATAAGTTGTTCAAGGACAATGGCGCGCCCATGCTTGAAACCGATGAGCGCACCCAGCTTCGCAGCTTCCTCATAAATCAGGAAGATCAGCTCAACAGCTACGGCTGGATCGACCAGAAAGCGGGCGTGGCCCACATTCCCATTGAGCGCGCAATGGATTTGCTTGTCCAGCGCGGATTGCCGGTGTATCCGCAAAGCAGCGCGCAGGCCGCCGGAGAAGGAAAAAGCAGTGCGCAGTAAAAGCAGTTCCGACAATTCGAACGCAACCGTAACCCGTAGCGGCAGCCGAAGGCTGGCAACACGTAGGGACAGCCGCCCCCGACTGTCTCGCCGAGCCAAGCTCGGCCGAACAACGCTCGGCACCATCGCCGCCGCCTTCCTGCTCTTGCTCGCGTCCACCCCGCTCTTTGCGCAGATCGGACGACAAGGTCCGATGAACGGCGGCATTATGAGTCCGCCGGTCAACCAGCGTCCTCCCGGCCTTCAATTCGTCGGCATCGATCAGCATCTCAACGCCGAGGTACCCGGCGATCTTCAATTCATCGACGAATCCGGCCGCGCCGTGAAATTTGCCGACTACTTCGATCACGGGCGTCCCGTGATCCTCGACCTGGGTTATTACCAGTGCCCGATGCTCTGCAGCGAACTTCTTCAGGGATTGGTCGGTTCGATGAAGGTATTGACCTTCAATCTCGGCCAGGATTATGACGTGGTCACCGTCAGCTTCGACCCGCGCGAAACCACCGCCATGGCCGCCGAAAAAAAGCGCGACATGATGAAGCGCTATGGCCGCGCCAATACCGATCAGGGCTGGCATTTCCTCACCGGCAAGGCCGACCAGATCGAGGCGCTCACCAAGGCCGTCGGCTACCAGTTTCAGTTCGACCCCAAAACTGAGCAGTATGCGCACGCCGCCGCCATCGTCATGCTCACGCCTGATCGTCACATTTCCGGGTATTTTTATGGCGTCGAATTCGCCCCAAAGGATTTGCGTCTCGGTCTCGTCCAGGCTTCCGAAAACCGCATCGGCAACCTCGGCGACCAGGTGTTGCTCTACTGCTATCACTACGATCCCAGGATCGGAAAATATGGAGCCGTCATCAGCAATATTCTGAAGCTGGCAGGACTGGTTACGATGCTCATCTTGGGAACGTTTATGTTCATCATGTTCCGTGCCGACCGCCGTCGCGATCGTATCGCGCCCGTTGCCCACGGTGAATTGGGGCGAGTCAGGTAATTATGTCGAAATATCTGCCCTTGTGGCCCGATCAAGCTTCGACCATGGCAAGCCAGGTGGATCTGCTTTACATCTACCTGCTTCTGGTCGCTGGCGTCATGACCGCGCTCATCTTTCTCGCGGTCACGGTGCTGGCCATCAAGTACCGCCGCCGTCCGGGCGTTGCAGCTCATCAGATCGAAGGTTCAACCATCCTCGAACTCGGCTGGTCCATCATTCCCTTTTTCGTCATGCTGACGTTCTTCATCTGGGGCGCGGTCATCTTCTTCCAGGAACGCACGCCTCCCGCCGACGCAACCGAAGTCTACGTCGTCGCCAAGCAATGGATGTGGAAGATCGAGCACATCGAGGGTCAGCACGAAATCAATGAGCTCCACGTGCCGACCGGCCAGAACATCAAGCTGATCATGACCTCGCAGGACGTGATTCACAGCTTTTACATTCCCGCATTCCGCCTCAAGCAGGACGTTCTGCCCGGCCGCTACACCACGCTCTGGTTCAAAGCTACCGTGCCCGGCCGCTATCATTTATTCTGCGCCGAATACTGCGGCACCATGCACTCCGGCATGGGCGGCGACATTGTGGTCATGAAGCCCGAGGATTACGCCCTGTGGATGGCCGGCGGAAGCTCCACGCCACTGGCGGAGAACGGCAGGGCGCTGTTCTCGTCGCTCGGCTGCTCCACCTGCCATCGTTCGGATGTCAAGGGCCGCGGCCCCGACCTCGCCGGTATTTACGACAAACCGGTTCAGCTCGACGATGGACGCACCGTGATCGCCGACGATAACTATGTCCGCGAGTCGATCCTCGATCCCACCGCCAAAATCGTAAGCGGCTTCAAACCGGTGATGCCCGCGTTCCAGGGTATCGTCACCGACGAGCAGTTGAACGCGCTGGTGGCTTACGTCAAATCCTTATCCCAGCCAGCCCAGGGAAGCGCCGCGCTGCAAAACGCGCCGGCCACGTCCCCGGGACAACCAGAGGTGCAATAATCATGGCGACCACATCGATTCCAGCGAGTCAGGCTCCCGGTTCCACAACGAAGCTCAACTATCTCAACAACGGCCACACGCTCCGGTCCTGGCTGTTGACCACCGACCATAAGCGCATCGCGCTTCTTTACCTGCTCTCGGTGACCGCGTTCTTTTTTCTCGGCGGCTTTTTCGCCATGCTCATTCGGCTGGAACTGCTCACGCCGGAGGGCGACCTGATGCAGGCCGACACCTACAACAAAGTCTTCACCATGCACGGCATGATCATGGTCTTCTTCTTCTTGATCCCGGTCGTCCCCGCCGTGCTCGGCAATTTCCTCGTTCCCCTGATGGTCGGCGCCAAGGATCTCGCCTTCCCTCGCATCAATCTCCTCAGCTGGTACCTCTACGTCATCGCCGGCGCGCTCTTCCTGCACTGCATGTTGAATGGTGGCGTCGATACCGGTTGGACCTTCTACACCCCTTACAGCACCGCGGCCAGCAACACCAATGTCATTGAGGCCGGACTCGCTGTCTTCATCGTCGGCTTCTCCTCCATTTTTACCGGACTCAATTTCATCGTCACCATTCACCGCATGAGGGCTCCCGGCCTCACCTGGAGCCGTCTGCCGTTATTCATCTGGGCGCACTACGCCACCAGCCTCATCATGATCCTCGGCACGCCGGTCGTTGCCATCACCATTGTGCTCGTGGCTGTCGAGCGCGTCTTCCATCTCGGCATTTTCGATCCACGCCTTGGCGGCGATCCGCTGCTGTTCCAGCACCTCTTCTGGTTCTACTCCCATCCCGCGGTCTACATCATGATCCTGCCTTCTATGGGAGTCATCAGCGAACTGATCACCTGCTTTTCGCGCAAGCGCGTCTTTGGCTACAAATTCGTGGCGCTCTCCAGTATCGCCATTGCGGTCATCGGCTTCCTCGTCTGGGCTCATCACATGTTCGTGGCCGGAATCTCGCTCTACGCCGCCATGGTCTTTTCCTTTTTGACCTTTTTGGTCGGAGTGCCTTCTGCCGTCAAAGTCTTCAACTGGACCGCTACCCTCTATAAAGGTTCGATCACCTACGCCACGCCAATGCTCTACGCCTTCGGCTTCATCGGTCTGTTCACCATCGGCGGCCTCACTGGACTCTTTCTCGGCACCCTCGGCATCGACGTCCACGTCACCGACACCTATTTCGTCGTCGCCCACTTTCACTACGTTATGGTGGGAGGCGTGGTCATGGGTTTTCTCGGAGGCATGCACTTCTGGTGGCCGAAGATCACCGGACGCATGTATCCGGAATACTGGGCCCGTCTTTCCGCGCTGCTCGTATTCGTCGGCTTCAACCTGACCTTCTTTCCGCAATTCGTTCTCGGCTACGTCGGCATGCCCCGCCGCTACTGGCAATATCCGCCCGAGTTTCAGGTGCTCAACGTGCTCTCGACCGCCGGCGCTAGCGTGCTTGCCGTGGGATACATTCTGCCCATGATCTATTTCCTCTGGTCACTGCGCTACGGCCCGATCGCCGACGCCAATCCTTGGAATGCCGCGGGGCTCGAGTGGCAGACCGCTTCGCCGCCGCCGACCTTCAATTTCGACCAGACGCCCGTTGTCACCTGGGAAGCCTATAACTACGACGAGATTCCGGAAAAGGAACTGGAGGCGCCCGTTGCACAATAGCCCAGCGACGCCCGGTTCAACCGCAGCTCAGACTGTGGCCCCAGCCGCCACCATGGACCACGAAGCTTTCAATCCCGCGCTGCGTCACCACTTCGCCGACGCGCAGCAGCAAAAAAACGCCGCTTCGCTGGGCATGTGGCTGTTTATCGTGACCGAAATCATGTTCTTCGGCGGCATGTTCTGCGCCTATCTCATCTATCGCGTCGCCCACTTCAACGCCTTCGCCGCCGGCAGCCAGCAGCTCAACATTTGGTTGGGCGCGGTCAACACCGCCGTCCTCATCGTCAGCTCCGTCACCGTTGTGCTCGCAGTGAAAGCCGCCGAATCCGGCAAACGCAAAGTGCTGGTCGGCTATCTCGTCGTCACCGTCCTGCTCGGCCTCACCTTTCTTGTCATCAAGGGTTTCGAGTACGCGGAAAAATTCGAGAAGCATCACGTCCCCGGTCCGACCTTCAATTTCACCGAGAAGTTCGACGATAACGGCAAGCAGATTCCGGTAAACCCCAAAGAAGCGGAGCTATTTTTCTCCCTCTATTTCGCCATGACCGGTATGCACGCCCTGCACATGATCATCGGCTGCGGCCTTTTCACCGGCCTCGCCATCATGGCCTGGAAAGGCCATTTCACCTCCGACTACTTTACGCCCATAGAAAACGGCGGCTTATACTGGCACCTTGTCGATATCATTTGGATTTATCTTTTTCCGTTGTTGTACCTGATCAGCCGCCACACCTGACGGCCGTTCGGCGTTTTGATTTCGTTATCGTTAAGAATTGTCATCCTGAGCGACCGGTGTCCCCAGCAAGCCGCTTTTGCTTGCTGGGGTGGGGAGCGAAGGACCTATGCACCTGGGACGTAGAAGTCTGAATTAGGAAGGATTCGCCATGGCCGAACCCGAACACAACGTCGATCCCGATCTAACCATCGAGCACGAACACACCACCCACTCGAACGCATTCTATATAGCCATCGGTGCCATTCTTCTGGTCCTAACCGTAACCACTGCCGCCGTCGCCTTCGTGAACCTGGGCCCGTTTAACCCCGTAGTCGCCTTACTGATCGCCACCATCAAAGCTACTCTCGTCGTCCTCTTCTTCATGCACGTCAAAGGAGCAAGCGAAAAGCTGACCGGCGCAGTCGTCGTCTCCGGTTTCTTCTTTCTCGCCATTCTGCTCTCCCTATCGCTGGCCGACTACCTGACCCGCAACTGGCGTTAATGGTTTTTTTTGCACTTCGCCCAACGCCTATAATCAGCGCCTGTCATCCTGAGAGTAGCGAAACCTTCACGAAGTGAAGGTCTCGCGCAGTCGAAGGACCTGCTTTTGTTCACCAACCCCTAAAATAATTTTGTCATCCTGAGCGACCGGATCCCCAGCAAGCCGCTTCTCCTTGCTGGGGGGAGCGAAGGACCTATGCAACTCCCTTTCGTACCGTCCCGCTTGTGATTTCCCTCCTTGCGTCCTGACGCGCCATCCTCCAAGATATTCTGCTATGTCCCAGACCATCGCTCCACCTCCCCATGCCGCGCAACTCGACGACGCCGCGCTTGAAGCCGCCCTCCGCCGCCACCTGCGCGGCGAGGTTCGCTTCGATACCGGCAGCCGCGCCCTCTACGCGACCGACGGTTCCAATTACCGCCAGGTGCCCATCGGCGTCGTAATCCCTCGCGACAAAGAAGACGTTCTCGCCGCCGTCGCTCTGTGCCGCGAACACCGTGCCCCTCTGCTCGCTCGCGGAGGAGGCACGTCTCTCGCCGGCCAATGTTGCAACGCCGCCGTCATCCTCGATTTTTCCAAATACATGGCGCGCATTCTCGAAATCGATCCGGCGCGCCACATCGCCCGCATCCAGCCCGGAGTCGTCCTCGACCGCCTCCGCGCCGAAGCCGAAAAGCACCATCTCACGTTCGCCCCCGACCCCGCAACCCACGACCGCTGCACCCTCGGCGGCATGATCGGCAACAACTCCTGCGGCGTCCACTCCATCATGGCCGGAAAGACCGACGACAACATCGAGGCGCTCGAAATTCTCACCTACCGCGGCGAGCGCCTATATGTCGCCGCTACCAGCGCCGACGACTTCAACCGTATCGCTCGCGAAGGCGGACGCCGTGCCGAAATCTACTCCGGCCTCAAGTCGCTCGCCGACTGCTACGGCGAGCAGGTTCGCCGCCAGTTTCCCAACATCCCCCGCCGCGTCTCTGGATACAACCTCAATCATCTGCTTCCCGAAAACGGATTTCACGTCGCGCGCGCGCTCGTCGGCTCCGAAGGCACCTGCGTCACCATCCTCGAAGCTACCTGCCGCCTTGTCGAAAGCCCGCCCGCGCGCGTCCTGCTCGTCATCGGATGGCCCGATGTCTACATTTGCGCCGACCACGTTCCTCAAATCATGGAGCATCGTCCCATCGGCCTCGAAGGCTTTGACGACATCATCGTCCACGCCAGCCGCCGCAAGGGACTGAACCTCGACGCTCTCGCCATGCTGCCCGAAGGCTGTGGCTGGCTCATGGTCGAATTCGGCGCCAGCACCATCGCCGAAGCCGAATCGCAGGCGCGCCGTTTGATGGAGGCGCTCGACCGCGAAGCCGCCCCGCCCAACATGCGCATGTTCACCGACCCAAAGCAAGCCCGCCGCATCTGGGACGTTCGCGAATCGAGTCTCGGCGTCACCGCGCACGTGCCCGGCGAACCGCTCCGTTGGGAAGGCTTCGAAGATTCCGCTGTCGCGCCCGAAAAACTCGGCGCTTATCTCCGCGACCTCCGCAGCCTGATGCAGGCTCATCACTTCGATGGCTCGTTCTATGGCCACTTCGGCCACGCCTGCGTGCACACCCGCATGGATTACGATCTCGAATCGGCCGAAGGTGTGCGCAAATTCCGCCGCTTCATGGAAGAGGCCGCCGACCTCGTCGTCCGCTACGGTGGCTCGATCTCCGGCGAACACGGCGACGGCCAATCCCGCGGCGAACTGCTTCCCAAAATGTTTGGCCCCGATCTCATGCAGGCCTTCCGCGAATTCAAGTCGCTCTGGGATCCCGATTGGAAGATGAACCCCGGCAAACTCATCGACCCATATCGTCTCGACGAAAATCTGCGCCTCGGCCCCGATTACGATCCCTGGCAGCCCGCAACCCATTTCAAGTTTCCCGGTGATAACGATAATGACCACGGCAGTCTTGCCGCCGCCACGCTCCGTTGCGTCGGCGTCGGCAAATGCCGCCGCGATTCCGGCGGCGTCATGTGTCCGAGCTACCGCGTCACCCGCGAAGAGGAACACTCCACTCGCGGCCGCGCCCACCTGCTCTGGGAGATGACCCGGCGTGACTTCATTCAGGATGGTTGGCAAAGCGAAGCGGTCAAAGACTCGCTCGAACTATGCCTCGCCTGCAAAGGCTGCAAGAGCGATTGTCCCGTTGGCGTCGATGTCGCCACCTACAAAGCCGAGTTCCTGTCCCATTACTACGAAACCACCCGCCGCCCGCTCAAAGATCTTGCGCTCTCGAATCTTGACCTGTGGCTCCGCGCCGCTTCCCACGTGCCGGGTCTCGTGAATCTCACCACCCAACTCCCCGGTCTCAGCGATCTCACGAAGCTCGCCGCCGGAATGCCCGCCCAGCGCCGCATTCCGCCCCTCGCTCCGCAAACCTTCAAACAATGGTGGGAGAAATATCCACGTGGGGACAGCCGCCCCCGGCTGTCCGGTCGAGCGAAGCTCGACAGATACTCCGGCCCACGCGCGCAAGCGAGGTCCGCCGAGAACTCCGTCCTTCTCTGGGCCGACACTTTCAACAACCACTTCCTGCCTTTCACCGCCAAAGCCGCCGTCGAAGTTCTCGAAACCGCCGGCTTCCAGGTCACCGTACCCCGCGCTCACCTCTGCTGCGGCCGTCCGCTCTACGACGTTGGCATGTTGGACCGCGCCAAAAGCCTGCTCCTTCAAATCATGGACGAGCTTCTCCCCGAAATCGAAGCCGGAACTCCCATCGTCGTCCTCGAACCAAGCTGCGCCGCCGTCTTTCGCGACGAACTCACTAACCTGTTCCCCAAAGACGAGCGCGCCCAAGCTCTTTCGAAGCAGGTCTTTCTCCTCAGCGAATTTCTCGAGCAGCGCGCCCAACACTTCTCACTTCCCACGTTGCCACGCCGCGCGCTCCTCCATGGCCATTGCCATAACAAAGCCATCATGAAAATGACCGCCGAAGAAGCGATCCTCCAGCGCATGGGAATCGACTTCACCGCGCCCGCCCCCGGATGCTGCGGCATGGCCGGAGCCTTCGGCTTCGAAAAAGAAAAGTACGAAATCTCCAAAGCCATCGGCGAACTCGAACTCCTGCCCGCCGTCCGCCACGCTCCGACCGACTGGCTCATCGTCGCCGACGGTTTCAGTTGCCGCGAGCAGATCGCCCAGGAAACCGACCGCCACGCCCTGCATCTCGCCGAAGTCCTGCAGATGGCCCTGCGCGAAGCGACCGAAACGCCCGAGGGTTTCCCCATGTTCGATCCCGCTCCCGAGCATTTTCCCGAAGATGCCTGGGTCCGTGCCCACCACGCCGCAATTCACAAATCCATGAAGCGCACCGGCTTGGCATTAGCAGGCATCACCGCCGGCGCAGCCCTGCTTTTGGCGCTAGGAAGAAAAAAATAGTCCACCGCGAAGAGCCGAGGGCGAATTTCGTAGGGAAGTCGTGGTTCGCAGGTCAGTCCTAGTGTTTGCTCATTTCTCGACTTCGGTTCCCCATCCGTCATACTGGCCGTTCAGTGAAATCGCAAGAGAACCAAAGTCCTGTCGAATCTTCTGGAGGGCGTGTAACTCGGGGATCATTTTTTTCGTGGCAGAGCAAAGCCAATCGTCACCCTTCGCAGCCTTCTGCACTTTCACCTGAAATCCTTCATCGCGGATCTTAGAAGCAGCCTGTGCGGCGACGCCCTGGGTTGGGAAGTAGAGAAAGAACTCGATATTGTGCGGCTTCGAGAGGTCGGAACCCGCTTTCTTAAGCTGGACTAGCACCGATTCGTCAGGGTCCGGTTTCTTGCTGCAACCGAAAAACTCCAGAAAGCCAGCCAAGAGCACCACGATCAGTACCAGACTTCCTCGACGCACGGTTGGATCCCTTCTTATCTACATAACCCGACGACACGAAAGTCGATTCGCTACGCGACGGTCGCAGCTCTTACACCCTCCCGTTCGACTCGGAAAGCTCTCGCACCTCATCCGGAGACAGCTCCACTACTTTGCCGTCGCGCCCAATGTAGAGAGGCAGTCCCAGGCGAGCGTGCTCGTCGATAACTCCACTCACCGCTGCTCGGAACGCCATTTCGGCGCGCTTTTCTAACGGCAATCGTAGAATTCTCCTCGGTATCTTCTTCACCTTTTCACCTTGCACCATAGCGAGCGATCAACGCCGAGTAGGTATCTGGCTTCATTATACGAACGCGGCCGCTCTTCCCGACAGCGATTATCTCGGGTTTCGTTCGTGTGTTGTCGAATAGATACCAGGAATCAGCCAGCTGACGATAATCGACAAGAAAATTCCGCATCGAGCGTACAAAACGGCGACGCAGCACGGATTGTGGCACGTCATGCCCGCCTTTTAACACTCGCTCCTTGACCCTCGCGAATGCAATATCGACCGTGTCAACCCACAAAAAGAAAAGGTGCACCTTGTATCCTTGTTTCTTTAGGCGCCGAACCAATCGCAAATAGGTTCTGCCCGACAAGGTACTTTCGAAGGAGAACGAAACTCCGCGCCGCGCAAAGAATCTGATTTCACTCAGCATCAGTCTACCGGCGCGGATCGCGGCCGCTTCCGGTAAAAAAGGCGACATTCCGCTTGCAATTAGGTCGGCATTTACGAAATTCTTGCAGTTCGCATAGTTGGGAAGGAACTCTTTGGCAAACGTAGTCTTGCCCACTCCATTCGGGCCAGCAATGATGTAAAGGTCCATCCGCCCCCTATCCTATTCCAGCGGATGATACATTAGCCCCAGATCACCGAGCCCTTTGCGGATCAGCCATCCATAAACCTCTGTAGTTAAAACACTTACACCAACCACTCCCAATCCCTCTCATTTTCTGGGACAATAGTAAGTCAGCTCAGCGAGTTCGCTCCTCGCACCTGCCTCGGCCATGACGCCCTTGGCCTAGCATCGCCAGCGCGCCTCTTTAGTTCTTGAGTCTTTGCAAGAAAGCTTAACGTTATGGAAACCGAAAAAACCACGATCGTGCTCCCAACACCGGGCGTCCCATCCCCTAGCGTTACCGCAACTTCCGCCCCGGCACCGAGCTTCACCCTAGACAAAACACTCAAAGGCTCGGTCCTCGTCCTCATCCAGTTCGACATCTGCGAAGAGATCAACCTCGACGCCCTGCGCGACATCTTCGGAGCCCGCCGCCAGGAAGCCAGCTTCAAGCATCCCGCTCCCGGATACGTCCGCTTCCAGCGTCCTCCCGTCGTCGAGCCGGTCGAACCTCTGCTCCTCGAAAGCGGCGAGCGCCTCGACGTGCAGATCAAGTATTACGATTACGGTGTCCTCAGCGTGGTCTTCGAGCTGCCGTTCTCCGGCGACTGGGACACGCTCGTCCGCCTCGCCAGCCGCTGGGTTTGGGATACCGATTTCACCAGCTTCGCCCAGAAGATCGCCAAACAAAAAATTGAGCGCGCCCGCCCTGCCCTCGTCAAGCTCTACGACAGCTGGCTGCATGAAGATTATTTCGTCTTTCACGTCCGCGATGTCGCTGGCAATCCCTCCGCCGCCGAACTGCTCGCCGCTCAAGGTGGACGCATCGCCCAGATCGTCCGCGGCGAAAATGTTCCGCTCTCCGAGGGCGAGCAGGCCGAGATCATGCAGTCGAAGATCTCCTATTACCCGAACGACCTCGCCGTCATCAGCTGGAACGCGGCCTTTCTCTACGACTCAACCGCCGGCGCCGAAACCGTCATCCAGCTCCTCGAATACGCGAACTCCCAGCTCCTAGAATTCCGCCACTACGACGAACTGCTCACCCGCGAACTCCAGAGCGTCTACGACTTCATGGAACACGGCTCGCGCGGCATTCTCGCGCGCTGGCGCACGGCGAAACGCGCATCCCGCCTGCA
>JASHOU010000119.1 GCA_030038475.1 Terriglobales bacterium | reverse complement strand
TCACCGAATACTGTGTCCGCCTGGCTGCCAGGGGATTGCTTGAGCGCGGCCGCCACGTTTCTGTTGTGAAAGATGCAATCGAAACGCTGAAGCGGGAGGACGGAGAGCGCACGCTGGCTGAACTGAAAGCTCTGGGAGCAAAGTTCATCTCCACCGATGAAGCCCTCAAACTTGCCGCCACCGACCACACGCAATTTTCTTAGCGTTCTTTGCGGATGCTCTTTGCGTCCTCTGCGGTCTAAGATTTTTCTCCTTAAGAGTTCCGCACAATTTCAAAGTGAAAAATTCGACAACTTGGGGGGAATTTTGCTGACTTGGACCGCAAACGCCAAGGGCCTTACACCACCTTTACTCCGTGTTCCTCTGTTTCGCCCTTGTGTTTGCTCTTACGGTAATCATCACGAACTCAGCTTTCTATCCCAACAACCGTTCAATCTTTTCTATCTGCACCGCCGATAACTCCAACCCCGCACTCTCCAAATCCTGCCTCATATGCTCGAAACTCGAAGTCCCGGTCAGCGGCAAAATCCCAATCGCCCGCGCGAACGCAAACACCACCTGCGCCGCGGTCGCCGCCATCCGCGCGGCAATTTCGCGCACCACTGGATGGTGTAACACTTCCACATTAGCCGTCAGAAACGAAAATCCCTGATACAGAATCCCGCGCCTTCGGCAGAACGCGCGAACCTCACGGTCCCATCCAAAGCGCGCGTAGCAGCGGTTCTGCACCACCGCCGGAGCCTCTCCTTGTGCCACCATCTGTTCGAGATGATGCAGCCCCACATTGCTCACGCCCAGCAGCGGGGTGCGCCCGTCATCGCGCTCCTTCTGCATCGCCTCCCAGACCGCGGCATCAATTTTGGTCCATCCATAATCCGAGGCCGGCCCGTGCAGCACGTAGCTGTCAACGTAGCCCGTTCCCAGATGCTCCAGTGAACTGGCCATCGATTGCGCCACCTGCACCGCAAATTTGGCGGACGGATCATAGGGCAGTCGGTGATCTTGCCCCGGACGGTATGTAAACTTCGTTTGCAGAAAAAGCTCACCGCGCGTAACGACACCCGAACGATAAGCCACTGCCAGCGCCTCTCCCACGCCGGCCTCGAAATAATGCCGCCGCTGGTTCGCCGTATCGAACGCGAAACCCCGCGCGCAGCGCCATTTCGACCAGCGCAGCCGTGCGCTCCTCCTTCCAGGCTGTGCCGTAAAGAAAATCGGGGATGGATTTCACTGCCGTTGAAGATTGCGTAGCCATCGCGCTATTCGCCCGAATCGCCGACTGTTTCGAATTACCATCACGCCTGATCGTAAAACTTCAAAGCCATTGCGCCATGCGTAGCGGCTCCGCCTGCGCGCAACGCTGCCGCGATCAGTGAGCTCTCGGTGATCTCTTCGCGAGAAGCTCCAGCCGTTTTTGCGGCCTTAGTGTGAACTTCAATGCAGTAGGGGCACTGTGTGGTAAAAGCCACAGCCAAGGCAATCAATTCGCGGTATTTTCGCGGAATCGTGCCACCCTCGCGGCCAACGATATCTTGCAGCGCGAGCCATGCTTTGAACTCAGTCGGGGCAAGCTTGCTCATGTCTTTCAAAAGACGCAGGTCGGCCGGGTCGTGATAATGTTCGCTCATTTGTTTTCCTTGAATGCTGATTTTTCTCTCGCTATCGCAAAGGTTGCTTCTGATCACGCCAGATTAAAGCTGGCTTCTCCACCAGCAAACATGCAGAAGCGAAACTGATCAGGACACTATACACTGCGAATGAAAGTGCGAAACAGCCGGTCAAGTGCTTAGAATGTTAGAGGCGCTCTGTTTCGGGCCCGTAGCTCAGCGGTTAGAGCAGTGGACTCATAATCAGAAAACGCCCGATCCGCAAATCTAATGCCACCAACACAAGTCCTTGATAACTCAGAGACTTTTTGCCTTTCAAGTGAGCTCAAGATAGCAAGGTTTAGCAGATGTTGGGATACAGTTTAGGCAACACTTCCAATCGGAGCAGTTCCTAGCGAACGAGGCATTCCCGCAGCCGACCAGAGCCAGCGAACGCGCCCACTAACCTCGATCCCGTCAAAAGAGACCGCTGTAGTTTAAGGACTTATCTCGTCAGGGTCAAATAAAGGGGGGGATAGCTATAGAGGGCGGGAAAATCCGGCCACCCGGCCAAAATGTCGAGCGGGCGAGAACGGGCCAGGACATTCCGGGTGATCATTCTGTTGTTTTTGTGTTGCAAGTGTACCCAGGATTGAGCGTTCTCGTAGCGGAGGAAGCGATGAAAGAGTTCCGCGCCAACGTGACTTCGCTTGCAATGCTGCCGATTCTCGTACTTCTATCCTCATCACATGTCTCTGCGCAGGACCTGCCCTCACTGATCCAGGGCGCTCGGTTCGTCGCGAGTGACAAATCACAATCAGCATTTTCGCAAAAGCAGGCAGAATCATACCTGGACGCCTTCGTATTTCAGTCATGGGTCCATCGCCCGCTTGCGACTGCGGCACTTGGGCTCAGCAAATGTTGGCGGCCGGAGGGGTGGCCGTCAGGTCCACCCGCGTGGAACCCCGGCGTCTTGACGACGCAGTTGGGGTACGATTGGCTCCTACGCTGACCGCAAGAAGGAGGCGTGGAGACACGGGAATGATCGGAGCGATTGCAAGCGGCAACCCGAGCAGAGGGAAAATAATAATAATCGGATTACTGCTTCTAGCGAGCGGGCCAGCCCTGAATTATCTGTTCGAGCGCCACAACGTTTTCAAGC
>JASHOU010000118.1 GCA_030038475.1 Terriglobales bacterium | reverse complement strand
AGGCCGAAGGGGCGGAGTATAAAGGCGTTCTTTATTGCGGCCTGATGATGACAGCGCGCGGGCCGATGGTGCTGGAGTTCAATTGCCGCTTCGGCGATCCGGAGACGCAACCGATTTTGATGCGACTTGAAAGCGACCTGGTCGAGGCTATGGAAGCGAGCATTGACGGACGGACGAGCGACGGCGATTTCAAATGGTCGAACGATGCGGCGGTGTGCGTGGTCATGGCATCGGGAGGGTATCCGGGAACGTTCGAAGTGGGCAAGCCGATTACGGGCATCGAAGATACAGCGAAAATCGCTGGCGTAAAGATTTTTCACGCGGGAACTTCAAAACACGATGAAACTTTTTATACTTCAGGAGGGCGGGTGCTTGGAGTAACGGCGAGAACCGGAGAGTTGCAGACTGCGGTTGATCGGGCGTACGAGGCTTGTGCAAAGATTAGTTTTGAGGGGGCGTACTATCGGAAAGACATCGCCTCCAAGTCGTTGAAAAAGCCATAGAGCCTTAGGGCCGTCCCATGGATAAATACCTCCCATACATCGGTAGACTCTTCCCGCTGGCGACTGTGGCGGGTTTAGTGTGGGTCGCTTTAGTCACGTTTTGGCTGCTCAAGCATCCCCGGATGACGAGTTTCAGAAAAGTTGTGCTCGGTTTGTGTGTGCAGGTGTAATTGTTCCTGCTGCAATCCTTCCCTTCTGGTTTTGGAGCAGCGGCGTGGGAATCGAGGAGATCGCACTTTCAGTCTGGCCGACGTCAATCGAGTTAATGGCGCTGGATACGCAGAGTCCACCGCCCTGGAGTGCGATAGTGTTTGTCTATGGATTCTCAATACTGGGAAACGTTGGAATCTATGGGATGATCGGTCTCGTTGTGGGTTTGATCGTCCGTGGGTTTAACAAAAGGCAAGAGGGGATCACACATTGAAACCACTTGTTTCCATCGTAATGGGCAGCGACTCGGATTTGGAGATTATGCGCGAAGCGGGGAAGGCGCTCGACGAATTCGGAATCGCGTATGAAATCGATGTAACCTCGGCGCATCGCTCTCCCGAGCGCACGGCAGAGTATGCGCGCAAGGCGGCTGGGCGTGGCATTCGCGTGATCATTGCGGGGGCGGGCGGAGCGGCGCATCTGGCGGGCGTAATCGCGGCGCACACCACTTTGCCGGTGATCGGCGTGCCGATTCCGTCGACGTCGCTTCAGGGGATGGATTCGCTGCTTGCAACCGTGCAGATGCCGGCTGGAATTCCGGTGGCGACGGTTGCGATCGGCAAGCCCGGCGCGACCAACGCGGGAATTCTGGCGGCGCAGATCATTGGCGTGGGGGACGCAGCGATCGCGAGGAAACTTGAGGCTCACAAAGAAAAATTGGCTCGCGGCGTGGAAGAGAAGTCGAAGAAGCTGCAAGCGAGCCTGAAGGAGTAGGAGAAGGTGCGTTGCAGCCACGCGTAGGCTGCTGAAAAAATCCTATACCGACCGGGGGCGGACCCCAGCGGATGAAAGCCGCATTGATTAGGTGCAGTTACGGCACGACCGAGGTCGTGCCCTTCCCAAATCTATCGCGGCAACAGAGTTCTTCGGTGGCGTGCTAGAGTTTTAGGTTTTTCAGATACTCGCGAAATTCTTCGCCCATGCCTTCGCGTTTGAGCGCGAACTCGACCGTGGCTTTGAGAAAGCCGAGCTTATCGCCGGTGTCGTGGCGGCGGCCTTCATAGACGTAGGCGTAGAGTTTTTCGCGCTGCAGCAGTCCGCGCAGGCCGTCGGTGAGTTGCAACTCGCCGCCTGCACCCGGCTTGATATGCGAGAGTATTTCGAAGATGGCCGGCGTCAGAATGTAGCGGCCGATAACGGCCAGGTTTGAGGGCGCCTCTTCTCGCTTCGGCTTTTCCACCAGGTCGAGAACTTCGTAGAGCTTGCCACCGGAACCGGGGACTTCTTTGGCTTTCAGCACGCCATAGGAGGAAATCGCCGGCCCTTCGACCACCTGTGTTGCGATCACGGAACAATGCTTCTCGTCGAACACGCTCATCATTTGCTTGAGCACGGGAACTTTGGCGTCGATCACGTCGTCGGCCAGCAGCGTGGCGAAGGGTTCGTCTCCGACCAGTTCGCGCGCGGTGAGCACGGCGTGACCGAGTCCGAGAGCCTCTTTCTGGCGAACGTAGGAGACGTAGATCATGTCGGAAATCTGGCGAACGATCCGGAGCAGGTCGTGCTTGCCCTTTTCCTCGAGCATTTTTTCGAGTTCGTAACTGACGTCGAAATGATCTTCGATAGCGCTCTTGCCGCGGCCGGTAATAATGATGATCTGATCGCATCCCGCCGCAACCGCCTCCTCTACACCATATTGAATGATGGGCTTATCGACCAGCGGCAGCATTTCCTTTGGCTGAGCTTTGGTGGCGGGGAGGAAGCGGGTGCCGAGTCCGGCGGCGGGAAAAACCGCTTTGCGAACCTTGCGAATCTTGCGGCGGTCGTCGCCGCTCCGTCGTTCGGTGGAGTTCATCGCAGAGACATTCTAAATGGGGACGAATGATTGCGCTCTACCGGGCAGTCCCTAGGGGGTTGGGCGCGGGAACTTCGCGGGCTTCGAGTTCTTCGAGGAGGTCGCGGAGGGTCTGGAGGATTCCTTCGGCGCTGCTGATCTTGATGGTAAACTTCAGCGCGCCGTCGGGAGTGAACTGCGTGCCCTGCTGCGCGGCGACGAAACGGGCCAGTTTGCCGGGATCGATCGCCGCGGTCTGGCTGAACTTGATGTTGACGAATTCGCGTTTGCGCTCGATGGCATTTGCGCCCACGCGCACCGCTTGCAGCTTGAGCGCGGCGTAAGCGAGCAGGTTGCGGACCGCAGTGGGCGGCTCGCCGTAGCGATCGATCAACTCGGCGCGAACGTCGTGCAACTGCGATTCGGTCTCGACGCCAGCGACGCGCTTGTACATGCGCAGGCGCTGGTTCTCTTCCTTTATATAGTCGGAAGGAATGCGGATGTTGAGGCCGAGATTGAGTTGGATTTCGGTGACTTCGACGCCGGCTTCACCCTTCATCTCCCGGACGGCGCGCTCCAGCATTTGCGTATATAGTTCGAAGCCGACGGCTTCGATGTGGCCGGATTGCTCGCCGCCGAGAAGATTGCCTGCACCGCGGAGTTCGAGATCGAGGGCGGCGATTTTGAAGCCAGCGCCGAGGTCGGAGAATTCCTTCAAAGCGGCGAGGCGACGGCGCGCAACCGGAGTGAGTTCGATTTCAGATGGCAATAAAAGATAGGCATAGGCGCGGCGATTGGAGCGACCAACGCGGCCTCGCAGTTGATAGAGTTCAGACAAGCCGAAGCGGTCGGCGCGATTGATGAGAATGGTGTTGCAGAGGGGAATGTCGAGTCCGTTTTCGATGATGGTGGTCGAAACGAGAATGTCAGCCTCGTGATGCATGAATTTCAGCATCACTTTTTCCAGTTCGCCTTCGCCCATCTGTCCGTGGCCGACGGCGATGCGCGCTTTTGGGGCCATGGTTTGGAGTTTGGCAGCAATCTCCCAGATGGTCTCGACGCGGTTGTGGACGAAATAAACCTGGCCGCCGCGATCGAGTTCCTGCTCGATGGCCGACTGGATGAGCTTTTCATCCCAATTGGCGACGACGGTCTGAATGGCCATGCGATCTTTGGGCGGAGTTTCGATGACGCTCATGTCGCGTAGGCCGACCAGCGACATGTGGAGCGTGCGAGGAATGGGCGTGGCTGACATCGTTAGCACGTCGACTTCGGTGCGCATCTGCTTGATGCGTTCTTTGTGGCGCACGCCGAAGCGCTGTTCCTCATCGACGACCAGCAGGCCGAGATCGGCGAACTTTACGTCTTTTGAGAGCAGGCGGTGCGTGCCGATCAGGATGTCGACTTTACCGGCTTCGACACGCTGCAAAATTTCTTTGACCTGCTTGGGAGTGCGGAAGCGGCTGATCATTTCGACCGTCAGCGGAAAGGGCGCGAATCGCTGTTTGAAAGTTTCGTAGTGCTGAAAGGCGAGAACGGTTGTGGGAGCGAGTACGGCGACCTGCTTGTTGTCGCTGATGGCCTTGAAAGCGGCGCGCATCGCGACTTCGGTCTTGCCGTAGCCGACATCGCCGCAGAGCAGGCGATCCATGGGCAGTTGCGATTCCATGTCGCGCTTTACGTCGGCGATGGCCTGCGCCTGATCTTCGGTTTCGTTGAATTCGAATGCGTCTTCGAATTCCTTCATCCACTCGGTATCTGTCGGGAACACGTGGCCCTGCGCCGACTGCCGCTGCGCGTAAAGTTTGAGCAGTTCGTCGGTCATGTCTTTCATGGCCTTGCGCACGCGGGCTTTGGTTTTTGCCCAGGCTTGCGTGCCAAGATGATTAAGCACTGGCTTGGCCCCTTCAGAAGACCGATATTTCTGCACTAGGTCGAGGCGGGTAAGCGGAACGTAAAGCCGCGCCGCTTCGGCGTATTCGAGGAGCATGAATTCTGCGATGCCGTCGCCCTGGTTGATTTCCTTCAATCCCTGATACTGGCCGATGCCGTGCTCGACATGAACGACGTAATCGCCGACCTGGAGATCGCGGAAGTCGGAGAGAAACGCGGAGACTTTTGATTTCTGGCGCTGCGGACGCGCCGCGACGAGATCGGATTCGTCGAACAGATCGCGCGCGCCGAAAATCGCGAGATGGGCTTCGGGCAGAACAAAGCCGTCGGGCAGATACGCTTTGAGCAGCGTCGTGGTGAAGACGTCGCCGGCAAAATATGAAGTTTCGTCGGCGTAGCTTTCTCCGCTGCGGGTGCGGCTTCCCAGGCGATAGGAGGCGTTGTATTCGGTAAACATGTCGGCAAGGCGCTCGACTTCGCCGGTGTTGGGAACCGCGAGAATTACCTGCGTGCCGGCGGCGACGGTCTTTTGCACGTCTTCGATCATGGCGGGCACGTTGCCGTGGAAGCGCGTGGCGGGCTGGGACAGGAACGCTGCGGGCAGGATCGCCCGGCCGACTTCAAGATCAAGAGCAGCGGGCGAGGGCGCCCGCTCCACATCCAGATACTCGAGATCGGCTCCGGCGAGCGAGGAGGTTTTTTCGCGCCAACTTTCTGGCGTGAGATAGAGATCTTTGGGACGGACCAAGTTTCCTACGCCGCTGCGCTCGTGCGCTTCTTCGATTCGCGTCCACACTTTGTCGAGCTCCAACGCCAGCGTTTCGGGCTCGTCGAGAATCACGCGAGCATCGGGGAGCAGATCAAAAATCGTGCGGTCCGCGCCAGCCACGGGAGCGTAGAATTCCCAGCCGGGAAAAACTCCCGCGCCCGAATCGCGGACCGCCTGCTCGACGATCTTGGCCGATCCGGCAATCCGTTTGCCCGAAAGGCGAGCGTTGATGGAGCCGAGCAATTCTTCGCTGACGGGAGTTTCCGTCAGCGGCAAGAGCAGAGCTTCATCGACCGGATTTGAGGAGCGCTGGCTGGCGGGGTCGAATTTGCGCATGGATTCGATTTCGTCGCCGAAAAATTCGACGCGCACGGGACGGTCGGCCTCGGGCGAGTAGACATCGAGAATGCCCCCGCGCGCGGCGTACTGGCCGGGCATTTCGACCACGTCGGCCGAGGTGTAGCCGACGGTATTCAAATGCTCGAGCAGCTTTTCCAGATCGAAAATTTCGCCTCGGCGCAGAATCCGCGCGAGATCGGCGTAGTAGTCGGGAGAACGAAGAAGAATCGTGGTTGCGCTGACGGGCGAGATTACGATTGCAGCGCGGCCGGTCGCGATCTTCCACAAGGCGGTGGCGCGCTCTTCCTGAATTTCGGGATGCGGCGACAGATTCTGGAAGGGAAGCACATCGCGGGCGGGCAAGGTAACGACGGAATCCGGATCGGCGGCGGCGGTGAGTTCGCAGAAGGCGCGAATTACCGGTAGCAATTCTTCAGCGGCGCGATTATCGGAAACCACGAGCACGAACGGACGCTCGACGGCGCGCTGCAGTAAAGCTACGATCAGCGCTTTCGCTGATGAGGACAGTCCAGTGACAGTAATCCGTCCCGCGCTCTCCCGGAGATGGGAGGAGGCACGCGTGAAGGCAGGGAGTTGTTGCACCTCCGCGAAAATCTCGCGGACGAACGGCAAAAGCATTGCTCTTTGATTTTACCAAGGGGAGTGGGTTTAGACAGTTTGCTGAAAAACTCGATCGCGGCGCAGGGAGCTGCCCCAGGCGCTAAAGCTCGAACGATTTTGAGCGGCTTAACGGCACGAGTGGAACTTGTGCCCTTCCTATTCGTGGCAAACGTCAAGTTCTTCAGCCGGGCGGCTGTCACTTAAGTTTATTTTCGCAGCAGGGGGCGCGTCAGACAGGTTGGACCGCCGGCGCCGTTGATGCAAATTTCCGAGCCGGGAAAGGTGCGCACGTCAAAACCGGCTTCGCGCAGACGCTGATTTGTCTTGACGTTCTCTTCGATGGCTATCAGGCGCCTGTTTCCGAGCGCGAGCACGTTGCACGCGAGCGTGTCGCGCTCGGAGTAGTCAATTTCGATCAGACGAAAGCGGCGAGACTTCAGCAATTCGACGGTCTCAACCGCCAGCCAGGGCAAGTCGACCAGCGTAGTTTGGTCGTCAAGCACGCTCATCAGCGACATCAGGTGCAGACAAACGGAAGGCCCGGCTCCGTAAGGGAGCGGCGCCGAGAGCACTTCAACATTTTTGGGCGAGAGCAGCGAGCGCAGCTGCTCGATTCCCGCTTTATTGGTGCGATAGCCGTTGCCGATGAGCAGCGTGCGCGAATCAAGCCAAACCATGTCACCGGCTTCGGAACTTCCGGGTGACTCGATCGCGCCCAGCAGCGGAATCCCAAGTTGCCGGCAAAAATCTGCGTGCGTCTTCGGCTCGGCTGCTCGATTCTTTTTTCCGGGATTCATGAGAACGAGGCCGTAATCGGTAGCGAGGGATGCATCGTGCACGTAGACGGCGTCGAGGCTCAGCGAGTCGGCCGCGGGTAACGTCAATACCTCAGCGCCTGCCTCGCTGAGCAGCCGGCATAGTGCCTCATGCTGGCGCTGCGCCTTTGCGTAGTCGGGAGCATGGCGAAATCCGAAGTCGCGCCAGGCTGCAGTTTTCTTCGGATCGGACTCCTTCAGATCAGACCAGTTCGGATCGGGTTTCTTTGGATCACACCAGCCGGCATTTGCGGGCGGACATACCATCACGCGCAGCAACTCGCCGGTCATTGAATGGACGGAATAACCGTTAGAAAACTGGCCGTTGAACTGGGCGCTGGACTTTTCGACATTCATTCGGGATTCCGCGTTACAGGTTTCGCTTTGAGAATCTAACAGCCTACGGAAAAACTCAATCAGCCATCGGCCGCGAACCTCAGCGGCTGAAAGCCGCATTGAAATCAACGCATCTATCGCAGCGGTAAACCGCTGCGCCACCCAAAATCAACCGCAACGCCGACTTCTTCCGCAGCCTGCTAGAGAAAGAGAACCGCGAGCGCAACACCGACTAACGAAGACAAAACAATACGCCGGTCATGATCTCGATCATGCCAGGCCGCAGCCCTTCGTGGCGGCATCACTGCAACTGCCGGTAATCCAGCTTGGCTCTTGCCTTAAGCCGTCGTTTGATGTACATATCAGCGGTATTTCGTCCCACAACGTGCAGTTCAAGGTAGCCGGCCACAATGCCGCGTTCGGTCGTCCGTCCGCCACGATGCGGAGGAGAATTGAGGAGCCCTATGAAAGCGCCCTTGCGCCTGTTGGTTGTCGCAATCTTCCTGTTACTCATCCGTCTGTTACTCAGCCCTCAATCTGCCTTTGCCCAGGGCGTTGCTACCGGCGACCTCCACGTCACCGTGAAAGATCCGAAAGGCAATGTCGTAACCAATGCTACCGTCACCGTCAGGAGCTCCGCCAAGGGTATCGAACGCGTTGGCAGCGGCGACGGTCAAGGCGGATATAGTGTGCGCCAGTTGGCGCCCGGCAGCTATTCTGTGACTGTGGAGGCCTCCGGCTTCACCAAAACCGAAGCCACCGAAGTCTCGATCACAGTGGGCGGCATGGTTGAGCTTCCTGTCGCGCTCGTGGTTGCCACCGGCAAGGAAGTTGTGGAAGTCAGCGCCCAAGCTGAGCTGGTCGAAACTTCGCGCAGCTCCACGACCGACACGATTGGCCAGCGGCGCATCGACAATCTTCCCATTAACGGGCGCAATTATATTCAATTCACGCTGACGGATTCGCAGGTGCTGCGCGATAACGCGCCCGAGACCGGCGCCGCACCCACCTCCGGGCTGAACATCAGCGGACAGCGCGCCCGCTCAAACCTGGTGAATGTGGATGGCGCCGATGCCACCGATAATGGCGTCAACGGGGTACGCTCAACCGTGTCGCAGGAAGATGTGCAAGAATTTCAGATCATTACCAACAGCTATGCCGCCGAATACGGTCGCGCCGCCGGCGGTGTGGTCAACATTATCACGCGCTCGGGTTCAAATGATTTTCACGGCGATGTCTACGGATACCTGCGCAATCGCGACTTCCAGGCGGTGAATCCCTTCAGCACCACGTCGAATCCCGCGTACACGCGGGTGCAAGCCGGCGCGGCATTTGGCGGCCCGATAAAGAAGGATAAAACCTATTACTTCTTTTCTTACGAAATCACGAGGCGGCATGAGACAGGTTTTTCCAGCATCGGGCAAGGAGGTTTCGGACTTGTTCCCTTCGACGCGTCGCCGTTTTTCGGAGTGCCTGCGGGAACGCTCGACATTCAGGTCACGCCCGATCAGGCGACTTTCCTGAGCACACCCGGCGTTCCCCTGGCGCTCGATCAACAATACTCGATATTGGCCGGGGCATCTTCTGCCATGGCAGTCAACGGAAGCTATCCGGCTTCTTTTGCGCTGCTGGTTGGAGCCGGCGTTCTGCCTGTGCCAGTGAACGGAAGCAATCCTCTGGCGCAGTTCATAACGACGTGCACCAACTCGGCTCCGATTTGCAATGGCATTCCGGGTTCGTTCCAGACGCTGGCTTCGCAGGAGGGTAACTTCCCGGTTTTTGAAGGCACGAGCCTGTACTCATTTCGAATCGATCACAATGTAAGCAACAACAATCGGCTGACGCTCAGCCTTCACGCCAGTCCGAGCACGGTTACGGGCATTGAAGTCAGTGGACAGGACCAGCCATTTGGCCAGAACGCCTACTCGCGGACTTCGCAGCAGACCTACCGCGATGTGGCGGGCATTGCGCAGGACACGTGGACGATCGGCAACAACAAGGTCAATGAGTTTCGCTTCCAGTACGCGCGGCGCGGTTTGCAATATTTCTACAACACTGCGGTTCCCGGAGGGTCGGATCCGGCAGTCAACATTCCCGGCTATGCGTATTTCGGTCGCGAGCCGTACTCCTACATTAAACGGACGGAGCAGAGATATCAGGTCGTGGACAACTTCTCCTGGACGCTTGGGCGGCACAACACCAAGTTCGGGGCGGATTTCAACTATCTGCCGCTGAATGCGACTTTCACCGTGAATTATGGCGGAGTTTATGATTTCGGCGGCCTGACGCCGGGTGACCTTGGCTTGCCGAGCAGTGTAGGCCCGATTACGGTGCCGGGGCTCTCCGGGGTTCAAGCCTACGGCGCGGGCATACCGCAAGACTTCATTCAAGGTCTGGGCAGCCCGACGGAGTCGTTCCACAACATCCCATTCGGCGTGTTCTGGCAGGATAGCTGGCGTGTGCGTCCCACGCTGACCTTGAACTATGGTCTGCGCTACGACATTGAATTTCCGCCGAAGTTTGCGCCGCCGCAGGGGCTGGCGCTTCCCGCTTACAACCTGCTCGGTTTGCAAAAAGGAATCCAGACCGATAAGCACAACTTTCAACCGCGCATCGGTCTGGCGTGGGATCCCTGGGGCGACGGAAAAACAGTGGTGCGGGCTTCCTACGGAATCTTCTTTGACCACCCACTGCTCGGCCTGTATTTTCTTGGGGCCGCATCGGACGGATCGTCGAGCGGGCAGTTGGCGTTTGGTCCGGGATCGGTTTGCCAGGGAGCCGGGAACCCGGGCAATCTCAATGCGGTCGCCACTTTTCAGGGACTTTTGCCGGCGGCGAACGGATCGCTCGCTTCGCCCTGTTCGCCGGCAAGCAGCACGACCGCACTGCAACTGCTCAATTATTCGCCGAATGAGCAGCGGTTTTCATGTGCGAATGGCGATCCAAGTTGCGGCGTGGCAACTCCGCCTTCGAGTTCGATCTTTCTTACCCAGAATTATCTGAACCCGGCGTCGTTTCTGCCGCTGGGGTTTCAACCGTTCGGATATCCGCAGGCGAAGAATTTCGTTTACGCCTATTCGCAACAGGCGAACTTTACGCTGGAGCGGGATTTGGGCGCTGGCTATGCGCTCAGTGTGGCCTATAACTTCAATGGAGGGCGCCGGCTGAACCGGCCGATCAACGCGAACCCGATTCGCGGCGATTTACTGTCGCTGAACTATTTTGCGGCTGTGGCCGCGGGACAAACGCCGACGAGCCCGTTTACGGTGGGCACGGGATCGGTGCCGTGTGGAAGCGGACCACTGGGAGCGTGGATCAGCGCCCCGCTGATGAACTTCTTTCGTCCCGGCGGGCTCAACCCGTCGTTTCCGCCGTTCTATGAACTGGTCGGCGCAGGCGGGTGCGTAACGCTCGCGCAATCGATCGAAAGCAGTCTTGCCAGCCAGGGATTCAACGCCAATTGCAATCCGGCGACATACGCGGGCTGTGTGCCGTTTGGCGATATGGATGCGCAGTACTCGAATGGCAGCTCCGTCTATCATGGACTGACGGCGAATCTGCGCAAGCGTTTCAGCCGCCACTATGAGTTCCAGGCATCGTACACGTGGTCGCACGCGATCGATGATTCGACAGATTTGCAGTCTACGCTGACGCCGCAGGATAGCTATTATCCCGGCGCGGATCGTTCCAACTCCACGTTTGACGAGCGTCATCGCTTTGTTCTCAACGGTGTCTACCAGTCGGGCAAACTCAGCGGCAGCGGCTTCGCCAGCAAATTTTTCAGCAACTGGACCTTTGCGCCGCTGATCGAATTCAGTTCCGGACGCCCGTTCAACATCATCACGGGCAGCGATGACAATTTCCAATTGTCATCGCTGACGGGGCGTCCGAATGTTGTGGCGGCGACGGCCGGCACGAATGCCTGCGGGTATCCGACGGTTGCTTCAAGATTCTCGCCAACGGGCTATTTTCAGGAGCCGTGTTTCGCCGATTACACGCCGCAGCAACTAATGCAGCCGGGCGGGTTGCGGCTGCTCGATGGGAATCTCGGCCGCAACGCCGGGGTCACGCCGTCGTTGGTCTTCAACGATGTACGCCTCGCCAAGCGCGTTTACTTTGGCGAGCGCTTCAACATGGACCTGATCACGGACATGTTCAACATCGCCAATGTCTACAATGTGGCCGCGGTAAGCCCGCTCTTCACCAATGCCGGCCAAGCCACTGCCGCTTACGACCCGCGCCAGTTCCAGTTTGCGCTGAAACTGAACTGGTAGAATCGGACGGTGCGAACTTTGCGCTGCCTGCTTGCACGGGGGGGAGTCGGACTGCCGAGCTTAAGATCGGCCAACCATGCATCGTGGCGTGGCTCGAGCGGGTTGATGGGGCGGAGGCCATCGGCATTCGATTCAACGCTCTTTTCAACGCAGCCGACGACAACGCGGCCAATAACACGCTCATTGCGGCCAGCGATTACGCTTGCGGTCTCATTGATTCTGGCGGCGCTGATCTCCAGCTACGCCTTCGCCGAAAGCGGAGCCGAAACCTACAAAGTGCATTGTTCGGCTTGCCACGGAGCGCATGGGGCGGGCGACACCCTGCTCGGCAAGAACCTGAACCTGCGCGATCTTCGTTCTGACGCGGTGCAAAAAGAATCGGACGCGGAACTCGCTGCAGTTATCAGCAAGGGAAAAGACAAAATGCCCGCTTATGGCCGCAAACTCTCCGGCCCGCAGATTGCCGATGTGGTGAAGTACATTCGGATGCTTAAGAAGTAGAGTGGTTCCGAGACCGTGTTAGGCGAGAGTGGGGTTCGCGCGGGCGGGAGATCAATCATATCCAAATCGGTCGTGTCGAGGCAATCTTTTTCACGACAGCCGAATGCGCGACAACTGAGGTTGTACGGAAAAGAAAGGCCGCAAGCCACATGCGGCTCTCTTTGTGTCGAGTCCAATGCTAATCCGTGGCATCCAATGGCTTGAATGGAGGTCAACAGAATATGTACGTGGTTCTTGGAGCAAGCGGCAACACTGGACACGTGGTTGCGAAAACCCTTTTATCCCGTGGTCAAAAGGTTCGGGTGGTCGGCAGAGATGAAGCGCGGCTGAAGCCCTTGGCTGTTGCCGGCGCGGAAATATTCGTCGGCGATCTTACCAACGCAGCTTCGCTTTCGCAGGCTTTTCACAAGGCGGATGCAGCTTATGTCATGATTCCGCCCGATCTAACAAGTACCGATTATCGCGTTTATCAGGAGCGCATCAGCGACGCGATATCGACTGCGATTCTCAACGCGGGAGTCAAGGATGTAGTTTCGCTGAGCAGTTTCGGGGCCGATAAGGAGTCGGGAACCGGGCCGGTGGCTGGTTTGCATAATCTGGAAGAGAAGCTGAACCAGATCGGCGATGCGAATGTTCTGCATCTGCGCGCCGGCTATTTCATGGAGAACACGCTGCCGCAAGTGGGTGCCATTCGCAAGATGGGTATGATGATCGGGCCGGTTCGTGCGGACCTTAAGCTTCCGATGATCGCGACGCGCGATATCGGCGCGGCCGCGGCCGACGCGCTTTTGCGCCTCGACTTTCAAGGCAAGCAAACGCGTGAACTGCAAGGACAACGCGATCTCGACTACTCTGAAATGGCAAAGATTACCGGCAGAGCGATCGGCAAACCCGATCTCGGATACATCCAGGCGCCCAACGATCAGATCAAAGCCGCGTTTGTGCAGATCGGAATGTCGGAGAATATGGCCGATCTGATTCTGGAGATGGCGGGAGCGCTGAACTCGGGACATATGCGCGCCTTTGAGTTTCGCGCGGCGGCGAACACGACGCCGACGAAGTTCGAAACCTTTGTTAGTGAGGAGTTCGTGCCGGCTTACCGTGAGCAAGTCGCGGCTTAGTCGAGAAACTGGCGCTGATTCTTTCGGTGTGAATACACAGCTTGAATAGGGGCCGTTTGAATATGAGCGGCTTGAATACGGGCCACGGCGGATGCTGTGGCCCTTTGTGTTTTCAGCCTACTTAGCTAACTGGAGCTTGGCTAACTCGAGTTGGTTATGCCTAAGTAGAAATTCACGTTATCGACTGTCAGGCTGAGACTGGTGGCGATTTGCGGAATCGTCTGCCCCTGGTTATAGAGGTTGTAGACCTGCTGCGCCTCCGACAGCTGAACCGTGTCGGTTTGCGCGGCGGCGGGTTGTGGCGTTGGTTGAGCAGCCGACGAAGCTGCCGCAGCCCCGGAGGTTGACGGCGGGTTCGCAGCCGCAAGCGATGCAATCGATAGTGCATTGGAGACGGAAAGACCCATAAGCCACTCCTTTCTCCTCCGGGGGAAGGATCGGCAAGTGGGGTGGGGAGCATTAGGGGGTTCTTAGTGTTTTGGTCGTTCTGGTTTGGGAAGGGCGGGGGATTTTTCCGAAGTGGGAGAGTTGGCGGCGATTCACATTGAGCGTGTTAGAATCGCGCGCATGCCGACGGTGTTGCGGTCGGGCCCCGTATCGTTTCTACTTTTACAGTCACGAACCGAACTAGCCGTCACACGTTCATGTGGATCGCGACGATCTGTCGGCTAAGTTTTGGCTCGACCCTGTTCAGTTGGCAGCGAATTTTGGGTTTCGTGCGCATGAACTGCGCACGATACAATCTCTGGTAATAGAGAATAGGGCAGTATTCCTCGAGGCATGGCATGAGTTCTTCGGCAATCACGGCGGATGAAAGGGTGCTCGACGTTGCATTCAGCGAGGATGCGCTGAGCGTGTCGTTGCGCGATGGGCGTGTAATCAGCGTACCGCTGGTTTGGTATCCGCGGCTGCTGAATGCCACGCCTGCGCAGCGCAAGAACTGGAAGATTGCGGGCGGAGGCTATGGCATCCACTGGCCGGATATTGATGAGGATCTCAGTACGGAAGGTCTGCTGCGAGGTGCGCCGGCACCGAAAAAGACCCACTCAAGCCAAAACCGGGCTTGAGTGGGGCACCCAGCATGACAAACTATGAGGGACAGATGAAGAAAACCTCGCAAGAAAAAGAACAGCACAGGAGCAGGGTAACTGAAATAGCCAACCAGCTTGCGGACGAGTACGGGGACTGGTACGGGTGGACTGGGGGTTTTGGCAGACTCGTAGCTTTGGGCGAGTACATACTTGAGATTACTGAGCCAGACGTGCCTCATGACAAGTGGCTGACGGATGCGAGGGAGTCCTTTCTCAAGTGGAAGAGAGACCACCACATCGAGACGGAACCGCCAGCGCATCGCAGGGTAGGATGACTTGTTATCTTGACTGGGCAACGAAAAGGCCGACCATGTCTCGATGATCGGCCTTTATTTATGCCGGCAACGACCTACTCTCTCACGCACTTTTACGCGCAAGCCGTCACTCAGGCGTTCCGTAACAGAGTTTCAATCACCACCTCGGTGCCATTGCGTTACTACGAGTGCTGAGTTAGCGTTGCGAGCGCCGGAGGCGGCAGCTATGAAAAACGCTGCGACATTTGTTGTGATACTCGGCCTGTCACTGCCAATGCTGGCGAAGGACAAACCGACACTTACAATTGAGGTGGTCGACTCAAACACCTGGCAGAGGGACGTTGCAATTCACCATGCTGGGACGGCGTCGCAAACCAATTGCAACACGTCCGGGAATACGAACGGAACTGTGACAGACACCTCGGTGTATGCCACGACCAATTCCACCACGAACTGTACGACGACCCCTGGCCAGGCAGCTTATACGAGTCACGTGTACGTCGCTCAGGACACAACCCATGCCATCATGCCTGATGGTACACATGTGGTTCTTTGGTGTCAGAAGGGCTTCCGAAAGTGCTCTAGCCTTGCTCCCGGAACCTACCAAGCGGAAGCCGACGGCGACAACGCTCTGCGAGTGTACGTCTTCAGCCTCGTCACTCACAGGCCGCAAGGTAAGATCAAGTATCGCGTTGTAGGGACATGGTAAGGGACGACGCGTTTTCGTTAGAATCGGAAAAGGCCACGCTCAGTTAAGAACGTGGCCTTTGTTTTATGCCGGCAACGACCTACTCTCCCACACACTTTCGCGTGCAGTACCATCGGCCCGGCGGGGCTTAACTTCCGTGTTCGGGATGGGAACGGGTGGATCCCCCGCGGTAAGATCACCGACAAGTCGGAGCCGTCAGCTATCAGCCGTCAGCTATCAGTAACTTCGTACTGCGCTGCCTTTCGCGGTTGATGCGCGGCAAACTCGGTGGTCTCGGCTAACAGCAGATCCTTCGCTTCGCTCAGGATGACAATTTTAATAGAGCTGCGAGCTTCCACTGCGAGCTGAGAGTGTTTTTCAAAGAGCGGGAGGACGAAGCCTCACAACTGAATAGATTGGGAACTGCGGATTCCTCGCTCGTCCTCGCCGCTTGTGCGGCTGCGAACGGCTCGGAATGACAAGTAATAAGGCTCTTGCGGCACGGCTAAAGCCGCGCCCTTGCAAAACTACTTGGCTTATTTCGTCGGCGCCCAGTCGTCAGTTATTGCTCTCAGTCATTCAGGTTCTAACGACTAACAAACAACTTGCTGAGTTCAGTTCAGGTTCTAACTGAGTCGCGGCTGAAGCCGCGACCTACCCAATTGAGAACTGACAACTGGTGTTATGCACCGAGTAAATTTTATGGTCAAGCCGAACGGGCGATTAGTACGGGTAAGCTACACGCATTACTGCGCTTCAACATCCCGCCTATCAACCAGGTAGTCTACCTGGGCCCTTCATTACCCTTGGGGGTTGGGAGATCTCATCTTGAGGAGTGCTTCCCGCTTATATGCATTCAGCGGTTATCACAACCGGACTTCGCTACCCAGCGGTGCCATTGGCATGACAGCTGGATCACAAGCGGTCCGTCCATCCCGGTCCTCTCGTACTAAGGACAGGCCCTCGCAAATCTCCTACGCCCACAACAGATAGGGACCGAACTGTCTCGCGACGTTCTGAACCCAGCTCACGTACCGCTTTAATAGGCGAACAGCCTAACCCTTGGAACCTTCTACAGCTCCAGGATGCGATGAGCCGACATCGAGGTGCCAAACCGGAGCGTCGATATGAACTCTTGGCTCCGATCAGCCTGTTATC
>JASHOU010000117.1 GCA_030038475.1 Terriglobales bacterium | reverse complement strand
CCCGCTGGATTGGCCCGGTGTCGCTTCGAGCGCCAAACATTGCCCCATAAAATGCCCCATTTTCAGGTTTTTTGGGTGGCACACCGCTTCGACCTGCGAGCCCCACATTGCACGGGACCCTCGTAAACATTGGCTGAAATGGTGCCCGGAGACGGAATCGAACCGTCACGGAGCTTTCGCCCCTCGGGATTTTAAGTCCCGTGCGTCTGCCAGTTTCGCCATCCGGGCCCGCGCCAGCTACGTTATCTTAATCTTACACAAACTGATTTAACTGAATTGCGCACTCCAGCAACGCCGATCTCGACTATCGCGTCCTGTCACAAGCGTACGTATCCGGCGTCACAGAGCCGTGGACATGCTTCCCCAATAATGGATTCGTCTCAGCGTGGAGACCCTGACGTGACACGGTATCGTTAGCCATCGCAATGAGACCCCCGAAAACTTTAAGCATTTAGGAGGCCTCGCAATGGCCGCAAATCCGCTTCCAACCCCGGCGTTGGATCTAGTCAGGGAACAGAAGACCACGATCGAGGAAAAGATCTCGTTGCTTCGCCGCCAGCGCTCCCAGATCCAACAGGGAGGCGGCAAGAAACGAATCGAGAAGCATAAGGCGGAGGGCAAGCTTACGGCGCGCGAACGCGTCGAAAATCTCGTCGACCCGGGGAGTTTTCAGGAGATAGGCCTCTTCGCGAAACATCGCTCCACCTATTTTGATATGGCAGAAAAGGATCTGCCCGCCGATGGCGTCGTCACGGGCTGCGCGACCGTCGGTGGACGGTTGGTCCACCTGGCGAGCCAAGACTTCACCGTTGCCGGCGGCGCCGCCGGCGAGGTGCACTGCGCCAAAATCACAGAAATGATGCAGGGATCGCTCAAAACCGGCAGCCCCTTTGTCTTCATCAACGATTCCGGCGGTGCACGGGTACAAGAAGGAATCGACAGCCTGGCCGGGTACGCCAGCGTGTTTTACAACAATACTCTGCTCTCCGGCACAGTTCCCCAGATTTCCATCATTTGTGGCCCTTGCGCCGGCGGCGCGGCTTACAGTCCGGCGTTGACCGATTTCATCATTCAAACCAAGTGCGGGCGCATGTTCATCACCGGGCCCTCCGTCATCAAGCAGGTCACCGGCGAAGTCGTGACATCAGAAGAATTGGGCGGTCCCGCCGCGCAAATGAATCGATCGGGCGTGGTACACCTGATCGCTGAAAACGACGCTGGTGCACTGTCACTGTGCCGCAGGCTGCTGAGTTTCCTGCCGTCCAACAACCTCGAAGAAGCTCCACGGCTGCCGTTCAGCGCCGCGCTCGAAACCGATCTGGAGCTTAATCGCACCGTTCCCGTAGAGCCAAAGGTCGCCTACGACGTGCGCGATGTGATCGCGCGTGTGCTCGATCAGCAGGATTTTTTCGAAATCCAGCCCGGGTTCGCTGCCAATGTTGTGATTGGCTTCGGCCGTATCCAGGGGCGCGTAGTGGGCATCGTGGCCAATCAGCCGAAGGTGTTGGCCGGGGTCCTGGATATTGACGCCTCGGATAAGGTCTCCCGCTTCGTCCGCTTCTGCAATGCCTTCAATACTCCGCTTGTGACTTTTGTCGATACGCCGGGCTTCCTGCCTGGCATCGAGCAGGAGTACGGAGGCATTATCCGTCACGGCGCGAAAATGTTGTTTGCTTACTCGGCGGCGACAGTTCCAAAAATAACCGTCGTGCTACGCAAAGCCTACGGCGGCGCTTACATCGCCATGTGTTCGAAAGCCCTCGGCGCGGACCGCGTGGTCGCCTGGCCCACCGCCGAAATTGCCGTGATGGGAGCCGAAGGCGCCGCGGAAATTGTCTTCCGCCATGAGATCGAAGCGGCCGAAGACAAGTCGAACCGGCGCAAAGAGCTGATCGAGCGTTATCGAAACACCTTCGCGAATCCCTATGTGGCGGCGGGAAGGCGCCTGGTAGACGACGTGATCGAGCCCGCCGAAACTGCGAAGTATTTGGCTCAGGCCATCGCAGCTTCGAGTTCCAAGCGGGAACTTCGTCCGCCGAAGAAACACGGATTGATTCCGCTTTAGGGTCTTGCGATGACAATCGTCTACATCTTGATTGCAGCTCTAGCGATTGCCAGTTTTGTCGCGGTGTTTATCGGCTCGCGACGGATGATCGGGCAACGATGTGACGAACTCAAGTTAGAGCTTCAGCAGCAAATCGACGCACTCTCCGCAGAGGTGAGCGCTGTCAAGCAGAGCGCCAATGCACCGACCCCTGCCGCGATCAACCCTGCTTTAGCTGAGGAAATTACACCCGAAACCTTGGCAACGATCAGCGAAACCATCGCCGCTTTGCTCGGCAAGAAGGTTCGCATTCGCTCGGTGAAGACCTTGCGCACACCCAACAGCAGTGCCAATCCGTGGGCGCAACACGGACGGGTTGTGGTTCAGGCTTCGCGCAACTTCTCCCAGCGGAGGCGCGAGCCTTGAAGATTCAGATCGTCATTGGCGGGAAGGCATATGAAGTTGAGGTCGATGTCGAAGGCGAGGACCAATCTGGCGAGGAGGGCCCCGCGCCGCGGATTCAGTCTGTCGTTGTCCCGACCGCGCCTCGACACGGCTCTTCCACAACGGGTGACGCCGACGAGTCGAAGGTTTGCCGCAGTCCCGTGGCCGGAATCGTAGTGCGAGTCTGCGTGCAACCGGGAAAACAGCTGCAGCCTGACGATTTGCTCGTGGTTCTTGAAGCTATGAAGATGGAAACCAATGTTACGGCTCCGATTGCGGGAAAGGTGAAATCGGTCAAGGTAGTGCCGGGAGAAGCAGTCAAACTCAACCAGATTCTGGTTGAATTCGAATAACCGTCAGCACAGAAGTGGAAGGAAGAAGTTATGTTGCTCAAACCGTTCGTCATAAACCGTTACGGCCGGATGGTGTTTCCCTGCAATTTCTTTCCGGAATTGGATTTTTCGGTCTTCAAGGACATCAACCAGTTCAACGCCGTCATCCGGCGTGACTTCGGCGAGAAGGCGCCCACCGAAGCCGAGATCGTAGCGCGGGTGCAAGCTGGGGATTATCGCAACCGCTACGAAATTTGTCGCGACCTCGCGCTCAACCTGTTCTGGGCGCAGCGCTACGTGCTAACGATGTACGAGAAACGGCCGACGCGCTGGGGCGATTTGCCTCGGCACCGCAACGATATCTTTCTGGGGATGTACAAACCGCGCGACTCGGCCGGGCCGACAGCGGCCATTGAAGCGGGCTACCTCAAACTGCCGCCGATGTGGGATGAGGAGACGGAAGACAAGAGCTTCCGCATTTTGCTGAACGTGCTTCGGAACAAGCAAGGCTCTGGTGGAGAGTTTCGAGCGCTCAGACCCACCGTTGACGAGATCCTAGCCGATCCCAAAAATCTCACCTACCGTCTGCTGAGTTATGATCGCGATTATCCCGGCTACGACTACGACGACGTAATCGATTGCGTCCACACCGTCCCGGAACTTGAAGCGCTCATGCGCCAAGTGATGATTCTCCACAATCAATACCCGTGGGACCCAAAGACGAGCACCGCCGCCGAGGTGGGCCAGCTCGGCGACGACGATTATGTCGTCGTCTTCCACCCCCGCAGCTCCGACGTGCTGCAGTTTCTGCGGCGCATACGGCAAAACGGACATGGCAACCATCGGCCAGAGCATCATCGGCCTCCGACCTTGGCTTTGAGCGCACCAGAGAAGCCCTACCCTCCCGTAGTGGTGCGCGATCGCTTTAAGGTTATGCCACGCATCGAAGCCATTGCCGTTTATGAAGGCGAGATTCCCTGCACTAATCTAGACCTCATCAGCAATCACGCCTACTGCTGGTCGCGCATGACGGTTGAAGATGTTTCCGCCAAGACGGGAATCGAAAGCCGCGCCTACAGTGAGTTGAGTCTGGAAGATATGTCGTTGCTGGCGGTGCGCGCGGCATTAGCCAAGTCCGGCCGCAAGCCCTCCGAAATCGGAGCGGTGTTGTTCTGCAGTTGTACCAGCACCACTCTCATTCCCTCCGTCGCCACCTGGCTATCGGGCGAATTGGGACTGCAACAGACGCATTCCTCCTGCGACATCGTAGCCGCCTGCGCGGGCATGCCCTACGGTTTGGCCGAGGCCGTGCGTCTTCTGCAGGAAATCGAGCGGCCGATCATAGTCGTGTGTGCGGAAAAGTTCTCTGACAAAATCGGCACGGTGCGCACCTCCCGCATGATTTTTGGGGATGGCGCGGCCGCCGTCGTGGTTGGTCCCGCTCCCGCTGGCGCTGCGCCCGATATTGAAGTCTTCCAGACTTATGCGAGCGGCCCGTGGTCTGAGGTGAACTCCATCATCTGGCCGAATCCCGAGTTTGACAACAACATCACCGTCTATGGACCGGAAGTGAAGACTTTGGCCAAACGCTATTTGGTGCAAATGATCGGTGAGCTGAAAGCACTGCCGCGTCCCGATGGCGCCCCAGGCGCGCTCATGGATACGATTGATCTGGTCGTCCCGCACCAGGCCAACAAGAACATGGTGCTCGATCTGGCGCAGGCCGCGGGTGTGGGGGCCGACCAGCTCTATTTCAACATTCAACGCGTCGGGAACACTTCCTCCGCGAGTATCCTCCTCGCCATTCACGACGCCGTACGCAACGGAAGAATCAACCAGCCTCTGCGTGTGTTCGCACCCGGATTCGGCGCAGGTGCTGTGGGCGGTTACACGGTTCTGCGGGTGGACCCGTCAGTAGTACTTTGCAACTCCCAGGAGAATAATACGCTTATGAAAAACAACGGAAATGGCACCAACGGAGCAAGTTCGCTGCAAGGGAAAGTCGCACTGGTCACCGGCGCGGGACGAGGCATTGGACGCGCCATCGCCCTCGAACTGGCGCGGCGCGGCGCCAATGTGGCGCTCGACTACAGATCGGATTCGGTCCATGCCGAGAGCGCTGCCGCAGAGATTCGCGCACTCGGTGTCGAGTGCATCACCATTCAGGGGGACGTCTCGAAAAAAGGCGAGGCCCAGCGCATTGTGAAAGAGGTGCTGGATAAGTGGCAGCGGCTCGACATCCTCGTCAATAACGCCGGCATTACGCGCGACCGCACGATGCGCAAAATGACGGAAGACGATTGGGCGGAAGTGATCAACGTTAACCTGAACGGCACTTTCTATTGCACCAGCGCCGCCTTGCCCGCCATGATCAACCAGCGATTCGGGCGCATCATCAACATCAGTTCGGTGGTCGGACAAATGGGTGCGTTTGGGCAGGCCAATTACTCCGCCAGCAAAGGCGGCATCATCGCCTTCACCAAAACCCTCGCGCTGGAGATGGCGAAGTTCAACATTACCGCCAACGCGATCGCGCCCGGCTTTACTTCAACCGAGATGGTCGATGCCATTCCCGAGGAAATCTCGGCTCAGATCAAGGCAAAAATTCCACTGGGCCGGTTCGCGGCGCCAGAAGAAGTAGCGAAGGCAGCCGGTTTCCTCGCGGCCGAGGCCGACTACATTACCGGCCAGGAACTGAACGTCAATGGCGGGTACCACATGTAGGCCATGAGCAGATCAAACCGCCGCAGGGACGCTCTTCGGCACGTGCTTGTGGTGAACCAGCAGCAGGGCCAGAGCGCAGGAGCCGAGCCGTGTAATGGTGTTATCGGTGCGGCCAGCGAGGATGACGGGAACGCGGGCCCCGACCACAACTCCCCCGACCTGGGCTTCGGCCAGATGCCGGAGTTCCTCGACGAGGATGCTGCCGGCTTCGAGATCGGGAACGAGAAAGATATCCGAATGGCCGGCGACGGGCGAAACCACTCCTTTGCTCTTTGCGGCCTCGGGCGAGAGCGCGACGTCGAACTGCAGCGGGCCATCGAGGTCGCCGCCCCGAATTTGGCCGCGCTCCGCCATTTTGCATAGCACCGCAGCATCGAGAGTCGAAGGCAGCTTTGCCGAAATGGCTTGCTGAGCCGAGAGGAGCGCGACTTTTGGGCGGACGATGCCGAGGGCATGGGCGAGTTCGATGGCGTTTTGAACGATGTCGCGTTTCTCTTCGAGCGTGGGGCGAATATTGACGGCGGCATCGGTGATGAACAGCGGACGCGGGAAACTGGGAACATCGACCGCCGAGACATGGCTCATACGGCAGCCGGTGCGCAGCCCGCATTCGGTGTCGACGATGAGCATGAGTTCGTCAGAACGAAGGCTTCCCTGCAACACCGCATCCACTTCTAAGTCGCGCGCGAGGGCGACGGCGAGTTCAGCCGCGGCCCGACTGTGTTCCGTGTTCCGGATTTCATAGGGTGAAAGATCGATTTGCGCCTGCCGCGCGGCGGCGCGAATTTTGGTTTCAGGGCCGACGAAGACGGGAACGATGAGCTCCACATTAGCCGCTTCGATTGCTGCCAATAGCGACGCAGTGTCCACCGGATGCACGACCGCTGTCCGCATAGGCGCCCGGCCTTTGGTGGCCTCGATCAGCCGCCGAAAGTGGCGGCCACGCTCGAGCAGCCTTACCTCCGGCAGGACCACGCGCTCGCGGCTGATTTTTTCGCTGGGAGCGATGACCTCGGCGGTGCCGCTGATAACCACGTCGCCGGTCTGGTTGCTGGCCTGACAATCGAGGACGACGCGGCGTTTCTCCGCCGATTTCTCGGTCACCCTGACCGTAACCGTGAGCGTGTCGCCGACGCTTACGGGGTGGCGGAAGCGCAGCGACTGAGCGAGATAGATGGCGCCAGGGCCGGGCAGTTCGGTTCCGAGGACGGTGGAAATGAGCGCACCTCCCCACATGCCGTGGGCGATGATGTGATGAAACATATCGCTTTTGGCGAACTCCTCGTCGACATGGGCGGGATTCACGTCGCCCGACATGATGGCGAAGAGTTCGATATCCTTGTAGGTAAGAGTGCGGATGAGGCTGGCGGATTCGCCGATCTGCAATTCGTCAAAGGTGCGGTTTTCGATGCGGTTCATCGAGCTCTCCTGCGGTTTCCCGGGATGGGATTACCGGAATGCATTACCCTGGGGGACTGTTATTTCTGGTCCGATTGTGTTTTAATGCAATGCAGCAATATTTCGCTGCATTGCAGCGAAATCGAAAACGGGTGAACGCAATGTCTTTTACGCTGGATGGCAAAACCGCTCTGGTGACCGGTTCTGGCCGCGGCATCGGTCGGGCCATTGCCGAGAAACTGGCCGAATGTGGCGCCGCGGTCATGGTCAACGATCTTGACGAAGCGGCACTGCGCGAAACCAAATGTTTGCTGGGATCCATCGGGCGGCGGGTGGAAGTTTTCGCCGGCGATCTCACCCAACCCGGCTTTCCCGACAAGCTCGTCCAGGCCACTCTGGACACTTTTGGCTCGCTCGATATCATCGTCAACAATGCCGGCTTCAGCTGGGATAATGTCATTCAAAAAACCACCGACGAGCAGTTCCAGGCCATGCTTGAAATTCACCTCGTCGTTCCCTTCCGTGTTCTGCGCGCAGCCTCATCCTACATCCGCGAAACCGCCAAGCGCGAAATCGCCGTCGGCAAGCAGGTGATGCGCAAAGTCGTTAACATTACTTCGATTGCCGGCACTGACGGCAATCCCGGCCAAGCCGGCTACTCATCTGGAAAGGCCGGCGTGCTCGGACTCACTCGCACCCTGGCCAAAGAGTGGGGCCGCTACAACGTCAATGTCAATGCGGTTGGCTTTGGCTTGATTGAAACTCGCCTCACACAGGTTCTCACCGGCGAGCAAGCGAACATCGAAATGCGCGGGCATGCAATTAAGATCGGCGTCCAGGCGGCCATGTTGGAATCGGTGAAAACCGCCTGCCCACTGGGCCGCCTCGGCACGCCGGCGGAGGCTGCAAACGCGGTCCTGTTCTTCTGTTCGCCGCTCTCCGATTACGTGACGGGCGAGGTTCTCATCTGCGGCGGCGGCTTCCACTTTTAGCGTCTGGATTTCTTGAGGTTGCAATTTACAACCTCAATCGCGAGCTGACGCGCTCAGGAGGCCGCGGCTAAGGTCGCAGGAATATCGCTTCCCTCTTGATCCGCCTCCTGCAAAAGCAGTTTGACATCGACATAGCGATCGAAGCTGTGCTCGTATCCCGAGTCATAGGACGTAACCGACGGGCGGGCAGCATTTTGGTTCGGCAGAGATGAAGTCGAATTGCAATTCGATGCGTTTCCGTAAGCCATAAGATAATTTCCTTCCTGATTCGCGTAGGGTTGATTCTTACAGAACCTGGGGCGACCCAGCACTTAGTCTAGTGCGATAAGCAGCAAAACGTTTGTGACAAACATCACCCATGTTGGTGTGTTTAGTCACTCGCCGCAGTCGCGACGAAACAGTTTTCTCGATTGCGTGCATCTTCATTTTGAATTTCCAGTGAAGCTTGCCCCGGGATAAGCTAATGCTGTTCAGCTCGGAGCCTCGGTCCTAGTCGGCTCCTCGAATCCAGACCTCAGGCGACTACGGGATCAGGTGGGTTACATGAGGTGGATCATGAAGACCATTATAAAGACCATCGATCGCCGCATTAATCGAAGAATCCGGCGGCTATGCCGCGATATCCACCATCGCGCGGATGATCGCGTCAGGTTGCAAACCCTTGTCGTCAGGCTGCAAGAGGTGCTGCGACAACAGGGGTTGACCGAAGTGCGTTACGACATTCGCGAGGTCGGGGCTACCGCGCCCGCTGACGACCCCTTCGACAAGATCATGATCGCCTGATCCCGGTGTGCCAGCCGTCGCTGAACCCGTACTCTTCAATTGCGCCGCCACACATTATCTACAAAATCGGATCTCTCGCCCCCGGATATCTGCTTCGTCTTTTCCATTTTTGCCGTTTTTTCCCATCTTTTTCCCTTGACATCCATTGAAAAGGGGTTATGATAAGTCATGCTGCGTTGCAGCATATTCCATTATCTGAATAAGGAGCGCACATGAGTACCCCCAAGAAATCAGCCAACGGATCGGCTAAGAAGAACGAAGTCGTCGAAGCCTTCATCCCCACATACACGAAAAACGTAGAGCGCCTGGCGGAACTGCAGAAGAAGTCGCTGGATCTCGCAGCCGAGCAGAACGCCGAATTCATCGCCGCCTGCAAGAAGGCCTTTACTCATATCCCGGAAGCTTCCGGATTGTTTCCGCTCGACCTTGTCGGCCAGACTTTTGAGCGCTTTGTCGAGACGCAAAAGGGCGCCATTGACCTCGCCGTCGAGCAGAGCCATGTGGTTGCCGGCCTCGCCCAGGAGCGCAGCGGCTCAGCCTTCAAAGTAGCGGAGAGTGTAACCGGCCTGTTCAAGCAATCCATCGAACAGTGTGTTGCAGCGCAAAAAAAGGCGCTCGATTCTTATGGCGAGCAGCACAAGAAGGCTTGCGAAACCGCGAAAAAACAGTTCAAGATTGCCAACACCCCTGGCGCGGAAGTGTTCCAGACTGGCATCGATGCTTTGATTGAGACGCAAAAAACGCTTCTCGACATCGTCTCGACGCCCTTCAAGACTATCGTTGCCGCATAAGCCGGTTGTTATACTGCGATTGAGCTGGACAGCCAGGCCGCCGGCTGTGTGTGTTTTTCCGGGGAGCTCAGCTCCTTGGCTGTCTCCGCCTGCGGCCTTCCAGGGAGGGTTGCAAATGGCCACAAATAACGATGAAAAGCAAGCGCCTAACGGTAGGCCCCCCGATCCTATGGAGGCTTTTCGCGAGGTGCGCGACACCTACCTCGATGCCTGGGCAAAGGCGATGGTAGAGACGGTGAACACCGACGCCTACGCCAAAAGCACAGGCACCGTGCTTGATACCTATCTCTCGGCCTCATCTCCATTTCGCGAGTCGGTTGAGAAGGCGATGTTGCGCGTGCTGGAGCAGTTGAGTATGCCCTCGCGTGCTGATTTTATCGCCCTCGCCGACCGCGTCACCAATATCGAAATGCTGCTTGATGACATGGATGCCACGCTCGACCGTATCGAAAAAGCACTCACCAACCTCGCCAGCGCCTCCCGCAATGCAAACCGCGCTCCCGCGGAACGCGTCCGCCGCAACCGCCGGAAAGTGAAAGGAGTAAAGTAGCCATGCCAGAGGCTGCAATGATCTCCGACCCGGTTACGGACTTGGTAGAAAAGTTAACGGCGTTCAACAAAGCGGTCACGACGCGAACCGTGATCGCGCAAACTCCCAAAGAGCTGGTCTGGGCGCTCAACAAGGCGCGCGTCTATCGCTACATTCCCGTCGTTCCCGCAGAAAAACGCCATCCAGTTCCGCTGCTGCTCGTGTTCGCGCTGATGAACCGCCCTTACATTCTCGATCTTCGACCCGGTCACAGCTTTGTCGAATTCATGGTCAAGCAAGGCTATGATCTTTACTTGCTCGATTGGGGAGCTCCCGGCCCTGAGGATACGAATCTCAAGTTCGACGACTATACCCTCGAATATATGCCGCGCGCCATCCGCAAGTTAAAGTCAATTGCGGGCGTGGAAGAATTCAGCATGTTGGGTTGGTGCATCGGCGCCATTCTCACTACGATTTATTCTGCGCTTCGGCCCGATGACGGCTTGCGCAATCTGATTTTGTTGACCGCTCCGCTCGACTTCTCCGACAAACAAGCCATCACCTTCGCTCGCTGGACAGACGAGCGGTATTTCGATGTCGACAAGGTCTTGGCGGCATTTGGCAACATGCCGGGCGAAATGATCGATTACGGCGCCCGCGCGCTCAAGCCGGTGGAGAATTACGTCGTCAACTATCTCAAGCTCTGGGACAACCTCGATAACCCTCATGTCATCGAGGCGTGGCAAGCCATGAATACCTGGGTCACGGACAACATTCCGCTCGCCGGTGGCGTTTTCCGCCAGCTCATCGTCGATCTCTACCGCAACGACCGCCTGATGCGCGGAGAGATGATCATCCGCGGGGAACGCGTCGATCTGAGCCGGATTCGCGCCAACCTGCTCACCGTAATTGCCGAAGGCGATCACATCACTCCGCCCTGCCAGTCGAAGGCGGTTATGTCGAAGGTCAGCAGCCCGGACAAAGAGCTTTTCAGCGTTCCCGGCGGCCACATCGGAATCATGGCCGGGAGCGGCGCCAACAAGCTCACTTGGCCGCATATCAATGGCTGGCTCGCAGCGCGCTCCAAGTAGCGTTTGCGCTTCTTATCTCAACACTCCCGAACTGTAGCAGCACCGTCTCACCCGCATTAAGACCAGACAAATCTTTACACCAATCTACAGGAACATCCTCAGACAACTTTTTGCAGGCTTTCGGGTTCAATACAATGTAGGTGTATTGTTTGGAGAAGTGTCCGGAGGAAACCTTGAAAGCATCGCACTCGTCTAAGCAAGTGGCTTCGCCGTGGAGGGCGAAAGCCGCGTCTTTTCTATTTTTGCTGGCAATTTTTGTGCTGGCTGCCGCGGCCTTCGCTTCCGCGCAAACCGGCGCTATGAGCCCGTATCAGGGCGAATCGGATGGCATCAACGTCGGCGGAAACTGGCTCGAGTTCACCTCCACCGATAAGATGACCGGTGCGCACAAGGTGCGTTTTGAACTTCAATCCAACAACTATTTCAAGGAAGATTCCGAATACAAACCCCGCGTCAATCTCTATTGCAGCAACGGCAAGCTCAAGCTCGGCGATTTCAATCCCGGCGTCCGGCTGCCTCCGCCGAACCGCCCCGGCTGGTGGGGTCAGCCCCAGCTGGAAGTCGAGGTTCGAGTCGACGACGTGCACTACTTCAAGGGTTGGAACTGGATGCGCGGTCACTTCCTCTCTATGGATAAGGGAACGGTTCGCGGCATGATCGGCGCGCAGATTTTCAACATCGCGCTTCCCACGCGCAGCGGCCGCCAGATCGCTGAGTTTTCTCCTGCGGGACTGAATCTCGATGGCGTCCGGCAAGCCTGCGATTTGACGCCGAAGAAACCGAGCAAGGATTAAGAGTTAGGTTTACTGCGGCGTAATCGATACGGGCGTCCCAGCGATAAGGCAACGGGACGCCCTTTTCATGCCATTCTGTTTTTCTGCGAAACTGCTCTGGGCGCGGCCACGCGCGAACCCTAGCAGTGCACTATCTTGTCACTCTTGATGCCGCGCGTAGCGTTGCGCGAATCGACCACCAGCTTGGCTTCGTTCACAATCTTCTTGTAATCGTAGTCGGAGTGATCGGTGACGATGAGGACGCAATCGTATTGGCCGAGATTATCGAGCGATGCGCTCTTCATTTGTAGATCATACTTTCGCCCGCGTCCGACGAAGGGAAAATAAGGATCGTTGTAACTGACCTCAGCTCCCTCTTTTTGCAGCAGCTCGATAATCGTTAACGCGGGCGATTCGCGCAGATCGTCGATGTCTTTCTTATAGGCAACGCCGAGAACCAGAACCTTCGATCCGTTGATCGACTTTTTCCTTCGGTTGAGCGCGGAGATGGTCGAAGCGATCACGTTGTAGGGCATGGCGACGTTGATCTCGCCGGCCAGTTCAATGAAACGGGTGCGAAAATCGAATTCCTTCGCCTTCCAGGAAAGATAAAAAGGATCGACCGGAATGCAGTGTCCGCCCAAGCCCGGCCCGGGATAAAAGGGGTGGAAGCCGAACGGCTTGGTGGCGGCCGCGTCGATAATCTCCCAGATGTTGAGGTTCATGCGCAGGCAGAGCATCTTCAGTTCGTTGACGAGCGCGATGTTGACGCAGCGATAGATGTTCTCGAGCAGTTTCGTCATCTCCGCCGCTGCTGGCGAGGAAACTGGAACGGTGCGGCGAAAGATAGAACCGTAAAGCGCAGCGGCGATGGCGCTGGCCTGAGCGTCGAGTCCGCCGATCACCTTGGGGATGTCTTGACGCGCCACTTGCGTGTTGCCAGGATCTTCGCGCTCGGGCGAAAACGCGACCCAGAAATCCTTATCACCGGCTGCGCCCCCGCGGGAAGCCTTCAATCCTTCCTTGTTTTCTTTTTCCAGAATTGGAATCAGAACCTCTTCGGTCGTTCCGGGGTAGGTCGTGCTCTCAAGGATGACAATCTGGCCGGTGCGGAGATGGGGCGCAACCGCATGTGCCGTGTTGGTAATGTAACTGAGATCGGGCTCGTGATATTCGTTGAGCGGCGTGGGGACGCAGATGATGATCGCGTCCATGGCCGTGATTTGCGAATAGTCGGTCGTGGCTTGAAAGCCATTGGCTTTCGCCGCGCCGATTTCCGCCGGCGTTATGCGAAAAATGTAGCTTCCTCCGCTGGCCAGAGTGTCGACCTTTCGCCGATCGATATCGAAACCGGTGACGGGAAATCTCTGCTCGCTATAGAGCAAGGCCAGCGGCAATCCCACATAGCCCAAGCCGATAATTCCAACCTTAGCCTGGCGCGCCTCGATGCGGGCCTGCAATTCGGTAAATAAAGAGGAAGCGGTGGCGTGAGTAGTCATAATGCAGCAATAATTCTAGCATCTGGCTTCCTGCCGCAAATGCGGGCGCGGCAGCAAACGTGCGATTCACAAGGCTTTCGCAGCCAAGTACCTTCAGCCGGTTGCGATCTTGATTACTCAGTCGTACGACTCCAGCCTTTCCTTAGTAGTATGCGAATCATATGCGATTTCGCCGGCGATTCGTCATTGTTTCCTTGATCGTTGTTCTCATTTTTGTTTTTGCCACCCAAGCTGCACATCTGTTGGTGGTGGATGAACCGGAAAAGGCTGACGTGATTGTCGTGGTGGCGGGTGAAACCAACGTTCGTCCCTCCCACGCGCTCGTGCTGCTGCGGCAGGGGTTCGCGCCGCGCGCATTCTTCGATGCCGAACCCCGAGTTGTGGTCTACGATCAGCGGCTGACCGAGATCGCGCAGAGATACATCAACAGCCTTCCCGAAGCCAGTCGCATCTCCGTCTGTCCGATCCTTGGCTTCTCGACTTTCGAAGAGGCCGCCGATGTGAGCCGTTGCCTCGAACCCTTGGGCGCTCATCGGGTTTTGATCGTGACCTCCGACTTTCACACGCGCCGCGCGCGCATGATTTTTCGCCATCGCTTGCCGCAGTACCAGATCAGCGTCGGTGCGGCTCGGGGCCCCGGAGTTTTCGGCGATGCCTGGTGGACGAACCGCGAATGGGCCAAAGAAACGTTGAACGAGTGGTCAAAGATCCTGGTGTATGAGGCTGTGGACCGCTGGCGGTAAACCAGTTCCTAGTTCTCAGTTGCCAGTTCTCAGTAGAAACATCAAAGCCGACATAATCAGTGCGAGCTTGATTAACTGGGGACCTGGGAACTCGAAACTTCTTCTTCTGTACAATAGTTGAAGACGATTCACTTTCCCGGAGGCTCGATGCCGAAAGTCAGAATTACAGTGCGCCCAAATGGTCCTTTGCGCGTAGAGGACCCCGACAACCTCGTCGAACTGGTCGATGTCGAGGGCAACAAGTACGATCTGACGGGCAAGACGGCGTTTTCCCTCTGCCGCTGCGGTGATTCTGCCAATCGGCCTTTCTGCGACGGCACGCACAAGATTGATTTTGAGGCGCCCGATATGGTCAAGGTGCCATCCTCGACCGAAACCCCTGTGGCCGATACGGCCGTCAAGACGCCGACTACGCCTTAGAGGCCAACCGCACCTTAAGGATGGTTCCGTACGTTTCGTCGAACTCCTATATTTCCGCTTCCGAACTTCGGACTTTCTCAGATTTCCGCCAAGTCAGTAGTGGGGCAGGTTCCGAAACCTGCCCACTGCTCCCACGCCCGATGTATTGACTTAGCAATTAGTACTACGACTTCTGATGCGGCCTCGCGGTCCGGCAACTGCTAGACTCTGCTCAGAGCCCAATGTCAAGAATTTGCTATTTCGGTGCTCTTCTGGTTGTGGCTGCATTGCCCTCCGCGCCGGCCCAGGCGCAGCCATCGCAAAATCAGGTCCAGAGGCAGAACCAGCCAACTACCCGCGCCCAAGCCGTTTCGTCCAGTCCTTACGTTCAGCATGTGCTCGTCCGCGGAACCGGGGCTGCCTTGGAAGTGGAAATACAAACTTCCGGAGCGCCGGTCGCACCCGACACCGAAGCCATCGCCGATCCCGACCGCATCGTCGTCGACTTTCCCGGCGCGCTGCCTTCCGCGGAACTGCGCGCACTTCAGGTCAATCGCGGCGCCCTGAAACGCGTTCGCACCGGACTGTTTTTTCGCGACCCTCCCATCACCCGTGTCGTGCTCGATTTGGCCGAACCGCAGTCGTACCGGATCGCGACCATCGGTAACGCGATTGTGGTGAAGCTCGGTCCGATCGATTCAAACGAGCAAAATCACCCTGCCGTCGCCGACGCGCGAAATGCGACTGTTTCGAATCCCGGCCTAGCCAAGGCCAGCCTCACGTCTGTGCCTGCCATTAAGCTTCAGAATGCTTCGCTCGCCTCCGCCGCGTCGATCACATCGGCCAAAATCCCCAGTGCTGTGTCTCCCGCCACGGTTATCCCGGTTCCTGCCGCCGCGCCCATCGCGACCCCCATCTTGACCAATGAAGCGCCGCTGCAACCGCCTCTGGCTGTGACCTATGTCAACGGGATGCTGCGTATTCACGCCGATAAAGCCACGCTCGCGCGAATCCTGTTCGAGGTGCAGCGTCAGACGCAAGCTGAGATTGCCATTCCGGCGGGCGCGGAGCAGGAAGAAGTCGTCGCCGATCTCGGTCCCGCTCCGGCGCGCGAGGTACTGGCAACGTTGCTCAATGGCTCGCCCTACAACTTTATTTTTGTAGGCAATGAGAAGGCGCTGGAGAGCGTGATCCTTACCCGCCGCGAATCCCAATAACTAACCCAGCTAACCCGGCTCCACTTACGGACGCTCCGCTCGAGAGCGTCCTAAGAACATCCAAATGACAACCCATTCACCTTACTGATCGCCCTTAGATCGATCATTACTTGGCCAGGCATCGAACAGGTTTGTGGCATTCACTGATCCGAGCCCAGTCGCCAGGTCGTAGCCGACGGTCGCGGGGTACGCGGGCTCGCTCGAACTGGACGATGTAGAAAGCTCGCCGATAATGTCGGTCCCGTCACCGTAGCAGTCGTACGAGAAGTATTTCGGGTTTTGGTTGCAAGGAATATCCATGTCTCCCGCTTGAACGTCGTTGAAGACGCAAGCTGGGTTGGGCAATCCGCCGCTGGTTTGACTGGCGTTGCAGGCCGCGGCTCCGAGCGTTGCGAACTGGTTTGCGGCCAGCGGATAGAGCACGTAATTAATATTTCCCTGACGACCATTCTTCTGATCGATGAGGGCTTGAATGCCGGCCATCGCGGGCGAAGAGAACGATGTGCCGCCTCCGCCTTCAAGTAGCGCGTCGTTCTTCGCCGTGCAGGGAGCGCCGCCTTCGTTTTTATCTGACATGCATTCGACGAGAAAACTGCCCCAGACGCCATCTGCGGCAAACAGCGAAAGATCGGGCTGATCGCGCTCGCCATCATTAGGAATGCCCGGAACGCCGGTTTGATACGAAGGCTTGGGATTGCCCTGGCAGGTTCCGCCAACCACGCCGCGAATTTCCGGCTTGCCCGTGAAGCAGGTGCTCGGCCCGCCACTTCCGCCGACAGAATATTTGAAATACTTCCTGCCGAGTTTCGAGTTACAGAAGCCTGAGGAGCCGTATGACTGCGAGTAACTGCCGGATGCTTCTACGGGATCGGTGTAGATGAGCTCGCTGGTGCAGCCATCGTTCCAGGGAATTTCGGGAATATAAGACAGCGCGGAAGCCTTGGTTTGGGGATTGTTTTTCGCGCTCCAATAGTCGCTGACCGGAACGCCATAAACATCCTGGTTGTACTGCGCCATGAAATCGGTGCCGCCGACGTCAACCGCGTAAGCCGAAGCCGTGTTGTCGCCGCTGTTGAGGCCGAGATGCGACAGGTAGCCCTCGTCGGGCGAGCACTCGTCGGCGCCCGTGTCGCCTTGCGCGATGAAAAAAGTTGTACCCAGGGCCGTAGCGATCTGCGCTTCGCGATTCTCGAGCGCGATTTCAGTTTGGCCGGTAATGGTCTCGCACAGGCCGTAACTGTCGGAGATGATATCGGGCGGTTCCAGATCGAGCAGATTCAGGATTGCGAGATCCAGTCCGGAGACGCCGTGAGAATTTGCGCAGGCGGAAAGTTCAATGTTGGCGTCAGGTGCGGCCACGCTCGCCCACTCAACGTCAAGCGCGGCTTCGATTTCGTCTCCGTTTTGGCCGGGGTTCGAGCAGCTGGGATAAATCTGCTTGAAGGTCGCGTCCTTAAAACTCTTCAGCCCGAAGGTGTCGCGAAAAGCGTGCCAATCGGATGGGTGGGCGAGGTTGGAATCTTCAACCGTGGCAATCGTTACTCCCTGGCCAGTATATCCACGCTGCCAGAGCGGCAGCACGTTATAGATGATGTCAAAGTCGTAGGGGCTAACGGTGTGGAAGGTGCCTCCCTGAAATTTGACGTTGAAGCGAGGATGCCATTCGTGCGTTATGGAATTGTAAGAAACCGGACCTAGTCGAAACATGTGTGGCTTCGGTCGGAAGTCGTGCAGCGAGGCAACGCCTTCGATGGCCGGCACCAGCGCGGCGGGAATCTCAGGATCGCTCATATTGGCGATGTGTTGCTCGCCGTTCGGCAAAACCAGATTGTGAATTTCCGTGCGGAAGGTTTCACGGATTTCGCCCGCCGTGCCGGAGAAATCGACGAGCAATCCATTGTTGTAAATGCGGTTGATAGAAAACCCGTGCGACTGAAGCCATCGCTCCACAGTTGCTCGGTCCTGCGGCGCAGCGGCGAAACGCTCGCCAAGCTGCTGCGGAGTCAGCCAGCGATGGAATTGAGGCGATTGCGGATCGTGCATTTCGTCAATCAGTTTGACGAGCTGCGCTTCGGTTTCCGGCGCGCGTTTGAGCGTGAGCAGTAAGTGATCGAAAAAGAAGTTATCGGCCACCGCACCGCGATCGTTTTCCGGATCGAGCGCCGCGGGCGTAGTGTTGCCGCTCAGCGTAACCAGTTGGAACTCGTCGATCGCCTTGGCGATTACGGCACGGGGAGAGCCAGGCTGCGCGAATGTAAAAACGGAGCAAAGAACAGCCAATATCGGCAAGAAGATGGGAGCGTATCCGCGCATCGGAGAACCTCCGGAAGAAAAAAGAAGCAAAAGACGACCAGTGGTTCCAAGCAGGCGGGAAAGAACCACAAGACGCTGGACCGAGCCATGCTAGCGGGGATTGGGCGGGTGGTCAAGCCGGAAAGAACTAGCTCCTGCCGCATGTTATACTTCTAAAATAATTTTTCCAGTCTGATCGGGCTATCAGAGAAGCAGACGGAGGACGATATCGACAAACGTTTTATCCGCATCAACGAGCGCATTCGGGCACGCGAAGTCCGCGTGATTGCAGACGAAGGTGAGCAGATCGGCGTCATGCCACCGTACGAAGCGCTCAAGCTGGCCCGCGAAAGAAACCTGGACCTGGTGGAAATTTCCCCGACTGCGCAACCTCCGGTGTGCCGCATCATGGATTACGGGAAGTTCCTGTACCAGCAGGAAAAACGCGAGCGCGAAGCGAAGAAGAAGCAAAAGATCATTACCGTAAAAGAAGTGAAGTTTCGTATCAACGTGGACGATCACGACTACGAAACCAAAAAGAACCACGTGCTGCGCTTTCTGGAAGAAGGCGACAAAGTGAAGGCGACGATTTTTTTCCGCGGACGCGAGATGACGCGGCAAAGCCTGGGACGCCAGATTCTGGAACGCCTGATGAAGGACGTGGAACAGAAAGGGATTGTGGAGTTCCGGCCGCGGCAGGAGGGCAACACACTGCATCTGATTCTTGCGCCGAAGAAAGAAGGCGGAGCGCACGCCGGAGGGCAGTCCAAAGACAAGGCGGCAGCAAAGACCGCGCCGGTGCAGGCGCCGCCGAAACCTGTGGTGCCGCCGGCGCAGGGCGGCGCGCAGACAGCGTAGAAGCAGCTATCAGGTCTTAGGTGTCAGGTCTCAGGAAAAACTCGGGAGAACGAACACCGGATCGGGCCGCGAGCTGTCGATTATTGAACACCTTGAATTGAATTCCCACGTCCAGGACTGATACCTGAGACCTGAAAACTGAGACCTGACTTTTATGCCTAAACTAAAAACGCACAAAGGCGCTTCAAAGCGCTTCAAAAAAACGGCGACAGGAAAGGTGAAACGGCACAAAGCGTTTTTGCGCCACATCCTGACGTCGAAGAAGAAGAAACGCAAAAAGCACCTCGGAGCGGAGGCGCTGGTAAGCGACGCCGATCTGCACAAGGTGAAGAGGATGATTCCGTACTAGAAGCAGTGGCTAGTGGTCAGTGGCCAGTGATTAGTAAATCGTGGTCGGTAAGAAATCCAAATAGCTAGGGAGCAGCAATTGGGGTTTGCGCGTTGAGAGATTTGGGTTTGCTCGAAGCTCGCGGCTCGAAGCTCCTAGCTGTCAAGCGCGTGAAGAGGTACGTCCTACCTCCAGCCGCTAATTCAGCGCGGGCCGCGCCTGCGCCACACAAAAAGGAGAATGGCAATGCCTCGTGTAAAACGCGGAACCAAACGCCGCGCCAAGCGCAAAAAGATACTCGAACGCGCAAGCGGTTATTTCCTGACTAAATCCAAACTCTACCGCTCGGCGAAAGAAGCCGTAGAGCGCGGGCTGAAGTTCGCCTACTCCGGACGCAAACAGAAAAAGCGCCAATACCGTTCGCTGTGGATCGTGCGCATTGGCGCGGCAGCGCGCCTGCATGGGCTGAATTACAACCAGTTCATCAGCGGATTGAAAAAGGCGGGTGTGGAGCTCGATCGCAAGATCCTTGCTGACTTGGCTGTCAACGATCCGGCAGGATTTGGCAGCCTGGCCGAGCAGGCCAAGAGGGCGCACGCAGCAGCGTAGCGACGGCTTTCAGCCGTCAGTCATCAGCCGTTAGTTTCAAACCTTGTCATCCCGAGCTGCTTTTGCGAGGGATCAGCAGTTATCATCACTGCCGAACTGCTGATCCCTCGCTTCGCTCGGGATGACAACTACTCCATTAGGATTGCAGACGAAGATGCCTTATTCTGTCTCCAAACTAACCGACTTCTCGACACGTGCTCTCGACGAGGCGATCACCGACGTTCGCGATGCGCTAAGAGAGGAAGCAGTGGCTGTCTCCGATCAGACTCAGTTTAAGGTTCATCGTGATCGCTGGCTGGCACGCAAAAACGGAATCCTGACGCAAATACGTGATCTCTGGTTGAAGCAGGCCCCTCCAGAAGCGCGGGCGGAGGTCGGAAAGAGGTTCAACGAGCTTAAGGATCAAGTCGAGAATATTCTGCAAACTCAAAAGATGGAATTGGAACTTCGAGCTGCCGAGAAGGTTGCGTCGAAACGAATAGATACGCTGGCGGAGTGGAAAAGCATGGCGCTTGGGCCATCTGTTGATATCACCCTGCCCGGCATCCGCCGCTCGCTCGGCGCCGAGCATCCCGTCATTCGCACGATGCACGAGATGATCGGAGTCTTCCGCAATCTCGGCTACTCAGTCGAGGAAGGGCCGGAGATTGAGACCGACTTCTATAACTTCGAGGCGCTGAATTTTCCGCCCAATCATCCCGCGCGCGACACGCAGGATACGCTCTTCATCGCCGGCCAGGAATCGAAGCCGCTGCGCGATCGGCTGCTGCTGCGCACCCATACTTCGCCGGTGCAGATTCGCACCATGCAGAAGATGAAGCCGCCGGTGCGCGTTGTGTGCCCAGGCAAGGTTCACCGCAATGACGCGCTCGACGCGACGCACTCGCCCATTTTTCACCAGATCGAAGGCCTCGCGGTCGATACCAACATCACCTTCTGCGATCTGAAGGGCACGCTCGACCACGCGATGAAAGCCATGTTCGGATCGAGTGTGAAGACGCGTTTCTATCCGTCGTTTTTCCCGTTCACCGAGCCCAGCGCCGACGCGCAGATCAGTTGCATTTTCTGCGATGGCAAAGGCGCGCGCGATGGCGCTCCTTGCCGCAACTGCAAAGCCAGCGGATGGATTGAGCTGCTGGGCTGCGGCATGGTCGATCCCAATGTCTATGGCTTCGTCGATTACGATGCCACCAAGGTTTCAGGATTCGCGTTTGGCATGGGCGTCGAGCGCATTGCGATTCTGAAGTATGGCGTGGACGATATTCAGCTGTTTTTCAACGGTGACGTGAGGTTTTTGGAGCAACTTGGATGAAGCTCTCCCTGGGATGGATAGGCGATTTTGTCGACCTGCCCGATTTGGGGCCGAGCGTCCCTTTTGAAGAGCGCGTTAAAGCCACTTCCAAGATTCGCGAAGAATTAACCATGGCCGGGCTCGCCGTCGAGGGCATGAAGTTTACGATTCCGCTCGGCCGCGATATCGACCCGGATGAAATTGTATTCGATTTTGAGATCACCACCAACCGTCCCGATGCCATGAATCACTATGGCGTGGCGCGTGAAGCTTCCGCGCTCTACGATTTGCCGCTCCGGCCGATTGAGCCGAAACTGCCCACACCGCAAGGCAAGTCCGAAGTCACCATCGACATTCAAGAGCCCGATCTGTGCCCGCGCTTCACCGCCCGCGAAATTCGCGGCGCTGCTATCAAGCCTTCGCCCGCGAAAATCGCCCAGCGCTTGCAACTGATCGATCAGCGGCCGATCAGCAATGCGGTCGATGCCACCAACTACGTTCTCTGGGAGTCGGGCAAGCCTACGCACGTTTTCGATCTCAATCTGCTCGAAGGCCGACGCCTCGTAATCCGCAAAGCGCGCGAAGGTGAAAAGCTGAAAACCCTCGACGGGGTCGATCGCAAACTCACGCCCGAAGATCTTGTCGTGGCCGATGCCGTCAAACCGGTCGGCCTCGCCGGCGTCATGGGCGGCTTCGACACCATGATCACCGAGCGCACAAAGAATATTCTGATCGAGTCGGCGTGGTGGGATCCGGTCACGGTGCGCCGGATGTCGAAGCGCCACGGGTTGCATACCGATGCCTCGCACCGTTTCGAGCGCGGCGCCGATTTCGAATCCACTATCGTCTCGACCAACCGCGTAGCCGAGTTGATCCTCGCTTCCGGCGGGGGCACGCTCGTCGGCGATGTCATCGATGTGGTAGCGCGCAAGCTCGATCTCGCTCCTGTGGAGCTGGATTTGCTCGAGGTGCGCAGAATTCTCGGCGAACAACTCTCCTCGATGGAGATCAACCGTATTCTCACGCGCCTCGGCTTCACCATGTTGCCGGGTGGCGAAGGTTCGTATCTCATCCACATACCCAGCTGGCGCCTCGACGTTGAGCGCGAGATCGACATCATTGAAGAACTTGCGCGGCTGCACGGTTATGACAAATTTGCCAATACGCTTCCGTCGTACCCCGGTGAAGTGCGCGATCTGCCCGATGCGCGGAAAGATGCGCGCATGCGATCTTCGCTGCTGGCGCTCGGCTACAACGAAACTGTTTCGCTAACGTTTATTTCGAAAGAAGAAGCGCAACGCTTTTCGTCGGCCGTCGCTATCGAACTCGCGAACCCGCTGAGCGACGAGGCTTCGGTGATGCGCACGTCGCTGGTTCCGGGCATGTTGAATATGCTGGCCTACAACCTCAATCGTGGCAGTGACAACGCGCGGCTGTTTGAAGCGGGAAACGTCTTTGAAGATGCGGACGCGGATACGAAATCGGCAAAAAAATCAGTCAACATGCCGCGGGAGCTGAAACGCATTGCGATGGGCGCAACCGGTAACATCGACGCCGACGTGGTTCGCGGACTGGCTCCGGGGGCCGCGTCGCGTGCCATTTCGTTTTTCGATCTGAAGGGCGACATTGAGGAGTTGCTCGCGCACTTTGATCATTGGGAGCTTGGCTACGACGCGCAGGTTGCAGATTATTACCATCCCGGACGCGCGGCGCGCGCAATCATGGATGGCGCAACCGTCGCGCAGTTTGGGCAGATTCATCCCGATGTGGCGGCCGAGCGCAAGCTGAAGCAGGATGTTTTTATCGCCGAGATTTATCTTGACCGGCTCTATCAGCACGATTTGCGGCAGGTGCGGTATGAGGCGCTGCCGCGCTTCCCTGCCGTTGAGCGCGACTTTTCTTTTGTGTTCGATGGCGTTGCCTTCGAGAAGATTCGCCACACCGTCACCGCGCTCGGCATTGTCGAGCTGCGCAGTTTTGTTCCCGTAGAAATTTTCCGCGGCGAAAAAGTTGGCGCAGGAAAATATTCGATTCTGCTGCGGGCAAATTTCCAATCCAGCGAACGCACGCTGCGCGACGATGAAGTAGCGGAGTGGTCGGCACAAGTCACTCGAGCGCTGGAAGAGCTTGGCGGCGTGCAGAGAGCGTAGCTTTGAACGAACTGCAAAAGTCTGGTCCAAATCAGTCAGCGGTCACAGGCCATGTTTTTCGATTAGGCCAATTGCTTAATTTGCAATTTCCGCAACAGTCTGCTCGCGGACGGATTATCGCTGTCTTTATTCGCGCGTCGCAGCAGTTGCGTGGCTTTCGAAACTGACTTTTTCACTCCGGCGCCCTGGTAATGTGCCAGTCCAAGGAGGAAAAATGCGTCGTCCCTTCCTACCTCTGAAATATTGTTAGATTTGGTCGCGGCCCGAAAACATCGGACCGCTGCCTTGGAATCCTTGCGCGCTCCCTTTCCCCAGAAGAGGTGAATTCCCAATTGAACGAGAGCGTCGCCATCGCCAGCCTCAACTGATTTTTGGAACCATTTCACAGCGGTTCTTAGTTGGCCGATCTGCCGGTAGGTAATTGCGATGTTCTGCGCCGCGCATGATTCCTTAGCATGAAACGCTTTCTTCAACCACAAAAGTGCCTCGCCAACGTTCTTGCCGACACCTTCGCCATCGCTCAGTAGAACCCCCAACGTGTTTTGAGCGGGTGCACAACCTTGCTCCGCCGCACTCCGAAACCACCTGGCAGATTGAATTGGAGAGCGTTTAACAATGATCTTCCCGCTGCGATCCTTGCAGCCATCTCCATACATATCCGCAACCTGCCATCCCGCTTCGGAGTCACCGCGTTTAGCGCGTGCCAGCAATTTGCGCCATTTTTTCAGGGAAATACGGTAGCGATAAGGAGGCCAATTCCATTCCCGACGTGTCAGGTTCCAAGGGCAATGGGAATCGATGCCAAGGGCGCCTTCCGATAGCTCCTTTGGCATCACAGGCTGACCTATGAATTTCTTCGACATCGTTGGATCTCCCACTCGTCTTCGTCATTGGCTGGAGAGACGATGTCGCCGACTATTTCGAACGTGCCCTTCATCGATCCGATCCAGGCTGCACGGTCTTCTGTCGCCGTTGGGGGTATGACTTCAGCCACCGGCTTGCCAAAGCGGGTGATGCGAATCGGTCTTTTGGTGGCGCGAACCCGTTCCAGCACGGCGAGGCATTTGGCTTTGAATTCCAAAATGGCGATTTCCTGCATAAGCGTCCCTATCTGTTTCCTGTGGTCATTTCATCATAACTATGGTCAAAATTTTGGACCAGTCAGAAGTTGATGGTGGCTTGAGTTCAGATCGAGCCGCTCCAGAAACATATTCTTGCAACAAAAAAGGCATCCCGAAAAGCCAGGATGCCTTTCCATTTTTGAGCTGCCTGCGAACTCCCTCACTCGCCCGGCGGCTTTTCTGGTTTTTCTTTCTCGTCCTTTTTGGGTTGCGGCTTCTGGGCCGGTTGTTTGGCCGCTGGCGCGGGCTTGTTGGCTGCCGGCGGAGGCGTGCGCTCATCAGGACGAGCAGCCGGACGCTCTGCCTGCGGCGCGGGTCGTTGTTCTGGCGCGGGACGCGATTCTTGCGCGGGTGGCCGATTGTTTGCCGGGGGCGCGGGCCGATTCGCTTCGGAACGACTGGCCGCAGGAGGATTCGTTTGAGGCCGAGCAGGTTCGGCTGGACGATTATTCGCAGGCGGCCGATTTTCCGGCGCTGCGGGACGATTCTGTTCCGCTGGCGGCCGGTTCTGCGGCGCCGCTGGCCGGTTTTGCTCTGCAGGGGCAGCTGGCCGATTATTCTCTGCCGGTGGGGCCGGTCGATTCGGTTGCGCTGCCGGTTGTCCGGGGCGATTTGCGGCCGCGGGATTGGGACGTCCGGTGGTTGGCGTGGCTGGTTTGCCCGGAGGCGCTACCTTGACCATAGGTTGAGTGGCCGCTGGACGCAAGCTTTGCAGTTGGCTCTTAGCTACCGGTTGTCCCGGATGAGCGGCGAGCGCCTGTTGCTGTTTGGCAAATGGAACGGGCGGAGGGGGTGGCGCTTTCTTGGCGATCACGGGCCGATTCATTACGGCTGCCGGCGGAGCCGCTACACGCCCTGCCGTCGAAGCCTTGGCTCCGAGAACGGCTGCGCGCGTGGGCACGACGGCTACGCGCGCAGCGATAGGAGCACTGGCGATTTGTTGCGCGTTCACGGCCACGGCCGCGTGCGCTACTGGTTGCGCGCCGGCAAAGGCGGCTTGCGGAATCACCGTCACGGCGCCCTGTACGCCTCGGTTCACGTAGGTCACATTCGTGATGTTGGTCGTCTTGTTGACGATGGTCGTGTTGTAGACGTTCGTGACCACGGTGGTGCTGACGACCGTGTTGCTGACATTAATCTGCGTCATGTAACTGCGGCCGACGGGATAGGGAGGAATATAGACCTCACGCGGTCCGAGCGGGAACCACCCCACATTGCCGCCCCAGCCTCCGGGGCCTCCACCGATGAAAACCACGAGCGCAGGCGCATAGACGGGCACAACATTCACGGGCCCTGCGATCCATCCCCATCGTCCGCCCACGAACACCCATCGTCCGTAGTGGAACGGCGCGTAACCCCAGGGCGAATCATCGACCCAGGTGTATCCCCACGGCGCAATCCAATCCCAATGCCCGACGTGATAAGGTGCCCAGCCGACGGCTACCTGGCCGGGAAACCATACGTGGCCGTAACTCGGGTCGTCCTGCCACTGGCCATAATCGTCCAGATCCTCGAAGCCGACCACGTCGCGCGACACGTACTGCGCCGAGCGCGAGTCGTCCCAGCGATGATCGCGGCCGTAAGCCCAGTTGTCGAACGCGTCCGGTTGGCCGAGATCTTCGACATCGGCGTTCAGCGAATCGGTTCCGCTGAAAGTGGCCTGCTGCCCCGCGTGTAGCGTGTACGTTTGACCGTTGCCCGTGGCTTGACCCCCGCCGTCGCGTAGGGCGACCACGGTATAGGTGCCGTCTTCGCTGGCATCCACCCGATAACTGCCCGGCTGGGAAACAACGAAGGCCAAGTTGGGAGTGTCCACTTCGAAATCGTCGTTCGGATTGAGCTGGCGTACGCGAACGTTGATCGAACCCGATGAAAGCTGTATCTGCACTGTTTGATCGTCCAGGTTGAGGAATGAGAACCCGGTGTTCTCATTGAGGCGAATGACGGCCGAGCCGAGTTGCACCTCGACGCGCGAGCCTTTATCGGCCCACAGTTTGTCGCCCGTTGTCATGGGCCGATTGGGCACGGCTCCGACCCAATCATTCTCCCCAGCTGGAAGGAACGAAACCGAACCCTCCATGTAGCCCAGCCGGGCGACGCGGGTCGGGGGATCGTCTTGATCGTCCTGAGCGATGACTTGTATGGGGAGAATCACCGCGGCTAGCAGCAACAATAGCGCCGCCCACCAGCCGAATTCTGTAGCCTTCTTTGTCCTGGGCTTCTTTGTCCTGGTCGTTTTCATCGTTGTCTCCACTCTGTATCGCTGAACTTCTGATTGCGCTTTTGCCCGGCCCGAAACAGGGTACGGGAATCGTCAACTTTTGTAAACGCTCGCACTTTGATGCCAAAATTCCGCTTTGCATTAGGTCGTGAGCAAAGATTCTCCCGTTTCCCGGCTGAGGATCTTCAAAAACCTCTGGGAAGACCTTGAAAGGGCGTTCAGCGGACGAAAGCTTGATCGTTTCCGAATCCGACTAGACGTACGCTTTAGGGTCCGGGGCAGCGCTTTACACCGAAACGTCCGACCCGATAAGTTCGGGGTTCCGGGCAAAAACTTCAAGTTCCCATTCCAGTTTTTGCCTCCTTAAATAGGAAAAACCTTGCAGGTTTGGCCTCGGAGTTTGATACGATAGAGTTTTCCGAATGTAACTGGCCTCTTAGCAGCATCTTAATAAGGCGTACCCTTCGTCCCAAGTGGCCTTCCGCGTGCATTTCAGGTGGGTGAAGTGTCATTGTCGGGCCCGTTTCCTCCGGTTTCTAAATTGCGGCGTTGGAGTTTCTAATTGTGGCAACCCGCCTATCTTTGGCGGGCGCAAAGCAGTTTGCTACGTGAGGTAGAACATGAGTTCCCAGCCTTCGCAGTTGACCCTCGGCTTACTTCCCGAGCCGCGTACCCGGTGGGGAAGGTTCGTTCTCAGCTATGGCATGCAGTCTCTGGTAATAACGTTCTTCCTGATTACAGCCATCCTGCATCCTGAAGTTCTGGTTTTGCCGGTGCACGACTATCACTTTATCGGCCTAGTGAACTTTCAAGCGCCAGTGCCACAGACGCCGGCTCCGGTCAGGCATTTTCCCGTTCCGGCTCCCAAAATTACCGAACCGGTAATGCCGCGGCCCCAAGCTATGCGCGTTCCTCCAGAATTAGTCAAGAAAAAACAGCCCGCGGTTGAAGAGAAAGCTCCCGAGGTCACACTGGCGGCGAAGAAGGACCTTTTGCCAGATGTGAAAGTTCAAATCCCAAGACCACCCGTGAAGACCAATGTGTTTTCCAACGGCAGCTCGGCAACGCCCACGATGGCAGCCGCTCCGCCGAGAGTTCAGACCGGCGGATTCGGCGATCCCAATGGCTTACCGAACCGCGATACTCACGGCCGCCCGGTTACGATCGCGCAGGCGGGATCCCTCGAAATGCCCCAGGGCGCGGGCTATGGCAATGGCACCGGCGGAGCGCGTGGGGCACGCGGGGTAGTCGCGAGCGCAGGCTTTGGCAACGGCGTCGCAACGGGTGACGGCTCCGGCGTCTCCAACTCACGCGCGGTGGTTCGCCAGGCTGGCTTTGGAGACGAGACGATCGTGGCCGCGCAACCCAAGGCAAAGACCGTCGAACCGGTCGTCAACAGCTTACCGGTTGAAATTACTTACAAGCCGCGTCCGGCTTACACCGACGAGGGTCGCAAGCTCAAGATTGAGGGCGAGGTACTGCTGGACGTTGTATTTTCCGCGTCCGGGCAGATTCGTGTGGTGAAAGTGGTACGCGGTCTCGGCCATGGTCTCGACGAATCGGCGGTTCAGGCGGCCCAGAAAATTCAATTCAAGCCCGCGCAGAAAGACGGCCGCCCGGCAGATTTCGAGGCCCTGTTGCACATCGAATTTCTTTTGGCCTCGTAGGTTTGGATTTCTTTTGAAGCGCCAACGAACCCAGAACCGAGGGGCGGACTTCTTGGTGTTCGGAATCTTGGTGTGCCGAACCGTGGTGCGCAGAATCGTGGTGCGCTGTAACTATAGCTTGTGGAACCGTGGTGCGCGGAACCACGGAAGGAACCTGACGTTGCCGAGTTCGCGCTCCGTGATAACTGCTAGAATGAGACAAAACAAAATGCCACGTCCCCCATTGGTATTTCCTGCGCTCGTACTCTTCGGTTGCGTTGTTTTTTCCTTTGCCCAGACCTCGCCCCCTCAGACTCCGCCCGAAACGCCCCAGCTTTCCAGTCGGGACGCGGCTACGCAACAAGCTGTGGCGGTCGCCGGCAGTTTCGATGAGGTGGTGGATCGCGCCATTGAGCGCGAACATTTCTTCATGGCGCAGATGAAGCAACTGCATCCGCTGGTCGAAACCTATCTACAGAATCTGAAACAAGACAAAGATCTCGACGCACCCGTTCCCGCAAGCGATGTATATTTTCTTGGCCGCCTGGATATGAGCCAGGGCACCGACGACCGCACCTTCAGCACACCCACCACTGCCGGGCTCGGCAAACGCATGATCAGCAAGCTGAGCAACGTTTATTCCATGAAGTTCCTGCCGCTCGGTTTTGCCCAGATGGTGATTCTCGATCAGGATTTTCAGCGCAGATATTACGATTTCACTTTCGTTCGGCGCGAATTTTTGGGCGAAGTGCGCTGCATCGTGATCGACGTGGCTCCCAAAAAAGATGCCGGCAAGGGCCGGTTCCTCGGCCGCGTCTGGGTCGAAGATCAGGGTTACAGCATCGTTCGCTTCAACGGCACTTACTATCCCCATCCGCGAGCCAGTTACTATCTGCACTTCGACAGCTGGCGTGAAAATCTGCGGCCCGGGGTGTGGCTGCCGGCGGAGATATATTCTGAGGAATCCGATCTCAAATACAAACTGGGTCAGACGCTCAACTATAAGGCGCAAACGCGGCTCTGGGGCTACAACTTAAAAGATATGCGCCGCAACTCTGAGTTCACCGAAATCATGGTCGACCAGCCGCAGGCGGTGCAGGACCAGAGTCAGAAGGCGCAGGATGCAACGCCCATCGAGGCGCAACGCGAGTGGGAACGCCAGGCGGAAGTCAACGTGATCGACCGCCTGCAGCAGATTGGGCTGCTCGCGCCCGAAGGTGAAATCGACAAGGTAATGCAGACCGTCGTGAATAATATGATGGTCACCAATAATCTCGACATTCCCGATGTGCACTGCCGCGTCCTGATGACCACGCCGCTCGAGTCCTTCACCGTCGGCCATACCATCGTAGTGAGTCGCGGCATGATTGACGTGCTGCCCGATGAAGCCTCGCTTGCCATGATTCTCACGCATGAACTGGCTCACATCGTGCTTGGCCATCATCTCGATACCAAGCTGGCCTTCAATGACCGCATGTTCTTTCCCGACGAGCACACCTTCGAACGCATGGATTTCGCGCGTGATCGCTCCGAAGAAGAAGCTGCCGACAAGAAAGCTGTCGAACTGCTCAACAACTCGCCCTATAAGGACAAGCTTGCCAATGCGGGACTATTCCTGAAGGCGGTGCAGGCACGCGCTCCGCAGTTGAAGAATCTGATCCGGCCTCACCTCGGGGAAAGCCTGCTCATGGGCGATGCCACTAGGATGTCCGCTTTGATGACCAGTTCCCCGCAATTCGACCCCAAAAAGGCCGACCAGATCGCCGCCCTGCCGCTTGGCGGAAGGGTCAAGATTGATCCTTGGAACAATCAACTGATGTTGATCAAGACCAAACCTGTCGCCATCACCAACGCGTCGGAAAAGATGCCCTTCGAGGTCACGCCATTTTTCCCGTTCCTCACCCGGCTGGGCAGCGAGGCTCCCGCGTCGCCCGACAAAGCGACTCCGACAGCGGAAAAAGCTGCGGCCCCATCGATGCAGTAGAACAGCGGCGGGCTTTTTGATCTCGCGTCTTCCGTCCACAGCGAGTTATGGGCGGTCAAAAACCGCTTTCCCAAAGCAATATGTAGTGGGAGAAATCCAGCGGAAACAAACGAGATATGCCCGTTGCCAGGCGGCAACAGGCCTTGGTTGAGCGGACTATTGCGTGCCCAGGCTGCTGCCGACTTGTGAAAAGACGTTGTTGGCGTTGCCGCCAATCAGTCGCACCGTGCCAATCACGATGACCAGGATCACCGCGAGCATCACCGCATACTCCGCGACGTCCTGACCATGATCTTCTGTCCAAAGCTGACGGATTATTTTGCTCACTTTTTTACTCCCGATCGACGCAACGTGCGAGAGATGCTCGTCTCCCCGGACACATGGTTCGCCGTCACGTAATTATTAAATTATCGTAAATGTACGTTTTCACCCAATAGCACGGTAGTGACGCCGGATGGCACTAAAGTGTCGGAACCAGAGACCTTAGCGGCATAACGGAAATGTCAATCCGGGACGCTACAGCATGCCCATCTTGCTGACCTGGTCAAGAACCGCTGCTCAGACACTACGCCCCAAAATCGGGCTTTTTCAACCCTGCCGGGAAAGCCAACGTTGTGATTAAACGCCAATTACACAATGGTTTTCAGCGGAAGTCCCTGATTCACTGCAAACAATGCCAGTTCCAGGCGGGTGGAAACGCCCAGTTTGTCAAAAATATTGCTGAGATGGTGCTTAACCGTATCCTCGCTGATTTTGAAGTAGTCGGCGATTTCGCGGTTCGCGTAGCCGGCGACGACGGCCGAAACAATCTCCAGCTCGCGCGGTGTCAATCCGAATTTTTTCTGTTTCGCTTCCTCGCTCGTGCTCTGCATGAGGTTGCGCAGGTACTGCACCAGATTCGAGACGCTTTCCCGTCCCACCCAGTACTCGCCGCCCATGACCGCGTGAATGCTCTTGAGCAAAAGTTGGGTCGCAGAATCCTTCAGTACTACGCCCCGCGCTCCCAACTGCAGCGCTTCGACGACTTGCTTCTTTTCCGCCGCCGCCGTCAGCAGGATGATACGCAGCGGTCCAGCGCCGCCGGCCCGCATGCTTAGGTCGCGCAGCGCCTCCAGGCCGGTGTGATGCGGCATTGCGAGATCGAGCAGCAGAATATCGGGCTTGATTTCGCTCGCCAGTTTCACTGCTTCGAAGCCGTCGCAGGCTTCGCCCACCACTTTCATGTCGGCTTCTGCTTCCAGCAAACGCCGCAGTCCATCGCGGAAAATCGGATGATCGTCGGCGATCAAAATGCGGATGGAATGAGTTCGTTTGTCCGGCATAGGCTTGTCGACGGACTTATCGTCGTGAGCCCGAACTTCGTTGCTTTTCGCTTCGCTGGACCGAACTTCGTTCGGTCGAACCTGAGTAGGCCTATCCATGGGTGGCCTTTCTCGCCGGCGGAATGCGTACCTCCAGCCGTGCGCCATGTCCTGGAGTCGATTCTATCGTGAGTTCACCCGCCAGCAGTCGGACGCGTTCGCGAATTACCGCTGGCCCCTTGCCCGTGATATCTAATTCCGCGCTCGACAGTTTACCGGAAAAAGAAAATCCTTTGCCATCGTCCTCGACCGTCAATTGCAGGCTACCAGCACGCTGCGCCAGCCGCACCAGAACATGATTCGCTCCGCTGTGCTTGCGCACGTTCACCAGGCTCTCCTGCACAATGCGCGCCAGTTCACGGCAACCTTTCTGCGCCAGGTCCACGCGCTCCAGTTCGCTGACGAACTCGGCGGCGATGCCGGTTTCACGGCGAAAGCGTTCCACCGTATCGGAAATGAAACCCAGCAGCCGGTCGGCATCCACCTCGAACGACTTCATCGCCTGCATCAGTTCCCGCAGCTTCAGCACTTCCTCCCGCAACAGTTGCTGGATGCGGCCCAATTCCGACTTTACCACTGGCGCATGTGCTCCCGATTGACGGCGCAGCACGTCGAGCTGCATTTCCACCGCAATCAGCGAT
>JASHOU010000116.1 GCA_030038475.1 Terriglobales bacterium | reverse complement strand
CTTGTGACGGGGGCACAACCGGAAAGGGTAGCTGCTGGACTACTAACGAATGATTCTATCATTGTCGCGGCTATGAGGGGTTACGGAGTGTCTCTGATAGCTACGAACGATCGGCAATTCGACACTGTTCAGGGTATTACAGTGTTTTCGCCGACAGACATTCATTAGTCTTGTTGTTCAGTTCTTTGATTTTTTCACCCGTTCCGACAGGTTCCACAGCGACACCAAGCTAACCACCAGCAAAATAAGTGTCGAGGACTGATGCGGCTCATCATAACAAATTCCATCCTAGACCTACTGCCTTATCCTTGGGTTGACGGTGGAGTAGAGTAAGTCGGTGAGGAAGTTTACGGCGACGTAGGTTAGGCCGATGGCTAAGATGCAGCCTTGGACTAGATAGTAGTCGCGGTTAGAGATGGCTTGGATGGTGAGGCGTCCGAGGCCGGGCCAACTGAAGATGGTTTCGGTGACGATGGCTCCCGCGAGTAAGGCTCCGAATTGCAATCCTAAAACAGTAAGGATGGGGATCATGGCGTTGCGCAGGGCGTGGCGATAGACGACGGTGCGTTCGGGCAGGCCTTTGGCGCGGGCGGTGCGGATGTAATCCTGACTTAGCTCTTCTAACATCGAAGTACGCACCATGCGAGTTAGTATCGCGGCTAAGGCGCTGCCCATGGTGATAGCTGGGAGCACTAAGTGGGCGAACGTGCCAGAGCCGGAGACGGGGAGCCATCCGAGCTTGATGGCGAAAAATAGGATGAGCACCGGGCCGAGTGCGAAGTTAGGAAATGACAGGCCGAAGAGGCTGACGACGCTGAGGAGACGGTCATCCCAGCGATTGCGACGCTGGGCGGAGCGGACGCCGGCAGGAATGGCTAAGACGATGGCTACGACCAACGATGCCAGAGTAAGTTGCAGAGTAAATGGATAGCGCTGGGCGATGAGAGTTGTAACTCCCTGGTTGAAGCGGAGGGACTTACCTAAGTCGCCGTGGAGGACGCCGCGCCAGTAATTGACGTATTGGCGGCCGAGGGGGACGTCGAGGCCGTAGGCGTGGCGGAGGGCCTGGAGGTCGGCGGCCGGAGCGCCTTCGCCGAGCATTTGCTGGATGGGATCTCCGGGAACGAAGTGGATGAGTAAGAAGACGGCGGAGACGACGAGCCAGAGGACCGGGAGGGTGTAGAGGAGGCGGGAGAGGATGTAGCGCATGGTGTCAGGTGTTAGGTCTCAGGTGTCAGGTCTCAGTTCTCAGTTGTCAGTTCTGCTTAGTCTCCGGACCTCTGGGCGGCGGTTGCCGACGCTGTTGCGTCTGGCGCGGTTGATTCCTGCGCGGGCGGCGGCTCCACGCTAGCTTTTTCAATGCGAGTGTTTTCGATTCTAACTTTATCAGTGCGAATCTTCTCAATACGAACCAAGGCGATGCGATGGCCGTCCATTTTTTCTACCACGAAGCGGCGGCCGTCGTAATCGAAAGCTTCGCCGGCGACGGGCAGTTTCTGCAGGCGCGACAAGAGAAAGCCGGCAAGGGTTTCGTAGCCTTCGTCCTGGGGAAGATGGATTTCATATTGCGCTTCCAGGTCGCGGATGTTGATGGCGCCGTCGAGAATGAGCGGAGCGTTCAGGTCGGTGACGGCCGGAGGCGCGGAGGCGATGTCGTATTCGTCTTCGAGTTCGCCGACGAGTTGTTCGATGACGTCTTCGACGCTGATAACGCCGGCGGTGGAACCGAATTCGTCGACGACGACGGCGAGATGACGCTTGCGCTGCTGGAATTCTTCGAGCAATTCGAGCAGCGACTTGGTTTCGGGAACGACGAGGACATCGTGCATGATCTGGCCGATCTTCATCTGGCCGATCTGGACTTGCGAGGGGCGCAGGGCGACGGATGAAAGGCCGCTGGGACCGAGGCGGAGGCGCGTCCAGCGCATGAGGTCTTTGGCGTAGAGGACTCCGATGATGTGTTCGGGACCGCGCTGCGGATCATAGATGGGAACGCGGGAGTGCTGACCCTCGGCGACGCGGGTGAGGGCTTCATCGAGGTTGAGGTCGGAGGGCAGAGAAAAAATTCTGGTGCGCGGGACCATGACTTGGCGGGCGGCAATGTTGTCGAGTTCGAGGGCGTTGAGCAACATTTCCTCCTGGGCGGAAGAAAGCTGGCCGGAGGTGCGGGCGGCGGCGACGATGAGGCGGAGTTCGTCGGGAGAATGGACGGAACCGTGGCGGATTTCGCGGATGCCGAAGGCGCGCAGGACGAAGCCGGCGACGCGGCTCATGCCGATGGTGAGCGGGCCGGTGACGGTTAGGAAGACATCCATGGGCGCGGCGACGGCGAGCGCGACACGCTCAGCGCGCTGCAAGGCGAGCGATTTGGGAACCAGTTCGCCGAGGGTGACGTGCAGGCCGGTGATCAGTATGAAGGCCAGGGCGACGGCAATGGCGTGAGCGTAGAGCCTGGCGTGGGGGATGTTGCCGATCCAGGACTCGAAGAGGCGGGTCATGACGGGCTCGCCGAGCCAGCCGAGGGCGAGGCTGGTGACGGTGACTCCGAGTTGGACGCCATTGACGACGCGGGCGAGCTGCTGATGGAGCTTGAGAACGATGCGGGCGCCGGCGCGGCGGGCTTCGATGAGCTGCAGAATGCGGGTTTCGCGCACGCTGACGAGGGCGAACTCGGCTGCGGCGAAAAAGGCGTTGACCGCGACGAGAAGCAAAACGACAAACACCCGCAGGAGCACGGATGCAATCATGGAAAGTTAATTTTAACATTTTAAAGGTCGTAGGGCCCCGGGAACCTTTGTACGCTGAGCTACATTCCAGCGCGCGCCGCTATGGCACGCGGTGAGTCTTGTCCGCCGTGTTTGCGGCCGGCACCATCAACCCTGAAATGTTGGACCAAGCGCTGAAGTTCGGCCGAGGTCTCGACTAATTGCTCAACGGCCTTCTGCGTGTCTGTGGCGCCGCGGGAGGTGTTTTCCGCAGCCTGGGCCACGCCCGCGATATTGTGCGTGATCTCGCCGCCGCCGCGCGCCGCTTCGTTTACATTCCGCGACATCTCATTGGTGGTGGCGTTTTGTTCCTCGACCGCCGTGGCGATGGTGTTTGAAATTCCGTTGATTTCATTAATCACGCCGCTGATGGTAGCGATGGCCTCAACCGCCGCCTTGGTATCGTGCTGGATGGCTTCGATTTTGCGGCTGATGTCTTCGGTAGCTTTGGCAGTTTCCTTGGCCAATTCCTTTACTTCGTTGGCCACGACGGCGAAACCTTTTCCTGCTTCGCCGGCTCTCGCCGCCTCAATGGTGGCATTCAGGGCAAGGAGATTTGTCTGCTGAGCGATCGAGGTGATGACCTTAATGACTTGTCCAATTTCGGTCGAAGATTCACCCAACTTGGTGACGGTTGTGGTTGTAGTTTCGGCTACTTTCACGGCGGAGGTGGCAACTTTCGCGGCTGCGGTGGCGTTCTGGGCGATTTCCTTGATGCTGGCTCCCATTTCTTCTGCGCCGGTGGCGACGGTCTGCAAGTTCTGGCTGACCTGCTCGGCGGAGGTCGAGACCACTTTCGCCTGAGCTGAGGTTTCCTCGGAATTGGCTGTGATCTGCTGGCTGGTATTGGCGAGTTCCTCGCTTGCGCTGGCGACGTGCGCCGCGGCGTCGGCAATGGACCGCACCATGTCGCGCAGGTGATTCTTCATCCGATTTTGCAGCGCTCCGGCGACACCGATTTCATCTTTATTTCTAATGATCATGTCATCCCAGGAGAGATCGTTGTCGGTGATGGCTTGCATCGAGACCACCATCTGCGACACGCGCACGGTAATGTTGCGGGCAATGTATGTCGCCATGGCAACGCCGGCAATAAGGCCGGCTATAGTGAGACTCAAAAATATGGTTATGGCTCTGGACTTGTCCGCTTCCTCTTGGTGGCGCGAGGCCGCGGCGAGGTCTTCTCCCCGTTGAATCAAATCTCCAAGATCTTTTGTGAGTTTCTTCCTAGTGGCGGTGGTGTGGGGATCGTATACCAGTGCGATGGCTTGCCTGGTTTCACCGGCACGCTGCAAGGCAATGATGTGATCGATTTGCTTGTGATATTCGTCCGACTCCTCCCGGATCTGAACCAGAATTGCCTTCCCCCGGTCGGTGTGGACGAACGTCCCTAGCTCTGCAAACCTGTCGGCAATCTGGCGATTGTCTTCGTTGTACTGCTCGACTTCCTCCAGTTTGCTGCTGTCAAAGAGAAACCCCCGTGTCGCGGCTCTTTGGTTGTTGATGCGGCTTTCGATATCGCGCATGACGCTCAGGGACCGGCCTTTGCTGGCAATGTCTTCTGACAGCCCGATCATCTTCTGAAGTGAGACATACGCAACGGTGCCCACTGTCACCAGAATCAACAGCGGCACCGCGAAGCCAATGGCTAGCTTCATCCACAAGCTGAGCTTTCTCATGCCTGCAACCTCCGCAAGGATCACCGTCTGTTCATCGGCGAAGTGACGGGAATCTTGATGGCCCCGCCCGAGTCGAGCGATGCCTGAGCAGCGGATTACCTCCGTCTCGCGACTATGGTCACCGTGACTCAACCGATATCCGGCCAGCAATCGCCGATGAGTTAGTTGATGAGGAAGCCGGGCCAGAAATGCCGTGAAGTTTCTGGCCGAGGAGATCAAAAAATGGGAGCTAATAAGCAACAGGCGAACCGAGGCTGGCGGTCTTCAGGGTGGCGTTCGGGAGTCTCAATCGCGTTTCTGCTGATGGTGCTGGTAATGGTGCGCCCAGCCGAGGCCAGCGAGAATGGAGCCAGTGTCTATCCCATCGGAGTCGAAACGGTGATGCCGGGCATGACGCCTCCGCCTCACGGCACGATGCTCTACGAGTACACGGCTTTTGTGTCTGCCAACCAAACGAACGATCAAAACGGGAACGCTGTCCCGGTCGAGTTCGGGCTGCGGGTTTTTGCCAATGCTATCAAGATAAACCATAACTGGGGTGTTCACTTCCTCGGCGGCACATTGGTGAGCAATATCGCCATTCCTTTCGTTGACCAGCAGCTTCATGTCATCCCAGGGCTATTTTCGAAGTTCGCCGTTGGAAACATAGACATCAGCCCGCTTGGGCTTGCCTATGTTCGCGGGCGTTTGCATTTCTATTGTGAGGGCGATCTCTACTTTCCCGGAACGGGGCACAGTTCGAGTGACGTCCTGAACATCGGACAGAACAATTATGCCTCCGGACCGGTGGGGGGCATTACCTATCTGGTGGGTAAAGAAGAAATCAGCTCCAAACTGCAATACCTGATCAATCTGCCGGATGTTGCCACCAATTACCACAGCGGACAAGAGTTTCTGTGGGAATTCGACGGCATGCATGCAGTCCACAGGAAAGTTGCGGTTGGGGTCAACGGCTTTCTTTATAAACAGACGACTGATGATCTGATGAACAACGTGGTCTACAGCGGGGGAAATCGCGGACGAGATTTGGGTATTGGGCCCGAGGTTCGCTTCAACCTGATCTCTCACGGTGGATTTGCCGTGAAGTATTTGCGCGACACACTCGTGGAGAACAGGCCGCCGACGAACGCTTTTTGGTTCCAGTTGGCGGTACCCATCAGCGTGGGCCACCGGGAGTAGCCTCCTATCCTGGCTGCACTTGGGGACTCAGCTTCTTTGCCGCAACTTGAGCAGTAGGGAAAATTTGGGGCTTCAAACTGAAGTAAAAATCACCGGCATTTTCGCCGGCCACGGAGGAAAACATGGTAGTCCACGAAATACCCGGAGTACTTGTTGTCGAATGGAATGATGAGGTAAAGGCGGTGTTCGATACCTGGTCGAGTTACACGATCAAAGCGCCGCAGTTTCGCGAAGCGATCCTGCAAAAGGGGGTTGCCTATGCCCGGACGCATCGGGGTCGAGCGTGGGTAATGGATGCGACACAGGCCAAAGGGGCATTTTCGTCGGAAATCCAAAAACTGATAGAGACCGAGGTTTTCAAGGCCTTCGCGGGGATCGGGATCAAGTACTTCATTACGGTCAAGTCAGCGGGATCGGCGGTAACAAATATGTCCATCAAGAGCTTCACGGCTCACCTCGGCCCCTCCGGAATTCAGATGGTCGAGGTCCCCGACCGGAACTCGGCTATGGCATGGCTGAAGCAGCACCAGGAACAGCTGCGGACGGGGGCATCGGTCTAACCCCTACAACGCCGCCGCTAGCAGGAACCGCCTTTGGGTTCGAGTTGGCGGTTCCGCTTACGGTTGGCGCACGAGAATAGCCTCTGACAACACGACAACCACCCTGCAGGCTGCGCCACGTTCGGCACTCGCTTGACTGGAGTGACGTTGAGACCCGTGCACTATATGCGCGACACGTTCGTTGAGAACAGGCCGCCAACGAACGCCAACACTCGCCGTCGTTAGCGCCCTCCCAGGTGCGGCTACCTTCACGGTGACGATCGCCCGTTCTTCCGCACCATTGCCACGGGGCGCATGGAGTTTTGGCGAGATTGTTGCTCAACTCAGCCCGAGTACAATGGAGTGTACCAATCAGAGTAGGAACGTAAACCGATTGCTTTCTTTTTCGTGGGCCGACGGTCTAAGTAGATGTGCCGGCGGATGGCAGCAAGCATTCATCTTCCGGCGAGCATCTTTCGGCAGCCATGAAGATTTGAGGAACTAATCCTGAGTTCTTCCCGTAACAACAGTTGAATGACAGTCTTAAGATTTGGTGTCAGGCAGGAGGCGGTTGTGGAAGGCAATGGCAATGGCAGGCGAAAGCGGCGTAAACGCATCATCATCTGGAGCTCGGTGGTGATCACCGTGGTGGTGCTGGTGGTTGCGGGCGCGCTGGTGGCATCGAGCGGCGGAACGAAGATCGATCCCTCGAAGCTGGCGAAGGTGGAGCGCGGAGACTTAGCGAAGAGCGTAGTCGCGACGGGCAAGATCACGCCGGTCACCGAGGTCGAGGTCAAGTCCAAGGCCAGCGGGATCGTGAAGAAGCTTTATGTCGATTACGGCGACAGAGTAAAGAAGGGGCAGTTGCTGGCGGAACTGGATCGGGACGAGATCCAGGCGCGGGTCGACCAGGCGCGGGCGCAACTGGAAACCTCGACGGCCAGCCTGAATGGAACACGGGCCGATCTGGAGCGCGCCAAGGTGGATGCGGAGGGGCCAGATGTTCCGCTGCTGAAGCGGGCGTACGAACGGGCGCAGGGGATGGCGAAGGAAGGCGTGGTTTCGGCTTCGGCGCTGGACGACGCGGAGAGAAATTACGTGACGGCGTTAAACAAACAGAATGTAGCCAAGGCGCAACTGGTGGTTTTGCAGGCGAAGATTGGCCAGGCGCAGGGCCAGGTGTCGCAGGATGCAGCCAACTTGAAACAGCTCGAGGAGCAGTTGGGTTATACGACGATTGAGTCTCCGCTGGACGGAATTGTGTTGTCACGCGATGTGGAAATTGGCGATGCGGTGAGTTCGATTCTGGTGCTGGGTTCGACGGCGACGCTGGTTATGACTCTCGGCGATACGAGCGAAGTTTATGTCAAAGGCAAAGTGGATGAGAGCGATATCGGCAAGGTTTACCTGGGACAGCCGGCGCGGATTAAAGTCGAGTCGTTCAAAGACAAAACATTTACGGGAAAGGTGACGAAGATCTCTCCCATGGGCGTGGAGAAAGATAACGTTACGACGTTTGAGGTACGGGTTTCGATCAACAATCCGGAGGGAATGCTCAAGGCGATGATGACGGCGAATGCCGAGATCATTCTCGATGAGCACAAGAATGTGCTGCAGATTCCGGAGGGGTCGATCCTTTACGACAAGGATAAGAAGGCATCGGTCGAGGTGCCCGATCCGAAGGCGAAAGATGGCAAACGCAAAGTTGCCGTCAATATTGGGATTTCGAATGGGGCCAAGACCGAATTGCTCTCGGGATTGAAGGAAGGCGACCAGGTGGTGTTGCAGTAGGAAGGCAGGTCTTAGGTGTCAGGTGTTAGATCGGGATGTTCCTTTTGCGGTCGGAGTGCATAGGTCCTTCGCTTCGCTCAGGATGACAAGACAAAATCAGGATGACAAATCGGATAAGGTGACAAATATGACTCATGCTTTGTTAGTTCGCCATCGAGGTATCAGTCGAGCCGCTTGCGCGTTGGCGTTTGTGTTGGCTACATCGCTGGCCAGTTTTGGCTCAACCATCGGGACGTTTGACCGGTCGTTGCAGGTGAGCGGGCCAGTGGATCTGGAAGTGCTGACTCGGTCGGGCGACGTGACGGTGCGGAACGGTAGCGCGGGGACGGTTGCAATCCACGCCACGATTCACTCCAGCATGTCGTGGTTTGGCGGCGATCACAAGGCGGAGGTGCAGGAGTTGCAGTCGAATCCTCCGATTCGCCAAAACGGCAACAGCATTCGCATCGACTACGTGAACATCAACAATATTTCGATCGACTATGAGATCACGGTTCCCGAAGATACGGCGCTTCGCGCGCATACCGGCAGCGGCAATCAGAGGATTGAAGGGTTGAAAGGCAAGGTCGATCTGGAGGCCGGGTCGGGCGATCTGGAGCTGGCGCGGCTGACGGGAGAATTGCATTTCGAGACGGGGTCGGGAAATATCCGCGGGCACGAACTGGCGGGACCGGCGCGGATTAAAGCGGGCAGCGGCGACATCGTTATCGAAGAAATGGGTGAGGGCGATGTTGAGGTGCGCACCGGTTCGGGCAACATTACGGTGGACGGCATCAACGGTGGATTTCACGCCGAGGCGGGGAGCGGCGATATTCGCGGCAAAGGCTCGCCCAAGAATATGTGGAGCGTGCGGACCGGCTCGGGCAACGTGACGCTGAATGTACCCTCCGATGCGGCGTTCGATGTCGACATTTCGTCGAATTCGGGGACGGTCACGCTGGGGCATCCGGTGAGCACTACGTTGCAGGGGCGCATCCAGGAGACGCACAAGAGCGTGATTGGCAAGGTGCGCGGCGGCGGTCCGATGGTTTCGGTGCACACGGGTTCGGGGGACGTGTCGGTCGATTAGGCAGGGTGCGATTCAGTATGCGCTTTTGAGGCGACCCCCCAGGCGGCTGAACAGTTTTCTAAAAAACTCGGTCGCGGCGCAGGGAGCTTCCCCCAGGCACTAAAGCCGCTAACGATTTTCAACGTCTTAACGGCACGAGTGGAACTCGTACCCTTCCCATTCGTGACAAACGTCGAGTTTTTCAGCAAACTGTGAAGTCGCGTTTCGTGCACTTACCGCTCTGCCTGCCTCCGTATGATTTCCTTCCCTGCCCGAGCTTCCCTGCCGGATTTAGAGTTGCGCTCCTTGCGGTATTGCGAGGATGATGCTTCATCGCAAAGATAACTCGGCGAACAGGGAGGCAAGACCAAATCATGAATTCCAAAACCAGGTTCTTGTTGGGAGTGCTCACCGCTTTGGCTATGTTGGGGCTTACGTTTCTGGTCCCGAGAGGAAGCAGGTTGGGAGATGCTCAATTGGTTCAGTTTCCGGTGACGGTTGGGGTTTGGTCAATTTTCGTTTTGCTTTTCGTCAAACTGAAGTAGGAACGTAGCTACGTAGACTGGTCGCTCATCGGCATCGCGGGCTGGTCCGACGACGAAGACAACAACCGCTCACACTGCTAGCCCCCGGCACATGCTCCGATGAGTATGGACAACCGGTCCATCAAGACTGCTACGTGAAAGTTATGTTCAAGTAAACTTCCCGAACCAGATCCCATAGCCATCGCGGGTGATCCTTCCAATCTTCGGTCCAATCTTCGGTTTGGGGAGTCGCGAGTTCACTCGCGCGGCGATAACTTTCTTATTGCCTTGGCGATCTCGGGAAGTTTGGCGTAGGCGGCGCAGCATCGCAGCCACAGTTTGCGATCGATGGCGGGATAGCCGCTGACCATGGCTCCGGCGGGAACATCGTGGGGAACGCCGCTTTGTGCGCTGGCGACGGCTCCGTCGCCGATGCGGCAATGGCCGGCAACGCCGACTTGACCGGCGAGAATGACGTTGTTGCCAACGTCGGTCGAGCCAGCGAGGCCAACCTGGGCACACAGCAAGGTGTCGCTTCCGACGGTGGAGCTATGCCCGATCTGAACCAAGTTGTCGAGCTTTGCGCCACGTCCGATGCGGGTTTCGCCGAAGCTGGCGCGGTCGATACAGGTGTTGGCCTGGAGTTCTGCGTCGTCTTCAATCACCACTTTGCCGGACTGGACGATCTTGTACCAGCGACCGTTGTCATCCTTGGCAAAACCAAAACCATCGGAACCGACGATGACGCCGTTTTGCAGGAGAACGTTGTCGCCGAGATGAGAGAATTCACGAACCACGGCGTGGGCGTGGGCGAAGAAATTGTTGCCGATGCGCGCGCCGCGATAGATGACGGCGTGGGCGAGGAGGACGGCGTTGTCTCCGATGATGGCGTCGGCGTCGATGACAACGTAAGGCCCGAGATGGGCGTTTGCGCCCAGTTTGGCGGTGGGATGGACGACGGCGGTGGGATGGATTCCGGGAGCATAACGCGGCGGCTGGTAGAAGAGTTCGATGGCTTTGGCCCAGGCGAGATAAGGATTCCTGCTGCGCAACATTCCTGCGGAGATGGCGGGAAAATCTTCGGGGACGATCACAGCCGAGGCTTGCGTGGTTTTGGCGGCGGCATTGTATCTGGGATTCGAGACGAAGGTGAGCTGGCCGGATCGAGCGTGTTCGATGCCGGCAACGCCGGTGATTTCGGTTTCGGGCGAAGCGTTTTCGAGGCGAGCGTTCAGGGCGTGGGCGATGTGTGAGAGTTTCATGGTGAATTGAAATTGTAGTGGGTTTTAGCTGCTAGCTACTAGCTGCTAGCTCTTGGCTATTAGCTTTTAGCTCTTGGCTCTATTGTTCGAACAGGGTGACCTGGCGGGTGTCGGGAGCGCCACCTCTGCGGCGGCGGTTTCCGGCTCCGATCACGGCGAGGACCGTTACCGACGCTAATGCGGAACGCGGCACGAACACGCGCTGCGTGTTGGAGCGCAGATCGGGTGGGTTCATCAAAAATCCTTCGGCGGGATTTTGCATGAGGTCGTTGGGCAAAATGCCCTCGACTATCTCGTTGTCTTTGAATTTCAACCGCACCCACAAACCTTCAGTCCGCGGGCGGGTGGTGAAGGTCTTCCGAAGCATGAGGTCGGCGTCGGAAAATTCGCGTACGAAATAAACGGCTTTGATGTCGCGGAGATCGATGGCAACCACGTTGCCGGAGGTATTAAGCAGTTCGAGTTTGCCTTCGACGACAAAGTCGGCGGGAGCAACGTAGCCGCTGACGGAATCGCGGTCGTGCTTTCGGACGATGACTTTTTTATGGGTCGAGGGCATGTTCGGGCGCTTTTCAGCTCATGTGAAACTATAAATCTTGGAAATCGTAAGACAGCTTCGCGGGCGAGGCGAGGGCGCCCGCGCCACAGAGTGCCACACAGTTCCAGATGGGATTCTCGCATTTTCGCCATGAGTTGGGGCAGTTTGTGCCTTCATAGTAGCCAAACTGTAAACCTTGTGTTATTTTCACTTGTTTACTGGCAGTAATGTCTTGCGGTATAAGTCTAGCGTACAGAGAGAGTTAGATTCCGCAGCTGGGCGATTCGTCAGGGTGCCCGCCGATTCCCTGTGGAAATCTTGTGAATAACGCCCCGGTCGAGCCAGCAAAGGCCACCGCAAGGCGTCCAGGAACGCATGGCCGATTACATCTATACGCTGGAAACCCGGCTCTCGCCGGATCAGCAAAAGGCAGTCGCCCTGGTCTTAGACGCCGCCAAAGCGGCGGGCATGAATCTGTATCTCACCGGCGGCGCCATCCGCGACATGATTACCGGTTTCCCCATCCGCGACCTGGATTTCGCGGTGCAGGGGAATGCGCTCAAGCTGCAAAAGGATCTGGAACGCGCGGGGTCGGTGGTCGGCGACGCCGACGACGAGACACGTTCGTTGCTGTTGACGCTGCCCGGCGGAGTGCGCGCCGAAGTTGCCATGGCGCGATCGGAAAAATACGACAAGCCGGGAAAAGCTCCGCAGATGGCTCCGGCGACGATTATTGAAGATTTGCGGCGGCGCGATTTCACGGTGAACGCGATGGCGCTGTCGCTGAACGAGGGATCGCGCGGGCTGTTGATGGATCCGTTCAATGGAGCGGCCGACATTGAAGCCAAGGTGATCCGCGTGCTGCATAACTACGCGTTTCTCGAGGATCCGTCGCGGATGATCCGCGCCACGCGCTTTACAACGCGCTTTCACTGGCCGCTCGAAGAGCGGACGCAGGCGCGTTATGAATCGGGCAAGGAAAACAATTACATCGAGTACATCCGCAGTTCGAGCATTGGTTATGAAATCGAACAGCTGGCATATGAGGACGATCCGCTCAGCATTTTAAAGGCTTATGAGAGAGAGGGATGGCTGAAGGTATTGAATCCGCGCTGGAGCACGGCGAAGGTGGACGCTGGCGGATTGAGCGCGTTGATGAAGACGCGGCAGCAGATGAATGAGCTGGGATATACGCCGGATGTTGCGCCGGCGGTGCTTTATTTCCTAACCGACAGGATGGGCGACAAGGACATTGGCGACTTGAGGCGGGCGATTCCGCGCAAGGATCTGGTCGAAGCGTGGAAAGATCTGGAAGACAACGCGCAGAGTCTGGCGAAGCGTTTGACTGGCAAGGAAGCGGCGACGCCGTCACGGACGTGGCAATTGTTGTCGTCGGCTCGGCCCGAGATGGTTCTTTTTCTTGCGATCACGGCGCGAAATCAGGCGGTGGCGCAAAAGATCAAAAACTTCTTTACCAAGTGGCGGCAGGTGCAGCAGAAGATCCCGTTGCCGGAGATGACGGAGTTGCGGATCACTCCGGAAATACCAAACTATTCGAAGATTGCGAACGATGTGTTTCTGCTGCTGCTCGACGGCAAACTGCGTTCGCGGACCGAAACGCTGCGATATCTGAAGCCGCTCTCACCCCCACCGCCGCCTCCACCTCCGCCGCCAGCCAGGCGCGGCAGAGCGGCTAAGGCCGCTGCGGCAGCGGCAGGGGTGGGTCCTGCGGTTCCGGTGGCAAAGGCTGGGGCAAAGAAATCGGTTGCGCCGGCAAAAGCGGCCGTGGCGGAAAAACCTATTGCGGCTGAGAAAACCGTGGTTCCAGAAAAAACCATTTCTCCTTCTCCTGCTCCTGCGAAGCTAGCGGTCGCCGCTGGCGTGGGCAAGCCATCCGAGAGGGGATCGGCAAAGAAACCAGGTAAACCGGCTAAACCTCCGAAACCAGCGGCTAAAACCAAGACTTCACCCAAATCCCCGGCTAAATCGAAGACGAAGCCCAAAGCGAAAGGCAAGAAAAAGGGCAGATAAGAGGCTTCCGCTGGATGTAAGGGCCGAAATACCAAATGGGCGGTCGATCCTGGCAGGTCTACGGGATCGACGAGCACGCTACCAGCCATGGATCTCGGCAAATGGTTTCCATATCGGGGCGGCCCAAAGTGGGCTATAATGTGACCATGCGGCGCTGGCAGTATATAGCGACGTTGGGCCTCCTTTTGCTCGCGCTCCCGGCGTGGGCACAACGGGGTGGGCATGGCGGCGGAGGTGGCGCGCACTTTGCTTCAGGCGGCGCGCATTTCTCCGGTGGGCACGTCGCGATGGGACATGCTTCAGGTGGGTTTCGCGGCGGCTTCGGAAACCACACGAGCATTCGGATTCGCACCGGATATCCCTACTACGGCAGAGGCTTCTATCGCGGTTGGGGATACTATCCCTACGGCTATTATCCCTGGGGCTATTACGCCTGGGATGACTATGACAATGACAACGATAGCGGAGATCAGGATGCGTATGCGTCCTATGGTGCCGGTTCCGCGTATCCTCCTCCGTACTCTGAGAACGGTGGATTGCGCAGCGACGTGCAGGCTCTGAACCAGAAAATCGACCGCTTGCAAGCCGACGTAGAAGCGCGCAATCGCCCGAAAGAAGAAGAACCCGCGACGGCGCTGGTGTTCCGCGACCAGCACGTAGAAGAAGTGCATAACTACGCCATTGCCGGCGGAACGCTGTGGGTGCTCAACGAGAAGGCCGCGAAGAAAATTCCACTGGCGCAGCTTGATATTCCTGCCACTATAAAGATGAATGACGATCGCGGCGTCGATTTTCAGGTGCCGGGACCATCGCTCTCGCTACAGATCGTGCGTTGACCGCACGCCGAATCAAACTGCACCACTTTCAGGCGTTGCGCGATGTCCTCCAGCCATTAGAATGAGTCAAAAGCCACCAGCCAAAAAGCCACACGACTAATCGTCGCTTGAGAATACAAGTTGAACATCGACCAATGAAGACAACTCTTATAACCATTGCTCTGATTTTCGTCGTTTGCTTCCCAGCTTTGACACAGCCATCTGGAAGTTCGGATTCTTTGCTCGATCATCTGACCGGCAGCTGGATCCTTCAAGGAACGATTGCCGGACGGGAAACGAAGCACGACATAGAATCCGACTGGGTGCTGCGCCGTGAGTACGTTCGGCTCCACGAAACTTCGCGCGAGAAGAACGCCCAAGGCCAGGCGGCGTATGAGGCGATCGTTTTCATTGAGTGGAACAAATCGACGGACGAATATACGTGCCTGTGGCTGGACACGACCAGCGGAGGCGGCCTGTCGGCGCAAGGGATCGCGCACGGGAAGCGCGACGGAGACGGAATTGTGTTTTTATTCAAGAGCGACGACGGCAACACCCATACGACTTTCGCTTATAGCAGGAGCACCGACACGTGGGAGTGGCGCATCGATAATGAGGATCGAGGCAAGCTGTCGCCCTTCGCGCGCGTGAAACTCACCAGGAAATAGGACCAGGGAATTCATGAGTCAAAGCGGATTCGTACACCTGCATCTGCACACCGATTATTCGCTGCTCGATGGCGCGTGTGACGTCGAAAAACTTGTCGCGCGCGTCGATCAACTCGGCATGCCCGCGGTCGCCATGACCGACCATGGCAACATTTTTGGCGCGGTGCATTTTGTGAATGCGGCGCACAAGGTTGGCGTGAAGCCAATTGTGGGCTGTGAGCTCTACATCTGCAAGAAAGAAGATCACAACATCGAGCGCACTCCGCCCGAAGGCGATAGCTACCACCACCTGCTGGTGCTGGCGGAAAACGAAGAGGGTTATCGCAACCTGGTAAAGATTACGTCGGAAGCCTCGCTGCACGGCTTCTATTACAAACCGCGCGTGAGCAAGAAATTTCTAGCAGAGCACGCCAAGGGTTTGATCGGACTTTCCGGATGCCTGAAGGGCGAAGTGGCCGAGCGCCTGATGGAGGGGAATTACGAAGCGGCTCGCGCTGCGGCCGGATTCTACGGCGACCTTTTCGGCAAAGAAAATTTCTTCCTGGAGATTCAGGACCAGGGTCTGGAGATGGAACATCGCATCCGCTCGGGCCTGTTCCAACTGGAAAAAGACCTTGTGCTGCCGATGGTCGCGACCAACGACAGCCACTACCTGTGCGAAGACGACGCGCACGCGCAGGATGTGATGATCTGCGTGCAGACCGGCAAGTCGATTCAGGACGAGAACCGGATGCGATTCCAGGGCACGCAGTTCTACGTGAAGAGCGGCGACGAGATGCTGCGCGTGTTCAAGGATGCTCCCGATGTGCTTGCGCGCACGCTCGCGATTGCCGAGCGCTGCAATCTGCACCTGGAAAAAGTTCCCAGCCCGTTTCCGCATTTCGAAGTTCCGGACGGATTTACTCTCGACAGCTATTTCGAGCACATCACGCGCGAAGGTTTCGCGCGGCGTATGGAGAGCTTGCGCGCGGCGGCGGCTGGCGGGCGGCTGAAACATTCGCTCGCGGAATACGAACAGAGATTGACACGCGAGATTGCCATCATCCAGCAGATGAAATTCTCGGGATATTTCCTGATTGTTTGGGATTTCATCCGCTACGCGCGCGAACGCGGCATTCCGGTGGGACCGGGACGCGGATCGGCGGCGGGCTCGATCGTCGCTTATTCGCTCGGGATTACGGATATCGACCCGTTACAGCACGAACTTCTGTTCGAGCGTTTTCTGAATCCGGAGCGCATTTCCATGCCGGACATCGATATCGATTTCTGCATGAACCGGCGCGGTGAAGTGATCGAATACGTGACCCATAAATATGGGCGCGAAAATGTGGCGCAGATCATCACCTTTGGAACCATGGCGGCAAAAGCTGCGATCAAAGACGTGGGGCGTGCAATGGACATGCCCTACAGCGATGTGGATCGGATCGCGAAGATGGTGCCGACCACGCTCAATATCAAGCTGGACGACGCGTTGACGGAATCGGCGGCACTGCAGGAGGCGTATCAGAAAGATCCGCAGGTGCGGCAGTTGCTCGACACGGCGCGCAAGCTCGAAGGCCTGGTGCGGAACTCGGGCGTGCATGCGGCGGGCGTGGTGATCTCGCCGCGTCCGTTGATTGAGTTGGTGCCGCTGCACAAGACGAAGAACGACGAAATCGTCACTGCTTTCGATATGGTCGCGATCGAAAAGATGGGCCTGCTGAAGATGGATTTTCTCGGGTTGACGACACTGACCATTCTCGACGACACGCTGAAATTGATCGCGCAGAAAGGCGAGCGGCTGACGCTTGACGACATTCCGCTGGAAGATCAGGAGACATACGAGAGAGTTTTTCATAAAGGACTGACGTCAGGCGTATTTCAGTTTGAATCGCACGGCATGAGAGACGTGTTGCGACGTTACCAGCCGAACTCGGTCGAACACCTGACGGCGCTCAATGCTCTTTATCGTCCCGGTCCGATGGCGATGATCGACGATTTCATCGAGCGCAAACAGGGACGCCGCAAGATTGAATACGAGTTGCCGGAACTGCAGGAGATTTTGCAGGAGACGCTGGGCGTCTTCGTCTATCAGGAACAGGTGATGCAAGCGGCCAACAAACTGGCGGGCTACTCGCTGGGAGAAGCCGATTTGCTCCGGCGCGCGATGGGAAAAAAGAAGCCTGAAGAGATGGCGGCGCAGCGCGAGCGCTTTGTGCAGGGTGCGACGCAGCGCGGCTATCCGCCGAAAAAGATCGAGAAGATTTTCGATCTGATGGCGCAGTTCGCGGGATACGGGTTCAATAAGTCGCACTCGGCGGCTTACGCGCTGCTGGCGTATCACACGGCTTATCTGAAGACGCATCATCCCATCGAGTTTATGGCGGCATTGCTGACCTCGATCACCGGCGACACCGATAGCGTGGTGAAGTACATCAACGAATGCCGCGAGATGGGGATTGCGGTTGAGCCTCCGGATATCAATGTGAGCGATGCGAATTTTACGCCGCATGGGCAGGCGATCCGGTTTGGGCTCGCGGCGGTTAAGAATGTTGGCGGAAACGCAATCGATTCGATCGGCGCGGCGCGAAAGAAGCTGGGGCGGGATTTTCGGTCGCTGCATGAGTTCTGCGAGGAAGTGGATCTGCGTCTGTTGAACAAGCGCGTGCTGGAGTCGCTGATCAAGAGCGGTGCGATGGATTCGTTTGGTCGCCGCGCTCAGCTCATGCAGGCGCTCGATTCGGCGATTGAGCAGGCGCAGAAAGCGCAGCGCGACGCGGAATCGGGGCAGCATGGCTTATTTGGAGTGTTCGCCGATGAAACGTC
>JASHOU010000115.1 GCA_030038475.1 Terriglobales bacterium | reverse complement strand
AAAAATGGGTATTTGGTCTCCCCAGCGTGGCGGGCAGCTCGTCGGTAAGGGACCGCAACCTGACGAAAACCGAGCCAGCTGACCATGCCTCGCAAAAAGCGGTCTTGTTCGGGCATGTCGAGGAGGGCGTTAACCACCTTGCGGTCCATCAAACGGAAATCGCCGGTATCCAGAGCTATCGGGATGCCGGAAAGGCGGTTGAGAAGGCGATAGAAGGCTTTCGCGGTCCAGAGTTTGAACAGAGTTTCGCCATCTCTCTCGGTTCGCAGCCCATATACCACGTCGAAACCGCTGCGCCAACGCTCAAACATCATGGCTATGACTTCCGGAGGATCTTGCAAGTCGGCATCGATCAGCACAACCGCATCTCCAGCTGCATGATGCAGGCCGGCCGTAATGGCAACCTGATGCCCGAAATTTCGAGAAAGTTGTACTACACGAACGCGGCTGTCTGCAGCTTGAAACTCGCGGAGTAAGTTGAATGTCGAATCTGTGCTGCCGTCATCTATGTATATAATTTCGAAGCTAGCCGGAAGTTTCTGGAGCACGGCGATGATGCGGGCGTTAGTCTCGCGGAGCACGGCATCCTCGTTCTTACATGGAACGACGACGGTTAACAGCGGCATAGCACCGCGGTCACCGAAATTGGTCCAGGCCAACGGCCTCATGCTCCCGTGTCTCACGTGCGATACCTACTTGATTGCATGTCTCTTGAGAAATAAAAACTTTGTGCACTCAGTGCGGGCATTCATCCCTGGAGTTTTTGACGGTCACCGTCGAAGCGTGTAGATAGTTTGCAAGGCACTCATTCGCCCAACACGTCGGGTCACCGGCAAGCATCTGGGGCTTGGCCAACTTGGGATACTCGGTAGGCGAAGTGAACTGCAACGCACCGCCGCGCTGGCTGAGTCGTGCACGATCAATCCGCCACCATGATTCAGCGGGACCGCGCAGGTCTTCAACCGCTGATCGAAAATTCTCCGATCCCAGAAGAGCGACTGCCAGCAGTGTGAATACGGCGATCTTTGTGCCCTGTGCAAACCGCACTTGGTAGATTTCCTGCGCGCCCGTCAGAATCACGCATACCAGAAGCAACCAGAACAAAAGTTGGAAACAGGCGACGATACGATCAGGCAACCAGGTGCCTGTCGTCATCTCGATCAACGCGCACTCACATAAAACCACAAACATCGCACAAAGACCGGCTGTACCGAACCATTTTGGTATCCCGTCCGTTGCGCCCGAATTCTGCCGATCCTGCTGAACCAACAAAAGAATACAAAATGCTGCTAAGAGCACGGCAGGAACAGACAACCAAGTGACACCATGATAGAAAGCATGTGCTATCCACCTTGGAAGGTGGGCGATGTCCCACAACGGCCGGTGTTCCTGTGCCGCGCGGGATGCATTGCCTGGCGAAAGCATGACGGCTCCATAGCTGAACGCGGTCATGACAAGGCTGAAGTACCACTGACGGGCCGGAATATGCTTGACTCGCAGGATGACGACAACAGCAATCAGCAGCACAAGGAGAAACGTGCCGGCGATCTCATGCTGCGCCGGAACCGCTATTGATAACGCCGCTATTAGAACGTAGTACCACGTGCGGCGACGAGGTTGGTGCAGCAGGCTAACAAGAACGAGCAGGCTGCAGAGCGGCAGGTTGTATACGACTACGTTCGTGAGCCAGTAAACCTGTTCATCGGGGCTAGCGATGCTTGCAGTCCAGGCTGCCCCAAAAAGCGCCGCCGCAAGTAATGATGTTCCACGACTTAGACCGAAGAAGGTTCGAAAAAAATACCACAGTGCCGCGAGGCTGGCGGCAACGACGACCAACAGCATCCAGCCATAAGTTGCGGCCATATCCACATGACTGGTCACTCCGCTGAGTAAGAGATACGTAAGCCATCGCGGAGACCATTTCGTATAGTATATCCAGGTCATTGCCCAGACGCTGCGCTGGGGCACTCCACCGTAGGAAAGTGTTGCCAAACAGAAATCGTCCGCCGCAGGAGTGGAGTAGAAAAACAAAACGACAAACGGCGCTCCAAAAACGACCAGAACAACCGGTAATAGGTAACGTGAAATCGCCTGCGTCATTGTTCAGTACGGATGCGAACCGCACACGCATTTGCTAAGAACGTTGCTTAATCTGCTGCGTGAACTTCCGCCATTTGCCTCATGGGGTCTGATGACACAACATCAGTGACTCGCTTCAGCCAGTTCTCGCGCCAGTAAGGATAAATCGCGCGCGGGCAAAGACGATGAAAATCGGATTTGCAAACGACTCCCTCAAGGACGATGCATGGGTGTTTCATATTGATCATCTTCCCCGTTTTTTCGTCGATGATATGGTGCACTCGCCGAAGCACTCGGTAGATTCCGCCGCAGTATGGAATCATCTCCGCGTCGAACCAGAGCCCGCGGTGGCGCTGACTCTTCTCGAGCGTGGCCATAATCTCTTCCTTGCATCGCACCTGGACAAGTTCGCCGGGCTGAAGATTCAGCGCCTCGATTGTGCCCCTTTCTTGGGTACCAGCGATAAACGGATATCGAACCCCTCGTCTTTCGACAAAAACGCTCATGATCATTGCGCGCATTACCTGCAAAATCCCAAGTATCAGTTCGAGCAGCCGATGCGATTGCGGATCTCCTGCCAGCCCACTGTCGAGATTTCCGGAACGCAAGTCTCGAATGTACTGGCGCGGGTCCCACCATTTCATGAAATCAGTAAATTTGAGCAGTTCGGTAGCCTGACAGGTATAGACAACTTCATCTTCGCCATTCTTATTCGTCTGACTCGCGGCCAGGAGGCTCTCCACAGCGCACCATCCATCCACTCCCGCCGGCGTTGTGAGCTTTCTGAGGAGCTCATCGGTGCGCACCACAGTCTTTTCGACACGCTTGAGCCAAGCCTCTTTCCAGAAAATAAGGCAACCTGCCTGACATCCGTCGTGTTCCGTCCCCTCACACCTTAAGCCCTCGAGATGGACAGTATCCTTTACGCGGCGAATGCTCCATCCTTCAACGGTGTTGCAAGTCTTATCAGCACGCTTGAATACCCGAAATCTCCGTCCGCAGTATTGCAGCATCTCAGGCATAAACGGCAAATTTTCCAAACAGCCACGTCCGTCCAAGGTTGAGAAAATTTCTGCCGAAGTCCTCACCTCGACCCAGTCCCCTGCTCTCAAACTTGATGGGCTTAAGAAAGTCTGGCTTTTTGCCATTAACTCATCTTTCTCACAGGAACGGATCGCCGAAACTTTTCGACGTTATCGGCATCTGCGCGTCGAGTATTTTGAAACCACCAATGTCGTCCCCGGCTGGCCGAATTTAGTGGATGGGAAAGATGA
>JASHOU010000114.1 GCA_030038475.1 Terriglobales bacterium | reverse complement strand
GAAAAGTTCATCAATGAGCTCGATGCCGGCATGGTTTTCCTGAACAAGATGGTCGCCTCAGATCCGCGGCTGCCGTTTGGCGGGGTGAAGCATTCGGGTCACGGACGCGAGTTGGCCCAGCAGGGCATCCGCGAATTTGTAAATATAAAGACGGTGTGGGTGCAGTAAGCAACCATGAACGCCGGCGCAACGATGATGCCATCTGCGAAGATCATTTTGTTCAGATTCAGCATGATTATGTTGAGCATGCTTTGCCTTTGCGGGTCTGCGCAGGGACTTCCATCGCCAATGGTAATTCCGAACAAAGTTGATTCGAACAAAGCCGAGCCGAACCAAGCTGAGCCCAACCATCACATCGTGATCGCCGCAGGCACCGTGCTCGATGGCCACGGCCACGTGCTGCACAACGTGCGCATCGTGATCGAAGGCTCGCGGATTGTGGAGATCTACAGGGTCAAGAACGACCGGAAAAACGACGCAAGAGGCGATGCAAAAGCGGGACCGGTCGATTACGACCTACGCGGCCTCACGCTTCTGCCTGGCTGGATTGACGCCCACGTCCACATCACCTGGAGTTTCGGCCCGGACGGAAAAAACGCGGGACAGGGTGGGACGACGCCCGAAGCCACGTATTCCGCGGCGTCGAATGCCTGGCTGACGCTGATGGCGGGATTCACCACCGTGCAAAGCGTCGGTTCGCCCGCAGACGTTCCCTTGCGCGACGCCATCGCGCAAGGCTTGCTGCCCGGCCCGCGCATCCTGACCGCGAACGAAGCACTTTCCGGGCGCGGCGCGGACACGGGAATGCCGGAGGAGATTCGCGCTTTCATTCGCAAACAAAAACAAGCGGGTGCGGACCTGATCAAAATTTACGCCTCGGGAGGAATGACTCGCGGTTCGATGACGATGTCGCAGGAGCAGCTCAATGCCGCCTGCAACGAAGCGAAGAAACAAGGACTGCGCTCGCTGGTGCATGCTTATCGAGACGCGGTCCGCGCTTCGACCCTCGCCGGATGCACCGAAGTCGAACACGGTTTGGGCGCCTCCGACGACGACCTGAAACTGATGGCCGAACGCGGGACTTATCTCGATCCGCAGGCCGGATTGCTGCTCGAAAACTATCTTCAGTTCAGAGACCAATATCTTGCTGCGCCCTATTACACGGAAGAAGGCTTTGCCGCCATGCCGCGACTCATTCCGGTGAGCCAGGAATTTCTGCGCCGCGCGACCAAGATTCCGGGACTCAAGATTGTCTACGGAACCGACGCCGTAGCCGGCATGCATGGGCGCAACGCCGAGGATTTTATTCATCGCGTCCGCGACAGCGGAATCGACCCCATGGCGGCGATGGTCTCCGCCAACTCACTCGGAGCGGAAGCGTTGGGCATGTCCGATCAGATTGGCTCGATCGCTCCCGGCCTGCAGGCGGACATCATCGCGCTCGATGGCGATCCGCTGAAAGACATCACCGCCGTCAGGCGCGTCGTATTTGTGATGAAAGGCGGAGTAGTGTACAAGAATTCCGCGCGGAGCCCAGTTTCCGTTCGATGACGGAGTCCGCCATTGAAGCCGCTGTCAATGCGCTGGAGCGGGCATCTGCTGAACGGAAAAAAGTGCGGCGCCCCGGAGACACTTCTGCACCACTACCCAGAATTGAGAGCCATTGCGGCCCTCGTAGAATAAACACCGCCCAAAATTCCTTCACCTTCACGCGACTCAAAATTTCGGGGGATAAATACGATATTCTTAGAGTTAATTCCAAGTGATGACCGAAGGCACTCAGACAGCGAATCAGAGTGGATGGAAAGCGTGGCTGTCGCATCGCGTGGCCGAACTAAGGCAACGTGATGGCCAGATATTTCTAGTGTTAGCGCTGGTGATCGGCGCTTTGACAGGCATGGCGGTGGTCGCCTTCATCCTGCTGACCGAGCGCATGGGGATGCGGTTGTATCCGGCGGGTGGCGCGCCATGGCGACGGCTGTTCTTCCCGGTCGCAGGCTCGCTCGGCATTGGATATCTGCTCTATCGTTACTTTCCCAACGCGCGCGGCAGCGGCGTGCCGCAGACCAAGGCTGCCTTGTTTGCCCGCGAGGGCCGCATCACAATGCGGACCGTGCTGGGCAAGTTTTTCTGCACCTCGGCAACGCTGGCCAGCGGAATCCCGCTGGGACGCGAAGGCCCTTCGGTGCAGGTTGGCGCCGGTATCGGTTCCGTGCTCGGCCGCTCCCTCGGACTGCGCACCGAGCAGGTCCAGAAACTCATCCCGGTGGGCGCGGCAGCCGCCATTGCAGCTGCATTCAATACCCCGCTGGCAGCCGTGCTGTTTTCCCTCGAAGAGATCACGGGCGATCTCTATGCCCCCGTCATGGGCGCGGTGGTGCTCGCCTCGGCAACGGCGTGGATGGTCCTGCGCGTGTTCCTCGGCGACCATCCTCTCTTCAAAGTTCCGCAGTATCAACTGATTCATCCGGCGGAGTTTGGCGTTTATGCCATTCTCGGCGTGGCTGGCGGCGTGGTTTCCGCGGCCTTCACCAGGCTCTTGCTCAGCATACGACTGCGCTTCCTGCGTTTTCCGCAAAAAACCGTCTGGTTCCAACCGGTGGCCGGAGGGCTGCTGGTCGGCGTGATGGGCTGGTTCGTGCCGCAGGTTATGGGCGTAGGCTACGGGTACGTCGGCGACGCGCTGAACGGAAGAATGGCCTTCCAGTTGATGGCGCTGCTCGTGGTTCTCAAACTTCTCGCCGTCACCACCAGTTACGCTTCGGGCAACGCGGGCGGCATCTTTGGTCCTTCTTTGTTCATCGGCGCCATGCTGGGAGGCACGGTGGGCACGGTTGCGCATCATTTCTTCCCCGCATACACCGCAACGCCGGGCGCCTACGCGTTGGTCGGGATGGGCGCGGTATTCGCGGGCGTGGTGCGCACTCCGATGACCTCGGTCCTGATGATCTTCGAGATGACGCAGGACTATGCCGTCATCGTCCCACTGATGATCGCGAATCTGGTGAGTTTGTTCGTTGCTTCACGGATGCAGCACGAGCCCATCTACGAAGGGTTGGCCATGCAGGATGGTATCCACTTGCCCACAGCGGAGACGCGCCAAAGATATGGCCAGCGTCAGGTGGTGGCTGTTATGCAGCCTGCGAAACAGTTTCTGCCCGCCGAGCTCACGGTTGGGGAGGCACTGGAGCGAGTGCGATCGAGCGAGGTTCGAACCTGGCTGGTGATCGATCGACGAGGTGTAATCGGCGTAATCAACCTTGCGACCCTGCAGCAACAACTGGCGGAAGGTGCTGACAAGGAGCTCAGCGAGACCGTAGACGCCTTGGCGTTTCCGCACGTTCACCTGGACCAGGGTCTCGATCTGGCGCTTCAGCGCATGGGCGCGAATCAGATTGACCTTTTGCCGGTCGTGAACCGCGGAGACATACACAAGTTGGAAGGGATTGTGACTTTGCGCGATGTGCTGAACGCGTATGGCGTCAGCCATGCCTAACTGAATTGCATAGCGACCGCCCCCTCGGCTGTCCCGCGCGCAGCCTGGGCAGCGCGTAGAATCGAATTCGCATCGGCCTTCATCTATCCAGCATGAACTTGGATAGTGTTTTCATACAGTCCCTTTCTTCGCACTTAGGCGGGAGTTTGCCCGAAGAGCCGGTGCGCGCCACGTCTGCCGATTCTGGAGACGCCGCCCTGCTGGATTCGTACTCGCGAGCAGTAACGGCCGCGGTAGAAAGAGTCAGTCCCTCAGTAGTAAATGTCGAAGTTCATCAAGCTGTGCGTCAGGCAGGCGGCCGCGCTCGCTCAGCCGACCCGCGCGAGCGCCGCGGAGGCGGTTCCGGTTTCGTCTTTACGCCCGACGGCCTGATCCTCACCAACAGCCATGTCGTGCACGACGCAACCCGCATTGAGGTGACGCTTGCCGACGGACGCCGCGCGCCGGCCCACACCATCGGCGACGATCCTGCGACCGATCTCGCCGTAATTCGCCTCGATCTTCATGGCAATGAGGCCTCCGCATTGCAGGCCGTTCCTCTGGGAGATTCGCAGCAACTGCGCCCCGGCCAGATGGCCATCGCGATCGGCAATCCCTACGGTTTTCAATCCACGGTGACGGCCGGGGTCATCAGCGCTCTCGGCCGTTCGCTGCGCTCGTATTCCGGCCGGCTGATCGAAGATGTGATCCAGACCGATGCCGCGCTGAACCCCGGCAACTCCGGCGGCCCGCTGGTCGATTCGCGCGGCCAGGTGATCGGAGTCAACACGGCAACCATCCTGCCCGCGCAGGGAATCTGTTTCGCCATCGGAATCAACACCGCGAAATTCGTCGCCAGCCGCTTGCTGCGCGATGGCCGCATCCGCCGCAGCTACATCGGAGTCTCCGCACAAACCGTTCCCATCCATCGCCGCGTGGTGCGCTTCTACAGTCTGCCGCAGGAAACGGGAGTTGTCGTGCTTGGCGTCGAAGAGCGCAGCCCGGCGCGCGCCGCAGGTCTGCGCGAAGGCGACGTGATCGTAGCCCTAGGCGAAAAACCTGTGGCCGGAGTCGATGACCTGCATCGCCTGTTGACCGATGCCCAGGTCGGCGTGCAATGCACCATGACCGTCATCCGCCACACGGAGCGCCTGGAGCTGGCCATCTTTCCGCGAGAAGCTCTGTAGCGGGGAGCGACGGACGTCTCGGGCTCCACGCTAAAGCACCACTACCGACGTCTCGCCCGTCGGGCAGTCGTGAAAGTCAGCATGCCCGTGGCTCGCGGCTCGGGGCCCGAAGCTCTTAGCGCAATTGCGCTCCCAAGAATCCCTGTGTTAGCTTCGATTGGGAGAGTTCCGCTTGGGACACACAGTTCCGGCTGGGATGAAGATGGACCGCAAGGAAACTGAAGTCTACCTGCGGCTTGATCGCGCGCGTCTTCCCCAGCACATCGCCATCATCATGGACGGTAACGGGCGCTGGGCCCGCCGCCGTCACATGCCGCGGGTTGCCGGCCATCGCGCCGGCGTGGCCGCCGTACGTTCCACAGTGGAAACCGCCGCGCGCATCGGCATCCCCGCGCTAACGCTCTACGCCTTCTCCGAAGAAAACTGGAAAAAGCGCCCGAAGACCGAAGTCGATTTCCTGATGCGCCTTCTGTGCCGCTATCTGCGCGAAGAACTCAAGACCCTTAACGACAACAACATTCGCCTGAATTACATCGGCCGCCAGCGCGAGTTACCGCCGTCGGTACAGTGTGAAATGGAAGAAGCCAGCTGCGCAACCTCGAAGAACACCGGCATGTTGCTCACACTTGCGCTCAATTACAGCGCCCGCAGCGAAATCGTCGACGCTTTTCGTGCGCTCGCCGAAGCGGCTGCCCGCAACGGCGGCCTCGATCACATGACCGTCGACGAGCAGGCGATTAGTGAACATCTTTATACCCGCGGCCTGCCCGACCCCGACTTAGTAATTCGCACTAGCGGAGAAATGCGCCTGAGTAACTTCCTGCTTTGGCAGCTGGCTTACTCCGAGATCTATGTTACACAGACTCTGTGGCCCGATTTTCGCGGAGTGCAACTGCTCGAAGGCATCGAAGAATATCAGAAGCGCGATCGCCGCTACGGCGGTTTGGGTCCCGATGGTCACGGTTCCGACCGTCACGCTGCCGACGGTCATTCTCACGATGGTCACGCGTCCGAGCGCCAGCCCGCCAGGCTGAATACCGGACCGCACGCCTGAGAAATGCTGACCCGCGTCGCGACCGCCGTAGTTCTTATCCCCATCGTTCTGCTGCTGGTGCTGAAGGCGCCGCTCTATCTGCTCTCAATCGTCGCCGCTCTGGTCGCGTTGTTAGCCATCGCCGAATTTCTGAAACTGGCAGCTCACTACGCTGTACAGCCGTTGGCTCCAGCCACCTACGCCTTTGTCGCGCTTTTTTTTGGGTTCATCACGCTCGCCTCCGCCAATCGCACGCCTCTGGTCGAAGCGACAGCCGTCCTTTACGGAGCCGCCCTCGCCGCCGCGCTAGCGCCGTTCGTCTTTCTGACCGTGGCCATGCATCGGCCCAGCTCAGCGCCCGGCTTAATCGCGGGCTATCCCGCCGCCGCAGCATCGTCTTTCGCCTTCCTTTATATTGCCGTGCCCATGGCCCTGCTCATCGCTATTCGCCAGCAGCCCGCCGGGGCCATCTGGACGATCTACACCCTACTCGCCGTTTGGGCAGGAGACATCTTCGCCTATTTCATCGGCAAATCCGTTGGCCGTCACCGTATGTCGCCCGAGATCAGCCCGAAAAAAACCTGGGAAGGCGCAATCGCGTCCATTGTCGCCAGCGTAATTGTCGGCACGCTCTGGATGCAGTACGCTCCCGCCATCAGCGCCGCTTTGCTTCGCGCCGGCCTCATCGAACGCAGCGGCGGCATGTTCGGTCTGGAGCAGCCGCAACTCTGGCCCATCATTGTTCTGTCGGCACTGGTCAATATCGCCGCGCAGCTCGGCGATCTGGTCGAGTCGCTCATCAAGCGCGGCGCCGGCGTAAAAGACTCCGGCACCATCCTGCCCGGCCATGGCGGCATGCTCGATCGCATTGACGCCATGCTCTTCGCCGTCCCCGTAGTCTGGGCTTATGGCGCCTGGCGCCTGATGCAGTAATCGATCGCAGATTTCTCCGTGCGCTCCGTGTACCCTGTGGTTATCGCTTTTGCTCGGCCGCAAAGATCGGAATGCAGAAAGATGGGACGCAGCACTTTGAGATCAGCCTACACCGCCGCTTCCAACGGTTCCGTCCCGCTCTCTTCCTCTGGAATTCCGCTGCTTTTCGGAATTGGAATGGTCACGAAGATTAGGGCTCGCGAACGCATCGACGCTACGCTCTTCGCCGTCGCGGTCTGGACCTTCCACCTGGCAACTGATGCAGTAGGAGGAGAGAAACCGGGTGTATCCGAGATGGATTGCTGGGCGGCCTGCTTCCGGTTTGCCCGTGATCCGTACCAGAGAAGGCCTCTTTCCCTGAGCAGGATTTCGAGAGTTCACTTTCCCTGCCGTGTCGAAATCCCCAACTTAACGTAGGGTCCTACGGACGAAGAAAAATGGTACTGGTGCCGGGGAAACGGCACCAGTACCGGAAAAATAGCAAGGGGTAGCCAACCCCGGCCCTCTGCACAGGATAAATAGCAAATCATTTCAAGCCGACGAAGTTCAAGAAGGACCGAGGGCAACATGTTTTTCAGCGACCGAAACTGTAACGTAAAGTGAATCGCGCCTGAACGGGTTCGACGGGGTGCATAATCCTTGTGAATGCTGCGTTAGCATTCACAACACTCGCAACCTGCTCTTGCCCTGCAAGTGTTGTTGGCGGGGTTGATGGCAGCTCCAGCCCGGCTGCTGGCGTTATTTGCGACACATAGGCGTAGTCAACGTCGTGATCCCGGCGGTTGAACAAATTCAAAACTTCGCCCACAAGGCTCCAGTTCTCGTTGAACTTATAACTAGCCTCCAGGTTGACCAACGCCGTTGAGGGTGAGGTATAAATTCCATCGGACGTCAAAGGGCGCGGGCCAAAGTAGCGCAGGCGCAAACTGGCCGAAAAGCGTTTGTAATCCTGCAGTGTGGCGCCCGCTGAAACCACCCAGCGAACTGCTTCGGGTACATCCTTGCCGTTCGGATTTTGCAGGTAAGCGCCGCCCCCTATCGGAATAAGCCCAAAGCAATTCGAGTTTTTTGCGCAAAGCTGTTGACCCGTTGGGGTCGTGTAGTAAAACGTCGAATCGAATGGGTCGTTTTGCGTAAAAATGGCGCGGGAGTCCGCAAAGTCGGCATCAAAAACCAAATGAGCCGTGGGCGTGTAGTAGTTCCCAACTTCTATACCGTAGCGGTTGCTCGACTCGACTGAGGGAGTCGTGCCTCCGGTGTCGCCATCCTGCAGCAGTTCGGAATTACTATGGAGGTACCAGACCTCAACAGTGCTTTGCAGCTGTGGGACGGCCGCAGTACGCACTCCGACTTCCCCACCTTTGGTTTGGACCAGGAATGGAATTCTAAGAGGGTTGGGCGTGTTGTAGTAAGGATAGTCTGGTGAAACCGGTTCATACAGTTGCGTTGATCCACGCACGTCGTTCGTGTGGTAACTGAATCCACCCTGTACGTAGAGCTCCGTATTGGCCCATGGACCGAAGATCAAACTTGCTTTGGGGCTGGGGAGAAACTTGGAGATCGTTTTGTTGGTGTTGGGATTAAAGTTAGCAGGGTAGGGATCGTTGGGATAGTTGGGGTTGGTGGGGTTGGTAAAGCTCGTAAGAACGCCGTCGCCAAAATCACCGCGCACGGAAAGAATAGAGCGGACCCTCTCCCCCCACTGAATTCTATTCGTTAGCCATGGACTAGTTATTGTCTCCGTGAATTTATTCAAATCCG
>JASHOU010000113.1 GCA_030038475.1 Terriglobales bacterium | reverse complement strand
AACCAGGGCATCCAGTTCCTCTTGACCGCGAGGCGTGCGCTTCAGATACGGGAGCAGGCTCATCCATTCCTTTCTCCCTTCCACCATGCCACTGGCGGATGCCGATGGCGGATCGCCGGAGGCGGGTTGCTCAAGATACGCTCTAGTTACCTCGAAACTCGTTGCGTGGTAGCTCTGTCCCCTGATGTCCCTCCAATCCGACCATGAGCCCATAAATATCAGGACACCGAACATGAACACCGGCACGAACGCCACGCAGCACAAGACGATGGCAACATTGAGGAGCAAAACTGAAACGGGTCGCCTGGTCGTGATCTGTCGCACCCTATCACGGCGAGCCGCCAAACTGCGGCGGCGACGACCGGAGAATCCTGCCGCAAGAAAAGCCACCAACGCGAAAAGGACCGTCATCAACAGAGGGAAATGAAATGCCAGCATGAAACCGACGGCCAACACAGCTTGCACAAGCCCGATCAGCCAGGGTGAAATCCTGGCCGAAAGACCGAGCTTCTTGCCGCAGCGAGGGCAAGTCAACTCGGGAAAACTGTCAGCTTCGAATCCGCAGGCTGCGCATTTCTGAAAGATGGCCATTCACCCGGATTGCAGCACGGGAGGACGCAGGTGGCAATATGACAGGAGTAACTAAACAGCGGACTTATTCCGGTTAAGTGACGGTATCCCAAAACAAAAAGCCCAATTTTCGCGAGCTGGGCTTTAGTCTTGAAGGGCGCCGCTAGCCCTTCACGCTGATCTTCGAAAACGACAGCACGGCAGTCCCTGTAGTCGGCCGTCCCATAGAAAGCGCCGGACGGAAAGTCGTGAAGATCAGCAGGTTCTTCAACTGGGGCAGCACCGCTTTAGCCTCGTCTGGCTGCGACAGAATGCGGTAATCCTCAACTCGGCCATTAGCATCCACGTACGCTTCAACCACCACCGAATCGTCGCCCATATTGCCCAGCGACGTGCCGAACGCCGATTGTTCCAGCTGCGGACCGGTGTAGAGCATGAGCGGAACGTCGCCGCTTCGTGCTTCCAGTTCCGTCGGCAGGGCAAAGAAACCAAGCAGCAATCCAAAGGTCAGTACCGCACTCACCAGCCCCGCTGTCGCCGGAACCATGAAAGCGTTCAGCGCGTTTTGCAGCCTCACCAGGGCACCTTCAAACCGCGGACGCCGTTTCAGCGCCGCCTCACGGGAAATCGCCAGCCGCAGCTTCAAAGCCAAATCGGCTGGAGCTTTCTTCCGGCCAAGACCGGCAAGCAACTGCTGTGTGCGCTGCATCGCTGCATACTCCCGCGCGCAGGGGTCGCACTGTTCCAGGTGGCGCGTCAGCGCTCGCATCTCCGACCCGCTCGCGCGGCCATCCAGATACGGCGAGAACAACTCCTTGATTTGAGTGCACGTCATGGTGTCACCTCAATCTCACGGGCAGGAAGGACGAGCCCTAACTCCAACCCCGCTTCCCGTACATATCCAGCTAACTTCTTGCGCAGCGCGGCGCGTCCCCGCGTGATGCGCGATTTCACAGTTCCCAGAGAAATCGCCAGAACCTCGGCAATCTCCTCATACGACATTTCTTCCAGATCGCGCAAAATCAAAGCCGTCCGATACGGTTCAGGCACTTGTTGCAGAGCCTGCTCCACGGCCGCGCGCACTTCGGTATGCGCAAACTGCTCCAGCGGAGACTCGCCCGGATCGACCAGGCGCTCCTCGCCGGAAAATTGACCTTCCACCGTTTCCACCGGCTCAATCTGCATTTCCTGCGCTTTATGCCGAAACCACCAGCGCCGGCGATTTGCTGCCTCGTGCAGCGCGATCCGGTAAATCCACGTCTTCAGGCTGGATTCGCCGTGGAAATGCTTCATCCCGCGGAACACTTTCAGAAACACATCTTGAGTCGTATCGGCGGCATCGGATGGGTCGTTTACGATGCGGTAGATGAGGCCGTAGATTGGCTGGTGAAACTGGCCAATCAGCCACGCGTATGCGTCTTCCGAACCCGCTTTAAGTTCGGCAATAACAACGGATTCCTCAGTCCGGACTCCGATAGCGCTGGCAAGATCGCCCAATGTGGTAACTCCCGCCATAACGGCAGTACCCTCAATTATAGAGTCACTTTGAGCCCAGGCGGCGGGAAACTTCACCCGCGTCCGCCACTGCCCTGGACGAACTTTCCCGGTTAAAAGACTTAGACTCCGGGTCGCCCCGCCGGGTTCCCATGGGTAAACCTTGTATTTTCAATGATATTGAAGCAGAGTTTCCTGCGCCGACGCCAAGCCACCTTCCCTCGCATCGATATAGACAGCCCGTGTCCGGTGCATTATTTATAAGGAGGAGTCATGCCCCTGGTTAGAATCGATCTCCTCGAAGGAAAAACGCCAGAATATCGCGCCCAGATTGCCGAAGTCGTCTACCAGGCGATGCTCAAGACCTTAGGAGTCCCTAAGAATGATCGTTTTCTGATCATCACTGAGCATCCCAAAGCCGGTTTGCAGTTTGACCGCGATTACCTCGGCGTCCATCGATCGGACGACTGCATCTTCCTGCAGATCACGCTCAACACCGGTCGCACGGTTGAAATGAAACAGCGCTTCTACAAAGCCATCGCCGACGACTTGTACGAAAGCCTCGACCTGCGCCGCGAGGATGTCGTCATCAATCTGGTTGAAGTGACCAAAGAAAACTGGTCGTTCGGTAACGGCGAAGCGCAGTATGTATCCCCGGCCGGCTAGATCGAATCGACGTACTATCATAATCTGCTGCCTCACCCACTAAACGACGGCCGCACAAACCGGGAATCTGACTCATGTCGTTCCGCCGCATCGCCGAGCCCGCCCTTATCACCGACGCCGAAGAACGCTTTGAAGGCTTCGAAAACCTGATGCCCTTCAAAGTGCACAATATTCTTCTCGTCTCCAGCTTCTACGACTCCTTCATCCTGCGCGAAGATGGCCGTCTCAACGAGTTGCTCATCGATCAGTCGCTCGATCTCACTCCCGAGCACGTTCCCGGAATTACGCATGTTTCTTCGTGCGCTGAAGCGGCCGAGTTGGCCCGTACCCAGCAATTCAATCTGATCGTCTCGAACCTTACCGTCGGCGACATGAGCGCTGCTCAGTTAGCGGCTGAAGTCAAGCAAGCCGGCTTGGATGTTCCAGTGGTCGTGCTCGGCTACGATTATCGTGAGATCAAGAATTTCGTCGCCCGCAATCCTGTTACCGACATCGAACGCATCTTCCTTTGGCAGGGCAACGCCCGCATCCTGATCGCGATCGTCAAATACATCGAGGATCAACGCAACGTCCTGCATGATACGCGCGCGATGGGCGTGCCCGTGCTGCTCGTGGTCGAGGATAACATCCGCTACTACTCGTCGTTTCTGCCTGTAATCTATACCGAACTCATCAAGCAATCGCGGCGCGTCATTCAGGAAGGGCTCAACGTCGCGCACAAGCTCGTGCGCATGCAGGCGCGTCCGCGAATCCTCTTAAGCACCAATTTCGAAGATGCTGCTCAATTGGTGCAGGAATATCGCAACTATCTCTTCGGCGTCGTCTCTGACGTTGAGTTTCCCTGGGATGGCAAGCTCAGCCCCGAGGCCGGCTTTGAACTGGCGCGCCTGGTGAAGAGCTTGGTGCCGGACGCTCCGGTGGTGTTGCAAACCAGCCGCACCGAGTTTCGCCCGCGCGCGCACGCCGAAGGTTATTCCTTTCTGCGCAAACGTTCGCCCACGCTATTGCAGGACCTGCGCCGCATCCTGACCGAGCAATTCGGCTTTGGCGATTTCGTCTTTCGCCTGCCCGATTCCAGTGAAGTCGGATGCGCCAAAGATATGAATGAACTGGAAGAGCAACTGCAAACGGTTCCCGCCGAAAGCATCGTCTTCCACTCGCAGAGCAATCACTTCTCGCATTGGCTGATGGCGCGCACCGAATTTGCTCTGGCGGCCAAGCTGCGCCCGCGAAAAGTTTCCGATTTCCCCAGCGCCGAACATCTGCGCCGCGATCTGATCGAATCGATCAACGACTATCGTCGCGAGCAGAGCGAAGTCCTCATCGGCGACTTCCGCGCTGCAACATTCAAGCCTTCGGAGTCGAGTTTTCTCCGCATCGGCTCCGGTTCGCTCGGAGGCAAGGCTCGCGGCCTGGCCTTTGTGCGACACCTTTTGCGTAAGAACCGTATCACTCGGCGCTTTCCCGGCGTCCGCATCTCGGTGCCGCCGGCGGTCGTTCTTGCTACCGATGTGTTTGATCAATTCCTGTCCGAAAACGATCTTCTCGACTTCGCCCTGCATTGCGAAGACGACGCTGAGATTCAGCGCAGGTTCCTCGCCGCGCCATTGCCCGCCACGCTCATCGAAAATTTGAAATCGTTTCTCGCTGAAGTTACCCATCCCCTGGCCGTGCGTTCCTCCAGCCTGCTTGAGGATTCGCAATACCAGCCCTTTACTGGCGTATATGAAACCTTCATGCTGGCAAATCAGCCAATCGATCCGCAAACAGATCCTGAGGGCGAACTCGACAACCGGCTCACCAAGCTGAGCGAGGCGATTCGTCGCGTCTACGCTTCCACCTTTAGCCACCATGCCAAGGCCTACGTGCGTGCCACGCCCTATCGTCTGGAAGAAGAAAAAATGGCCGTCATTCTGCAACAGGTCGTGGGCTCGCCTCACGGGCAGCGCTTTTATCCCGATTTTTCCGGTGTTGTGCGCTCTTACAATTTTTATCCCGTCGCGCCCATGACCTTCTCCGATGGCTTCGCTGCCGTGGCTCTCGGTCTCGGCCGCGCTGTCGTCGATGGTGGCAAGTGTTTGAATTTCTGTCCGCGCTATCCTCGCAGCTTGCCGCAGTTTTCCTCGGTCGAAGAAATACTTGCCAACGCGCAATCGGAATTCTGGGCCCTCGAATTGAATGGCGCTGCCGGTGACCGTCAGGGGCATTGGCACGAACGCCGCTTCAGCCTCGACGCTGCCGAAAGCGACGGCACGCTACAGGCTGTGGCCTCTACTTACTCCCGCGACAATCACGCTGTTTACGATGGAGTAAGCCGCGAGGGCACGCGCATCGTGACCTTTGCGCCCATGCTCAAATACGGCACCTTTCCGCTGGCCGAGATTCTCGATCTGTTGGTTCGCGCCGGCGAAGACGCGCTCGGCAATCCCGTCGAGATCGAATTTGCCGTGCGTCTGCCGCAGCAGGATGCTCAGGTCGCGGAGTTTGCCTTCCTGCAAATCCGGCCCCTGACCCTCGCGCGTGACACGGAGGATTTAGCCCTCGACGATGTCCAGCCTGCGCGCTTGCTCTGCACGAGCAGCAAAGTCCTCGGCAACGGCCGCATCGAAAATCTTTACGATGTCGTTGTGGTCGATTCGCAACGCTTCGAGCGCAGCCGCAGCCAACAGGTGGCCGACGCGGTTTCACGCTTCAATCTCCTGCTCAATGAGCAGAATCGCCCTTATCTGCTGATCGGCGTGGGTCGCTGGGGATCGACTGATCCCTGGCTCGGCATTCCCGTCGAGTGGGACGAAATCTCCGGCGCGCGCGCGATCGTCGAGGCCGGATTCCGCGATCTTCGCGTCACTCCCTCGCAGGGCAGCCACTTCTTCCAGAATCTCACCGCGTTTCAGGTCGGCTATTTCACGGTGAATCCCGACGCCGGCGAAGGCTCCGTCGATTGGCAATGGTTGACCGAACAACCGGCGGTCGGCGAGCAAGGCTGCGTCCGCCACTTGCAATTCACCGACCCAATCCGGGTAATAATGAACAGCCGCACCAGCCAAGGCGTAATCTTCAAACCCGAAGCAAGTTCCCCGTAGACGCTTGCAGCGCCCCGGTGGCACTGCTTTGGCTTTTAGTTGGTCGGCTTGACTGTGTAAGTACACTTCCGCAACTACAAAATGTTTCACGTGAAACAATTTGTATGTACAAAGGCTCTATTTGTATGGAAAAGACTGAGGCCCGGCGAACTAGCTTCCGCTCTGCAGGATCACCACCAGCCGCCGTGGACCGTGCGCGCCCTGCACCAGGATCTTTTCAATGTCGGCGGTGCGGCTGGAGCCGCTGATGACGCAGGCGAATGAGTTGTGGTCGAAGATTCGTTGCTGCGAGATGCGGCCGAGGGCGGTGGCGAGGTTGGGAACAAGTTGCGCGACATGCGCATAGATAATGTGACACGGCGCGACTACAGAAGCGCCGCGTCCGCCGCATGCAGCCGTTACCAGCACCGACCCGGTTTGGGCAATGAGCACCTCGGCTAGCGTGAGCGTTGCCTGTGAAGCTTCCGCCGGCGCGCCTTGGCTCGACCAGCGAATCGGTCGTCCTGACACAGCCGCTGACGCCGCCATCTCAATCAGTCGCCGCAGCGAGGGGTCGTCCTGCACAAAAATCTCTCCCGCCGGCAACGACTGGAGAACCTGCGCCAGCTCTCGAGCGCTTGCGGCGCAATCCACGGTCAGCGCGCATTCCATAAGATTCGCAACGCACTCCCGTTGGAATCGCTCCAGAGGATCGCTGACTGGCTCGAAGATGACTCGTCCGCGATCGAGCGCGGTAGGCTCAACGACTGCCGTGCGGAGTCCGGCGCGAATGCGCCCCAGAACTCGCTCGCGGCTCGGATTGTCTGTTTGTACTTTTTCAGTCGGCATCGGTTTCTACGTTGCGCTGTCTCCGTTTGACCGAACGCTTTTTCTCCACTGTGCGCGGAACGATTCCACTGGCAGCGGCACGGGCGCGCGATAACAGTTCCAGACTTGCATTGGATCGAAAGCCGATCCCGCAAGTCCCAACCGGTAGATCAGGCGCAGCGCCTTGCGCATCGCCCAACCGCCAAGTTCGTAACTTTGCGGGCGCAGCATGGCGTATCTCCAGGCTCTAAACATCCATCGCTCACTGGGCTTGTTCGCTCCTGCCGAAACAGCATTGCGGCGATTCTGCAACAGGTGATGATGCAGATCGATCTTCACCGGACAAACGCTGGTGCACGCGCCGCACAACGATGACGCGTAGGAGAGATGCTGGAATTCCTTGATTCCATTCAAATGCGGCGTCAACACGCTGCCAATCGGCCCGGGATAAGTCGTGCCATAGGTGTGCCCTCCGACGTGGCGAAAGACGGGACAGATGTTCAAACACGCGCCGCAGCGAATGCAGTGCAGCACCTCGCGCTGTTCGGCATCGGCCAGCAACTGGCTGCGTCCGTTATCGACCAGCACCACATGGAATTCCTCGGGTCCGTCCGCTTCGCCCCTGCGTCGCGGGCCGCCAATCAGGGTGCCGTAGGTCGTAATCCCTTGCCCCGTGCCCGAAGTGGCCAGCACAGGCCAGAGCACGGCGAGATCTTCGAGGCGAGGAATCACTTTCTCAATACCCGTGACCACAACATGAATGCGCGGAACGCTCGTGCACAGGCGGCCGTTGCCTTCGTTGGTGGAGATGGCAATGACACCGGCATCGGCAACAAGAAAATTCGCGCCTGAAATGCCCATTTCGGCGGCAAAAAAAGCTTCGCGCAGTTTGCGGCGCGCCACCGCCATCAACTCGACGGGGTCGTCCGTCGTGATTGCAGGATCCAACTTCTCCCGAAACAACTTGGCGATTTGCCCGCGGTTCAAATGCATCGCGGGAGTGACGATGTGGTACGGCGGTTCCTCGCGCAGTTGCACAATGAACTCGCCTAAATCCGTTTCCCAAACTTTAATGCCAGCCTTTTCGAGAGCGGGCGTGAGGTGAATTTCTTCCGTCACCATCGATTTCGATTTCACCACTGTGCGCACGCCGAGCCGAGTGGCGAGATTCGTCACATAAGCGCAAGCCTCTTCGCCATTCGCTGCCCAGAAAACATGCCCGCCACGGGCAGTGACCTTTTCTTCGAACTGCAATAGATATCGATCGAGATGATTGACAGCTTCGCGCTTGATCTCCTGGCATTTCTGCCGCGCGGCTTCCCAATCCTTGATCCGCGCTCGACCTTTGAGATGCGCGGCATCGTAGCTGTCCATGCCGCGGCGAATGATCTCGCGGTGCATCAAGTCTGCCGACTTTTCAGCGGCGTCGTGCAGGAAGCGTTGTGCTGCAGTGCTCACGGTCTCTCCTGTAGAGTTTTTTGCGGCCTGGAGTTCTTTTGCTCCGAACCAGCCTGCGTCTTGCTTTGCTGCGCCACGCTTTGCTGCGCAAGGATGCTGGCAATATGAATGGTTTGCGTGCGGGCCTGCCGCTTGCCGAGAATGCCTTGCAGATGCAACAGGCAGCTTGGATCGATCGCGGTTACGAACTCTGCGCCAGTTGCGGCCGCACACTCGGCTTTGGAATCTCCCATCGCGGCCGAGATTTCGGCAAACTTCGTGGCAAAGGTTCCTCCGAACCCGCAGCATTCATCGAAGCGCACCATTTCGATCAGCTTCAATCCCTCAACCTGCCGCAAGAGCTGCAACGGCTCGTCGCGCAGCCCAAGCTCCCGCAGTCCGTGACAAGAAGCGTGGTAAGTAACCGTGTGCGGGAAACGAGCGCCAACTTGAGTGACTGCAGCGACATTCACCAGAAATTCCGAAAGCTCAAAGATGCGGCTTACCAAAGCGATAGCATCGGCGCGGCACGAACTGGCAGTGAGTAATTCAGGATAAAACGCGCGCACCATGGTCGCGCAGGAACCGGACGGACAAACGACCGCCTCGGCATTCTTGAAGACGCGAACGAAATGCTCGGCGCAGGGTCTTGCCTCATTCCAATAGCCGGTATTAAAAGCGGGCTGACCGCAACAGGTCTGGTCTTCGGGATAGTCGACTTCGTATCCAACCCGACGCAGCACCTTGACCGTGTCGACCGCGACCTGAGGCAGGAGTTGATCCACGAAGCACGGGATGAAGAGCGATACGTGGCGTGGCAAATGTCGATCCTTCTAAACCTTTTAACCTTCGCTGCGACACCTTCATCGCGACGTGGTTCAAAATCAATCCCGTTGTGTAATGCCCTGAGTTGCGAGCTTCGTTTAGCGCGCCGTTCACCGCGCCATTTACCGCACTACCAGATGCGTAAACGGAAACACGTACGCCATAAGGGTGACGTAAATCCCCACCAGTGCGGCGAGGGCAAGGCTGTGGAAGAACACATAGCGCAAAATATCGCCCTCGTGTCCGTACCACTGCGTCGCGGTGCTGGCTACAACAATACTTTGCGCATCGATCATTTTGCCCATGACGCCGCCGCAACTGTTGGCTCCTGCCATCAGGTTCGGCGAGAGTCCAATCTGCTGCGCGGTGATTTTTTGCAGGCTGCCAAACAACACGTTCGAGGAAGTGTCGGAACCGGTCAGCGCTACGCCCATCCATCCTAGCAAGGTGCCAAAAAATGGATAGAGAACGCCGCTGCGCGCAAAGGCCAGCCCCATCGTGGCGTCGACTCCGGAATAGCGGGTCAACACGCCCAGCCCCAACATCGCCGCAATGGTCAGCAGCGAGAAGCGCACCTTGACGATGGTGCGTCCGTAGATTTTGAAGATATTCGCGATGCTGATCCGCATCACCAGGCCGGAGAGAATGGCCGCAAACAAAATCCCCGAGCCGGTTGCGCTCAGCCAGTTCAGGGCGAACACGGCCGGTTCTTTTGCCGGCTTCGGCACCACCGGCGGGACGCGCTGCACCAGATTGTTGAGGCCCGTCACCGGAAAGGCGGGATTGGTGATTGCGCTGGGTGGTATATGCCATGTGGCCAGCAAGGGGAACATTTTTTCCGGCGTATTCATTACCGTCTTCCCGGTCTGCGTACCCCAAACAAAGACGGCGACGCTGAGAATTGCCCACGGTATCCACGCGCGCACGACCTCCGAGCGGCTGTATCCGTGGGCGGCGCGCGCAGTCTTGCTCTCCTCACCTGCAAAGGTCCAAATTTTCTTCGGATGCCACACGAACAAAAAACTGATCAAGCAAATCATCGAGATCACGGCCGCCACAATATTGACCAGCCATGGACCGTGCAAATTGGAAACCATGATTTGCGGTATGGCAAATGAAACTCCCGCGACCAGAATTGCCGGCCAGATCTCCATCATTCCTGAAAAGCCAGCGAACGCCCAGATCAGCCAGAAGGGAACCAGGACGCAGAATGGCACCAGAATGCGCCCGGCCATCGCCCCCAACGTGATTTCGCTGATGCCGGTCACTTTGGCCAGCGCAATGATGGGTGTGCCCAAGGCGCCAAATGCCACTGGGGCAGTGTTCGCGATCAGTGACAACCCTGAAGCCTCAAGCGGCCCGAAGCCTAGGCCAATCAGTAGGGCAGCGGTCACTGCGACCGGGGTTCCGAAGCCGGCAGCGCCTTCGAAGAACGCGCCAAAACAAAATGCAATCAGCAGCAATTGCAAGCGGCGGTCCTGGGTAATGCCCGTCATGCTGTGTTGCAATACCTTGAATCGTCCCGCTTCGACTGTCAGGTTGTACATGAAGATGACGTTCAAAATGATCCAGCCGATGGGGAACAATCCATAGCCTGCGCCATAAACGGCGGTGGTGGCGGCCAGGCGTGCCGGCATGTGGAAGACAAGTACGGCGGTTGCAAGTCCCGTGCCCAGCCCGAGCAACGCCGCATAATGCGCTTTGATGTGCAGCAGCGCCAGCGTCCCGAGCAACACCACGATGGGGAGCGCGGCGATCAAAGTCGAAAGCCACCAATGTCCGGTTGGGTCATAGTTCTGAGGCCAGGGGTGGTCCGGCGGTGCGAGCCTCAAAATCAAAACGGTGCCAATTACTGCCGCGATGAGTGCCGCTATCCACGCTACCGCATTGGCCGGTTCGGAAGTGGCAGGAGACTTTTTTGGGGCCGAGACGGTTGTTGTGCTCACGGGTTCCTCCTGGAGCCTGCAAGTACGCGTCAGGGATTGTAACCCTGTCAGTCCGCGTTGACTAGGATTGTTTACCGAGGGAATGTAACCGGGCGAGTGATCGTCCGATAGGTCTTTTGTCACAAATGAAAGTAGTGGCCGTCACAGCGTTCCCGCTCCCTGTGCCGATAAGCCAGCGGTCGGAGTGCGCCATAACCGGGAATCGGAGGCTAGCAGCAACCCATCCTTACCTCGCCCGCTTCGGTAAGCGGAGGGCCGAAGGCGTCCTGTGGCGCAGGAGCGCCGTTGAGCGTTTTGATCCAGCGTCGCGCGGCGTCGAATACAACCAGCACCACGCCCGCGATAAAGATAGTCATCAGCACCGAATCCAGATAACCGGTAAACTCCATCCCCGGCTTGCTGGTCAACGGCCAGAAAATGTTCTCAATCGAGAGCACACCCGCCGTCACCGTCGTCACTCCGACAAAGCACATCGGAAAGAACGAGATCCAGGCATATTTCTGTTTGCCCATGTTAATGAGAAAAGTCGTCACCACCGCTAGCGCAATTGTGGCGAGCAACTGGTTTCCAGTCCCGAACAACGGCCAAATCGTAGAGATATTTCCGGTATAGATCAGATATCCCCAGCCAAGCACCACAAAAAAGCTGGTGATCAGATTTCCGGGCAGCCAGACGGTGTTGCCGAAGGGCTTGTAGACTTTGCCCATAAGTTCCTGCAAGACGTAGCGGGCTACGCGTGTTCCGGTGTCGATCGTGGTGAGAATGAAGAGAGCTTCGAACATGATGGCGTAGTGATACCAGTAACCCATCAGTCGATCCATTCCGGGCAGGCCGCGGAAGATTTGCGCCATTCCGACCGCCAAGGAAACCGCACCGCCCGTTCGTCCTGCGAGTTTCTCGCCGACTTCGCGGGAAAACGTGTCGAGATTCACGGTGCTCAGTCCCAAATGACTGAAAACAGCCGGTGCGCTGTTGATGGCGAAGTAATCGCCCGGATGCAGGGAACAAGCGGCGATCAACGCGAGAATGCCAACCAGCGACTCGCAGACCATTGCGCCGTATCCGATAAAGCGCGCGTCGGTTTCCTTGTCCAGCATTTTGGGCGTGGTGCCCGAAGACACCAGCGAGTGGAAACCAGAAATCGCGCCGCACGCGATGGTCACGAAAAGAAACGGGAACAACGGCCCTTTAATAATCGGGCCGCCGCCGTGAACAAATTGTGTGAAATTCGGAAATTGAATGCTCGGATGCACGAAGAAGACGCCGATGACCAGCACCGCAATCGTTCCCAGCTTGACGTAGGTGGAAAGATAATCGCGCGGTTCCAGCACGAGCCAGACGGGAAGAACCGAAGCGATAAGACCATAAAGAGCCATGAGGATCGTGATCTCGTGTGGGGTGAAAGTCAGCGCCACCGCCGCGCCGCTCTGTGCCACCCAATGCCCTGCGACGACGCTGGCGAGCAGAAGCACGACACCAAAAATACTCGGGCCGGTGATCATGACCTTTCCCGCGTGACTCTTGAACATCCACAAGCCCATGATGATGGCGATGGGAATCGTCATGCCAATAGTGAAAACGCCCCAAGGGCTATTCGAAAGGGCGTTCACTACGACAATACCTAAACCGGCCAGCGTGACCAAAAGAATGAAGAGCACGGCGACCATGGCGACCAGACCGGCAAAAGGACTGATTTCCGTGCGCGCGACATCAGCTAGGGAGCGGCCCCGATGGCGAATCGAAGCTACCAAAACGGTAAAGTCCTGTACACAGCCCGCCAGCACACCGCCAATCAGCAGCCAAAGAAAACCGGGCGCGAACCCGAACTGCGCCGCCAGAGTCGGCCCGACCAGCGGCCCGGCGCCGGCGATCGCCGCGAAGTGATGCCCAAAGAGCACCCACTTTGGCGAAGCAACATAGTTATGCCCGTCGGCATACTGGTGGGCGGGGGTGGTTCGGCGATCATCAAGCGCGAGTGCTCTGGCGGCAATAAACGCACTGTAATAGCGGTAGGCAATCGCATATACACACAGCGCGCCCAATAAAACCGGGAAGGTATTCATCACTCGCTCCGTTGCAGCAGGTCGTGGCGGCGGGTCTTACTCGACTGCCTTACTCGACTGCGCCAATCGAGGGCATCCTACACCCATCGCGGAATTCGGCACAATCGGCTTTCGTGGGCGTAAGGCACGAGGGCGGCGGATAGTAGTGCACTCTGGTTGCCGTTCCTCAGCTAAGCTGCCTTAGCTAGGCTGCGCGCACGCAAGAGACAGCGCCAATCGCCATCCCCAGAGCAAACACACTCCAACGGAACGGGTGCGGC
>JASHOU010000112.1 GCA_030038475.1 Terriglobales bacterium | reverse complement strand
GTGAGGGCAGCCGATTTCCAGGCTTCTTCCCGCGCCCGCGCGATCACTCGCCGCAGGATCTCCCGATGCCCGCAATGCACGCCATCGAAATTACCGATCGTGATGGCGCACGGACCGAAGTGGTCCGGTACTTCAGCCAGACTGCGGTAGATGGCGGAACTGTTCATGCGGCACCCTCGGGGATTTCGATCTCGAGCCCGTCGTAGGCCAGCCGCACATGCGGAGGCAAGCGCTCCTCCGTGCACACGTGCCCCAGATCATGACAAATATGCGTGAAAAATGCGCGCCGAGGCGCCAGTTTTTCTACCGTCTCAAGCGACCGCTCTACGGTGGAGTGCGTGGGATGCGGCTTATGGCGAAGGGCATCCAGGAACAAAACATCCAACCCCGCCAGCAGCGCCATCGATTCTTCGGGAATTTCGCTATGATCGGTCAAATACGCCGCCCCACCGAAACGAAATCCGTAGACCGTGCCGCGGCCGTGCTTCAGACGCACGGGCGTGAAATGAACTCCGAATAAATCGATCGGCTCGCCATTGAAAACGTGGGGCACCAGGCGCGGCCGCGAGCTTTCCGTGTCGCTTTCGTCAAAAATATAGCGGAACGTTCTTCGAATCGCGCTGATGGTCTCCTCCGAGCCGTAGATTGGTATCACGCCTCCCTGCCGGTAATTGAACGGCCGCACATCGTCCAGGCCCATCACGTGATCGGCGTGGGAGTGAGTAAACAAAATCGCGTCTACACGTTCTATGCCCGACCGCAGCGCCTGATACCGAAAATCGGGCGCAGTGTCGATCAGGACACCCCGGACGCCATAGCGGACGTGAATGGAGGGCCGCAAGCGCCGGTCGCGCGGATCCGCCGAGTGGCAGACCGCGCAGCGGCAGCCGATCATCGGAACCCCGACGCTGGTGCCCGACCCGAGCACCGTGATGGTGACCCGCTCCGCCGCCATTTACGCGCCGGCCTGCTCTTCCTTCTTTTGCGCCGGCTCTGGCGCCGGCTGGGCTGCCGCTTTCCTGTCGTGATTCTCCTTGGCCTGCACGAAGCGGAAGCGTAACTCGGTGACCGCGTTTTCCACCAGCCTCTGCTCTTCGAGTGTGATGTTGCCGCGCGTTTTCTCCTGCAGCATAGCCATCAGGTCGATGGTGTGGCGTGCGATGCGGAAATCAGGCGCCGGCCGGTCCTTTTCCTCGCCGAAATGGTACATGCCCAGATGCATCTCGGTCTGGGCCTTCAGCGAAAGAATCAGGAATTCAAAGGTCGGCGGGGGAAGCGGATATTCCTGGTCGCTCATCTTGCTTCTATTTTATCCGCTGCCGGCCCGCGGGGCAGTGGGTTAGTTTTGAAGGCTGGGGCGTCCGTTGAAAGTATCGCGGCGACGACAGTAGTTCGGTGGTTCGAGCGTTACACGACCAAGTGTGCCTGATGTCCCAGAATGCCGTTTCCCTCCCTGCGAACTTCCGGGTGGCGTTTCTCAGTCAATCGACTTACGAATTAGCTGGGGGCTTCACCACCGTCGCCGTTTCCGCCGCGCCGCCGCTGCCCGCCTTACGCATCAGCATCGCGCCCAACCCCTCAAGGACCCCAAGCAACGATCCTCCGTCTCCGGTGACCAGAGTGTTGGGCACGAAAGGAACGTTGCTCTTGGCGAGAGCCTCGACTGCGTTCACCAGCGCGGTAGCTCCCTGACCCAGCGCTTCTACCTGCTTGTGATACGCCTCGGCTCGCGCCAACCCTACTGCGCGGACCTGCGCGCCCTGCGCCGTACCAGTGCGCTCGATGTATGTCGCTTCGCCGTCAGCCTCGCTTTTTCTAGCTTCAGCGTTGTTACGCTTGATGTCGACGCCAACGGCCGATTGAGCAAGTTGCCCCTGCATGTCGGCCGTTCCTCGCGCTTTCTCGGTTTCGATGCGCTGATCTTGCGCTTGCTTCTGCATCTTGAACGTTTCGACTTCCTGGTGCGCAACCTCGCGCTCAGTGAGCACTTTGACTAGTTCGCGCGGATAAATCACGTCCTGGATGTACACACCTCGCGTTTCGATTTCGTATTCGGCGAGTTTTTTTTGAATGTACGCGAACGCGTCCTCTTGCACCGATTGGCGCGTCTGGATGAACTTGATCGCCTCCATGCCTCCAATCTTGTCGCGGAAGAGATTCCCAACCGCTGCCTGAAGCACTTCGTTGACTAGGTTCTCCATCGAGCCGACCATCGAAATCACTCGCGGAGCATTTGTGTCGGGAACGTGGATCAGCACTTGAAGATCGATAGAGAACACGAATCCTTCATTGCTCTTCGCGATAATCGGTTCCAGGCGCGCATCGAGCCCGTGCGCGCCGGTGACATCCTTGGCCCAGTCGAGCTTCAAGATGGCTGTGAGCACCACCTTTGCGTCGTAAATACGTGGATTGATGGGATACTTTCCCGTCCTCAACGCTTCTTGCCAAATCCCTTGATGGCCGGGCCGAACCAAGCTCCCAAATTTGAAATTCGCGCCGGACGTATCCTGAGTAGGTAGGCCCACATATGCCTTAATGACCGCGACCTGGCCCTGTTCGACAACTAGCATCGGAAGCTGTTCGACGCGCACCAAGAACGGGTTCAGGTTGTACGCGCCGTAAAGAAGCGGGTCGTGTTGCAACCCGATCTTCCCGCCCGAATCGAGGAACATCTGGAAATCCTGATAGTTGTTGTGCAGGCTGTTCTTGCTCCCCAGGATCACGCCCATCAGTTGGAAATCAGTGCTCCCCTCTTGTTCTTCGAGCGCAGCGACGTCGTCAAAACCTCCGAGCCGGCTGGCGATGGCGCCCTGTGGCAGGGGCTCGCCTTCGAGCGTTGTGACGATACCGATCATGTCCACAACTTTCCCGCTGGCGGCAGGTTGCGGCGCTATACGCGTGACCTCCAATTGTTTCTCGTCCAGACCGAATGCGTCGAAGGTGAGGTTGCCTTTGCCTTTGGCGAGTCTCTGGTACTCGTCGGAGATCGGAACTCCGAACACCTGCGGCTTTGTAATCAGCAAGAAGGCCACCGGATGAATCGGCGCGAGCGTACCGGGCGATAGAACGGGCCGTTGCACGCCTTTCTGCCCGCCTCTGGTGACGAACGCAGTCAGGTCTGTAAAGTTGCCGAATTCCGTCTTATACACGCCGGATTTCGAGCCGATCGGCGTGCGCTCGCCCACCTGCGCGATCACCACTCCTATTTGGCCTGGTGGCACTTGAGCCCAAGGATGCTTGGTCACGTCATATAGAAGGCAGAATTTGAAACGCAAACCAGGCATCAACAACTCGGCCTGATAGCCGGCTTCGCCGCGAAATGCGACAGGATTGTCGCCCGGTAGTTTGACTCCGAATCGTTTGCGGATCAACCCGACTTGAGTCGGACCGATGCTGTAAATCGACTTGAAAAACAAAAGGAGCAGGAGCAATAAGGCACCGGCGGCTCCTAGGAAGACGAAGGGCATATTTCCTCCTGCGAATGATCTTTCGGGACGCGGGTTAGTGTATCAGAGTCCGGTGCCGCACGGTTCGGTCCCGGCTCGTTTGTCCCCCGCTCGTTGTGTTCACTGTTCGAGGATGTCCTGATTTTGTAGCTCTAACAACAAAGAATCCCCTTGGCCATGCTGAGTGTTCACATCGGAGTGACGCGTTTTATGCGTTGAGCCTGCCAGGGAATTGCTTCAGGCCCCGAAGTGGACCCGCGGCGGGCCAGAAGTCCGGTGGTTGGAACTTGGGGATTCACCCAGACGTCTAGTCGCCGACACGTACAAGCGGATTGACCCTTCCGAAGAGGACGATATTCGAAGATAATGGGCACAAAACGCCCCGACTAGACGGCTGGCATGGCTCGGGACGATTCGTTTGACGACCGCTACAACTCGAGCCTCGCACTCAGACTCGAAACCAGGTTCCTGCGGTTGAAGGTCCGGAAACCCGCTAGCATGTGCGGCAGGAGCTCAGATCCGACACGAGATCGTTTTCAAAGCTGCCAGTGCTGCCACATGGTGAATTCAGGAGATATTCAGATTCAATGCGCGGCGCTCGGCGCGCTTGAGTCATGGACATGCAGTGCGACAAGATCTGGAGGCATGTGTGCGAGGTCGCGAAGCGCGTAGCGCCGCGGCGACAAAGCCGACTGGCTGGTCCCGCTCATTCACGGACGTCGTCCATCGAGTCGCATGGGTGTGTGATTTTGTCTTCATAAATCCGATCCCCAGGCCGCTCGATGCCCAGTTTCTTCATTTTCCAGATCAAGGTAGTTCGCCTAAGCCCAAGCCTGGCGGCGGCGCCGTTGGGACCTCCGATCACCCAAGCGGTCGCATCGAGCGCCTGGAGAATAACAGCACGCTCCGAGGCACGGAGAGTCCTTGGCGGCCCACCGTTC
>JASHOU010000111.1 GCA_030038475.1 Terriglobales bacterium | reverse complement strand
GCTGGAGATGATCAAGTGGGAGCACTCGATTTTTGCGCTTCCGTTTGCGCTCTGCGGAGCGATGCTGGCCGCCGGAGGTTTGCCGGCGTGGCCGGTGCTCGGGTGGATCGTGGTCGCGATGGTCGCGGCGCGCTCAGCAGCAATGGCTTTTAATCGGCTGGCTGACGCTTCGATTGATGCGGCCAATCCTCGCACGGCAACTCGCGCATTGCCGGGTGGTCAGTTGTCTCCGGTTTTTGTCACCACATTCGTTGTCGTGGCTTGCGGCGTTTTTGTTCTTGCCGCTTCGCAATTAAATCGGCTGACGCTGGCGCTTTCGCCGGTCGCGCTGGCGGTATTGTTGCTCTATTCCTATACGAAGCGCTTCACGCGCTGGTCGCATCTGTGGCTCGGATTTGCGCTGGGGATTGCTCCGGCCGCGGCGTGGATTGCGGTGCGCGGCTCGCTCGACCCTCGGATTTTGTTGCTGACGGCGGCAGTGACGTTCTGGGTTGGCGGATTCGACGTGATCTACGCCTGCCAGGATCAGGAGTTTGATCGCGGCCATGATCTGCACTCGGTTCCGCGACATCTCGGCATCGGCGCGGCGCTGTGGGTTGCGCGCATTTTTCACCTCGTGATGCTCGGGCTGCTGGTCGCGCTGGTTGTGACATTTGGATTAGGCAAGCTGGCGGTGATGGGAGTGATTGCCGTGGCCGCGCTGCTGCTCTATGAACACGCGCTGGTGCGGCATGACGATTTGAGCAAATTGAACGCGGCGTTCTTCACCATGAATGGTGTGATTTCGGTGGTGTTCTTTGTGTTTGTTGCCGGGGACTTACTGGTCAGGCGTTAGGAAGATCAGCTGCTGAGTTATCATTATGACGATGGTGACTCATCCTTTTGAAACCGACGATGCTCGGTTGAATCCGATTAAAGATAAAGTTCTGGCCGGTGAACGGCTGAACGAGGCCGATGCGTTGGCGCTCTATGCTACGGGCGATATTCTGGCCGTTGGCTGGCTGGCGAATTGGGTGCGCGAGCGGATGCACGGCGACACGGCTTATTTCAACGTCAACCGGCATATCAACCCGACGAATGTTTGCGTGGCGGCGTGCCGGTTGTGTGCGTTTGGGCGTAAGAAAGACGCTCCGGGCGCGTACACGATGGCTCTGGAGGAGGCGTTCCAGACGGCGGCTTCGGGTTACACCGAGGCGATTACCGAGTTTCACATTGTGGGAGGGTTGCATCCCGATTTGCCGTTTCAATATTTTCTCGACCTGGTTGCGGGATTGAAGGAGCGGTTTCCGCAAGTCCACATGAAGGCGTTCACCATGGTCGAGGTTGCGTACCTGGCGAAGCGGGCGAAGCTGACGATTCGCGAGACGCTGGAGAAGATGAAAGAGGCGGGAGTTGATTCGCTGCCCGGCGGCGGAGCGGAAATTTTTTCGGACCGGGTGCGGCACATTATCTGCGATCACAAAATTGATGGCGAGCAGTGGCTGGATACGGCACGGATGGCGCACCAGATCGGGTTGAAGTCGAACGCGACCATGCTCTACGGGCACATCGAAAACGATGAAGACCGGGTCGATCACCTGCTCAAGCTGCGAGCGTTGCAGGATGAGACGGGAGGTTTTCAGACCTTTATTCCGCTGGCGTTTCATCCGGCGAACACGCCGCTGCAACATCTGTTTACGACGACCGGGATGGACGACATCAAACAGATTGCGGTGAGCCGGCTGGTGCTGGATAACTTTCCGCACATTAAGTCCTACTGGCAGATGATGACGCCGAAGATCGCGCAGATTTCTCTGCGCTTTGGCGCCGACGATATTGACGGCACGGTGGTCGAGGAGAAGATTTATCACGATGCGGGAGCGACGACTCCGCAGGGATTGCGGCGGCACGATTTGATGCGGCTGATTAAAGAGGCTGGGCGCGAACCGGTGGAGCGCGATACGCTGTATCGTCCGGTGACAAGGACGGAGACGTCGTTTACGGTGTCGGTGTAGGGTCGGCCTTTGGCTCTTCGCTCTTGGCTTTTTTGTTCCGAGGTTTTCGCCAAGAGCTAACGGCGCCGGTTGAGGCGATTGAGAAACTTCGGAATAGGGAACACATCCAATCTGCATGGCTAAGGAACAGACAGCGGTTTTCGGTGGCGGTTGCTTTTGGTGTATGGAGGCGGTGTTTCAGCGGCTGACGGGCGTGAGCCACGTGGAGTCGGGATACATGGGCGGACATGTCGATAAGCCCACTTACCAACAGGTATGCAACGGCGACACCGGGCATGTAGAGGTGGTGCGGGTTACGTTCGATCCGGATCAGATCAGTTATCGCGAATTGCTCGACGTTTTCTTTTCCATGCATGATCCGACTACTTTGAATCGGCAGGGAAACGACGTGGGCGAGCAGTATCGCTCGGTGATTTTCTACGCGGACGAAGAGCAGCAGCGGATTGCCGAGGATGTGATTGCGGAGATGAATGCGGCAAAGGCCTTCGCCGAGCCGATTGTGACCGCGATCGAGCCGGCCGAAAAATTCTACAAGGCCGAGGGCTATCATCAGAATTACTACAATGAAAATTCGCGGCAGCCATATTGCATGTTCACGATTTCTCCGAAGCTGGCAAAGCTGGAAAAGAAGTTTGCGGAGAAGTTGAGGGCGTGAGGTCCCTCAGTGGCTAAAGCCGACGCTCAGGAGCGCGGGCGTTATCGCAGCGCTAAAGCGCTGCGCCACCCAAAATCACCAGGCGCCCTAAAGTCACCCGTACAAAGTTCGCTGGACAGCCGAGGGCTGCTGTCGCTACGCGGTTCTCTTCTCCACGGAAACCTAGGCGGCGGAGTCTTTGCCGGTGGGGGTCGGTTCGTGACGCTCATCGTTCCGTTCGTCTCTCCGTTCGTCGAACAGGAGCCGGCGCAAGGTGCGCAGGTCGTTGAGCAGGCGGCTGCTGGTCTTCAGGTGTTGTTCCAGCTTGTCGAGCTTGAATTGGATAATCTGCAGGGCCTGCAGGCGGCGGTCGGAGTTGGTGTTTTTGGCTGCGCCTAGATCGGACGCGATGTCATTCTTGGCCTCAGCGATGGTCTCAAGCAAGAGCCGGATGTATTGCTGGGCGTTCTCGACACTGTCAAACGGAGTTTGGAGGCGATCGTTCACAGATTCCTTTGTTGCTCTCGGACGCGACTATTCCACTATTCTTGCTCAGGTTCTGAAAACGCTGCAACGAGCGCCCAACCTTTGACGGCCGCTGGGGTTTCGAGTCGCCATCCTGCTGGAAGGAAGTTCCGGTAGAATGCTACGACTTCTATAGGGTATCTGGCGATCTCAGCGAGCTTAACAAAACAAATATACGCCAGTCTGCAATTAT
>JASHOU010000110.1 GCA_030038475.1 Terriglobales bacterium | reverse complement strand
GAATGCCGCCCAGGTGTTGTCGGCGATCACAGCCACGCCACCCAGCGGCTGAAACTGATGCGGCGGTTTGAACGTGTCTATGGTTAGCGTCTTCTGCACGCCGGCTACTTTGAGCGCGGCCTTGTCGTCGTACGACTTGATCTTTTGTCCCAGCACCGGCGGATGCTCGACCGAAGCGAACACCATCCCCGGCATCGTCGCGTCCATGCCGAAAATCGCTTTGCCGGTGACGATCTCAGGCAGGTCGAACAGGGAATTGCTCTCTTTACCGATATAGCGCCACTCCGCGCGCGGCTTCAGCGGCACATCTTCTTTTTTCGGAACCGGCAGTTTCGCCGCCGACACAGCAAGTTCGCCGTAACCCAATTTGCGCCCGCTTGCCCGATGCACCACAAAATGCGGCTCGGTCGTGCAATCGCTCGGTAAAACTCCCCACTGCGCCGCAGCCGCCGTAATCAGCATCGCGCGCCCGGTTGCGCCCACCTGCCGCATCAGATCGAAATTACTGCGCACCGAGTGCGAACCGTCCGTATCTTGCTCGCCGTACTTCGGATCGCCAATCGCCTGCTCGATTTTCACCTTCGTCCAATCGGCATCGAGTTCATCCGTGACCACCAGCGGCAGCGCCGTGCGGCTCCCGCATCCCATTTCCGAGCGATGCGCGACAATAGTCACGGTGCCATCCGCGGCGATTGCCAGCCAGATACTTGGGTCAAATGGAGGCGCGGCCGCATCGTCGTTCGCCGCCCACAGCGGTTGCGGAACCAATCGCGCCGCCAGCACAAACGCTCCGCTCACCAATGCGCCTTGCAGAAACCCGCGTCGGCTAAAGCCCTGACCAGCATGACGGGCATGATGGCTGACGTTTTCGATTCTCATGCCGTCTCCTTTTTGCCCTGCGGCCGCGCCTGCAGATTCTGCGCCGCCTGATTCTTCGCAGCTTCGTGAATCGCGGCGCGAATCCGCTGATATGTGCCGCAGCGGCACAGGTTGCCATTCATCGCGACGTCAATTTCCTCATCGCTGAGATTCGCGTTCTCCTTCAGAAACGCAATCGCCTGCATGATCTGCCCCGTCTGGCAATAGCCGCATTGCGGCACGCGAATCTTCATCCAGGCAGTCTGTACCGGGTGGATCGGCGCAATGCCTTCAATCGTCGTGATCTCGCTCGTTCCCACTTCCCTCATCGGCGTAATGCACGAGCGAATCGCCGCGCCATTTTTGTGCACCGTGCAGGCGCCGCACAACGCCATGCCGCAGCCGAACTTCGTTCCTGTCAAGCCCGCCACATCGCGCAAATACCACAGCAACGGCATGTCGGGATCGCCATCGAACGTTTTTTCTGTGCCATTCACTTTGAAACGGATCATCGATTCCCCGGCGAGCGATCTGTTAATGTCACAGACGCCGCGAATTTGTTCTCCATATCCTAGTCGCAGTGTGCAAAATCGGAAAGAGCAGATAGGATTTCCCCTGCAATCCCCTGTGTACCCTGTGGTTCGAGGTTTAAGCGCCGCGCCATCATATAATCGTGAGTCGTTCCATCGTCAGCATTCCATCGCCAACACCACGGAGGAACTTTGGCCTACGACGATCTGCGCGATTGGATCAAAGCGCTCGACCGCGCCGGAGAGCTGAAACGCATCCGCACCGAAGCCGACCCGATTTTGGAGATTACCGAAATCGCCGACCGCGTTTCGAAAAGCAAAGACAAGCAGGGAACTGTCGGCGGCAAAGCTCTGCTCTTCGAAAACGTCAAGGGATATCCCAACTCACAGCTTCTCATCAACCAGTTCGGCTCCGCGCGCCGCATGAAGCTTGCGCTTGAAGTCGATTCGCTCGACGAAATCGCCGATCGCATTCGCGCCTTTATGGATGTGAAGTCTCCGCAAGGCATTTTGGACAAAGTCAAAATGCTGCCCATGCTGGCCGAGATGGGCAAGTTCTTTCCCAAAACCGTCTCCACCGGCCCCTGCAAAGAAGTCATCAAGCGCGACAATTTCTCGCTGCTCGATTTTCCCATCCTGCAATGCTGGCCCAAAGACGCCGGACGCTTCATCACATTGCCCTGCGTCGTCACGCGCGATCCAAAAACCAGCAAGCGCAACGTCGGCATGTATCGCATGCAAATTTACGACGAGCGCACCACCGGCATGCACTGGCAGCGCCAAAAAGTCGCCGCCGAACATTACCGCGACCATCTGCGCATGGCGACCACCACTGCCGAGGCTGCCCCACTTTTGCCCGTTTTTGGCAAAGGTGGGGATCCCACAATGAACGAGAGTGGGAACTCCACTGCCGTCGACATCATGGCCCGCACCTCCGGCGGATCCCAGTTCGCCACAGGCGACCGTCCCTCGGGCCGCATGGAAGTCGCCGTCGCCATCGGCACCGAACCAGCGCTGACTTTCTCTGCCATCGTGCCTGCGCCGCCCGATGTCGAAGAGTTCATCATCGCCGGCTTCCTGCGCCAGAAACCGGTCGAGCTCGTCAAATGCGAAACCGTCGACCTCGAAGTTCCCGCGCACGCCGAAATCATTCTCGAAGGCTTCGTCAATCTTGACGAACTCCGCACCGAAGGCCCCTTCGGCGACCACACCGGCTTCTACTCGCTCGAAGATGAGTACCCGGTCTTTCACGTCACCTGCGTCACGCACCGCAAAGACCCAATCTACGCGACCACGGTCGTCGGCAAGCCTCCTCAGGAAGACGCCTGGATGGGCAAAGCCGTGGAGCGCATTTTCCTTCCACTGATGAAACTCACCATCCCAGAGTTAGTCGATATCAACTTACCTATCGAGGGGGTGTTCCATAACCTGATGTTAGTGTCGATTCGTAAGTCATATCCGGGGCAGGCGCGCAAAGTAATGAACGCTATCTGGTCTTTGGGCCAGGCAATGTTCACTAAGTGCATCATTGTGGTCGATGAAGATGTGAACGTGCAGGATATCGCCGATGTAACTTTGAAGGTCCTGAACCATATCGATCCCGAGCGCGACATCCAGTTCACGCTCGGGCCCATCGATTCGCTCGACCACGCTTCACGCCTCGCCAACTACGGATCGAAGATGGGCATCGACGCCACGCGGAAATGGTCCACCGAGGGTTTCAGCCGCCCCTGGCCCGATGAAATCGTCATGGACGCCAAAACGCGAGCATTAGTCGATAGTAAGTGGAAGGCCCTGGCAAAAGAGCTAGGGATGGGCTAGGAATCTCCGAAGATTCCGGGAATCCGAAATGCGGGTAGCATATAATCGTGAAGCTGAGTCGGAGTTGTGTGGCCTTCCCCAGATCGACACCAGGACAAGGTAAAGTTGCATGTCGACAGGTGATCGTGTCAGACCCTTCGTCGTTCGACGGAATGTCAACCGAAAGGTTCTCGCCTTTTCTTTGCTGATCGGCACGACGGCAACCCTGCTAACGGCGGCGGGGCACATCGCCTCGCTGTACCCGTCTCTGCGGCGATACCGGCGAACCCACCGACAAATCTTTGAGAAAATCGAGCGCCACGGAGATAAATACGACACCGCCAAGCTCATAACAGACTGGAAACTGGGGGATGCAGATTATGTTATCGATAAGGATAAGCGGTTCTTCATCGAGGTCCCGGATCCAACAGACGAGAGTCCAGGCAGCTTCGCGCCCCTCGATTATTCAGATACAGACTTTATTTCACGATACCGGCAGCCAGGCTCGTATACGACGCCGGACGGGGAAACTTGGCGCTTGTACTCGCAAGAGTCGAAAGCCGGCGCCCAAACGGTGGAAATAATCGTCGGATTCGCGGAAAAGGCGCCCTGGAAAATGATCGATACCACTCAGCCAGACCTAGGTCTCGTCGACCGCACCCTCGAAGAGGAGGCGCGGAAAATCGCCGCCAGCCTGCCCCTGGCAAGGACGCCGCGCGGCGGACGAGTGGATGGCTACGAAATCGTGAACTCAAACACTCGAAAAGTCTTCGACTGGGGGCCATGGCTTCGGCCTTGCTACCGGCAGGCATTCAATTCCCGAGCGGTGGTACACGCCTTTACTTGGACAAAGGCGACCTGTACATCACCCAAGCAGATACGGACGGTCGGTTCCTGGCATTATCGTTAGTGCCGGCTGGCTCACTGGTTTGGGCCACGGTTGTGGGAGTGGCCACATTCCTCGCCGGTTCTGCTGTTGCCCGAGCGCTAAGCCGGCGCTTCCTGCGCGGCTACTTCGCATTGATGGCCGTGCGTGTGCCAACCCTCGACGAGGCGCTGGCTGGGGAGGGGCAACGCGTTGAATTTAAGCGCGGGCTTTCCGACGACCCCACAAGGGAGAGAAGTGCAGAGGATGAGCTTCTAAAGTCAATCGCCGCCTTCGCCAACACAAATGACGGAGCAATTTTCGTCGGAGTCGACGACAGCGGTCGAATTATCGGCCTCAACTTCGACTTCAAGCAGAGAGACCGATTCGAACAGAAGGTTCGACAGCTTGTCCGAACCCGAATAAAACCGACCCCGCCGATCCAGGTCGCCTTCGAGGATGTTCGGAGCCTTGTAGTCGCCAAAATTATCGTCGCGCGCGGGGAGGCCACAGCCTACATGATGGGCGGCGTTATTTACATCCGCGACGGATCTTCAGACGTTCAAGCACAGCCAGACGATCTGAAACGGCTCATCGTGGAGTATGCCTACTAAGGACGCGAGCGTTTGTAGACAGCGAGTGGAGGCACCGGCGCAAGGAATTAGGAGTCGATCGTCCGTCCATCATTTCCTCACTTTCGCTCCCGCGTATACATCTCCATCTCTTCTGGCGTTCGCGGCCAGTCGTCGCGCAGCAGCCGCGACAATGCGCGATCCGCCAGTAGCTTTCCTCCGGTCTGGCAGTTTGGACAATAATTGGTTTCGTTCGCCGCATACCGTATCCGCTGTATTTTCGCTCGGCAGCGCGGACACGCCTCCTTATATCTCCCATGCACCGCCATTCCCGGACGAAACGCCGTAACTTTTTCCGGAAACTCTTCGCCCGACTCTTTACGCAAGCGCTCCGTCCATTCGCTCAGGCTCTTGCGCACCGCCGCGTACAGCCGCTCGATTTCTTCGGGCTTGAGTTTCTGCGTCAGCGCAAGCGGCGAAAGCCGCGCTTCAAATAGAATTTCGTCCGAATAGGCATTGCCGATTCCGCTGAACAATCGCGGATCGGTCAGCGCTCTTTTCAGCGTGTGATTCGCCGACGTAAGCGCCGCAGCAAAGCGTGCCAGATCCGACTCCATGACTTCGATTCCTCCCGGATCTAGCGCCGCAAGCCCATCTTCTCCCGCAACCAGGTGCAGCGAAGCGCGCTTTTGCGAGCCAGCCTCGGTCCACAGCAGAGTTCCGTTGTCAAAATCGAAAGCAGCCAAACCACGCGGTGGTGAAAGCTTCGCGTCGCGTTTTTTCCAGTGCAATCGGCCGGCAATCATCAAGTGCAGCACCAGCCAGATGTCATTATCCAGGCCAATGCAAATTCGCTTGCCCAATCTGCGCAGCCGAACGACACCACGACCTTCAGCGCTCGCCAGCGGCGGAGTCGCCGTGCGCAGCAGAAAGGGGCTAGCGATGCGCACATGCTCGAGCCTATGCGCGAGGATCCGCTTCTCCATCGCTTCAATGTAGACCACAATGTCGGGCAGTTCGGGCATTTGCGGTTCGCGGCGCCTATATCAGGCGTCAATAGCAAAAGGTCTCAATCATGGTACATGGCCGCGCCGCGATCCGCGTGTAGACGGTCACGGTCTGGACTTAAGCCGCTGACTGTGTTCCCATAGGAGCAGCAGGCGGGCCATGGCGTCCGGTTGCGCGCCGAAACCTTCAACCTTCTAAAACAAAACCTACCACTGAAGGAGAAGATCATGAGCAAAGTCCCGTACATCCCCAAAGGCTATAACACCGTCACACCCTACCTGATCGTCAAGGGCGCTGCCAAAGCGATCGAATACTACAAGAATGTTTTCGGCGCGACCGTCGTAGTGCGCATGGACGCCCCCGGCGGCAAAGTCGGCCACGCCGAGTTGCAAATCGGCGACTCGCGCATCATGCTGGCTGACGAGAATCCGCAGATGGGCAATCGCAGCGCCGAAAGCATCGGAGCCTCTCCCGTGAGCCTCTATGTTTATCTGCCCGACTGCGACAAAGTCGTTGAAAAAGCGACCAAGGAAGGAGCGAAAGTCCTGAAGCCCGTTCAAGACCAGTTCTATGGCGACCGCTCCGGTTTCATTCAGGATCCGTTCGGACATCTCTGGGGAGTTGCAACCCACGTGGAAGACGTTTCTGACGAAGAACTGAAAGAGCGCATGAAGAAGATGCAGCAAGCCGCGTAAAAGCGGCTCTTAGCTGTTAGCTCTTTAGTTCCTCGCGCCTGAGTTTGACTAACATTGGCTTCACTAAGATAAGTGTGCCAACTGGCGCGGATGCTGGACTAAGGACTATCAGCTTAACCTTACTTAGCCCTGCGATTCACTTAGGCCCGCCAATCTGCTAAAAGATGAACTTAGCTCCCAACTGAAGTAGACGCGGCGGATTGGCGCTCACTACCTGGCCAAAACTTGTGGCGCCGCTTGAGCCTTGATCTCCAATATTGCCGTTGACCGACTGTGGACCAAAAAACTGGGCATGGTTGAAAACGTTGAAACCCTCTAGTCGGAATTGCAGTGACTTCGATTCCGTCAACCGCATGTTCTTGAGCAGCGCCATATCGTAGTTATCCAGGCCCGGCCCATAAAAAAAGCGCCGCTTGGCCGTGCCTGGCGTCCCCAGAGCGTTCTCGGTGAACTGCGAAGTGTTGAAATACGGCCGTCCATTGCGCGGATCGTGATTCAGATTAAGCGGTCCGCCCAGGTAATCCGGCTCATCGACGCCGTAGTTATTGATGCCGTTCGGTTCGGCTCCGAGCAGAGAATTGTCTCCATAGTTGACAAGCGTCACCGGCATACCCGTACTGAAATGTGTGATTCCGGAAACTTCCCATCCTTCCGCCCACCGGCGAGAGCTATTGAACACCTTGTCGATTGGCAGCTTGTAATTATAACTAACAACAAAGTTATGTTTTACATCGAACGAAGACAGTGCATAACTGATCTCAGGGTTGATCGGGTTTACCTCTTCTCCCAAGTTGGATGACATATCGAGCGATTTCGAGTAAGTGTAACCAGCGGATAACTCTAAGCGTCCGCTGCTATGGCGAAGACTAAGTTGTAGAGCGTTGTAGTTCGATTTGCCAATGGTCGCTTGGTTTGTGTCACTGCCAAAATTAAAGCCTAGCGGTCCGCGGGTTCCATAAAACACCTGGCCCGATGCGGAAGTAAACTGGTTGCTCTCGCCGAAAGGCCCGCAGGTCGGCGATCCGGGCGCTACCTCGCTCGGCTGGCTCAAACTCAGACATAGCGCGGGATTGCCGGGGTTGGCTTCTTGCATCACCAGCAGCCGGCGCGACTGCGAGCCTACATAGCCAGCGCTGAGCACGGTGTTCGCCCCAAGTTGCCGCTCGAACGATAGCATGTATTCTTCGACGTACGGGATACGGTTCGTCGTCGGATAGCCAGGAATGCCGCTGATTGGCTCATACTGCGACCAGTCAACGTCAGGATCGGGATGGTTGCGAGACGCCTCGTGCATCACAAGCGCGACCGGAAACGGCTGGCCTTGAAATTCGCCCGTGGACGCGGTAATGAACGGAGTGGCGAAAAGCGGCGGCGCGGGACTGGAGTAAGTGATGCCGAACGGCGCGTTTCCCGCCAGGATGCCCAGCGTGAGCGCCTCGATTGACGCGTAATACATGCCAAAACCCGTGCGAACACTGGTCTTGCCCGGCCCGCCGAAAATCTTTCCGAGAAGTGTGTCTTCCGCAGCAGCGGGCGAATACGCCAATCCAATGCGCGGAGCGAAGTCCAGGTTTCCCGCAGGCGCGAGCGTTCGCGGCACGCCGGGATCGGTCGGAAAAAGAATTCCCGCGGGCGCGCCAGGAAACACCACCGATTGCTTGCCCGCCTCAAACGTGGAAATGCCGTTGATTTTTTCATACCACGGCTCGATGCGATCCCAGCGCAGGCCGTAATTCAGCGTCAGGTTCGAGCGCAAACGCCAGCCATCTTGCGCATAGACGCCCCAATATTGGTTGCGGCCATAAAAGGGTTGCAACTGGCTCTGGTTGTATTGACTCGGAATTCCCAACAAAAAATCGGCAAAATCGGAGCCGGTCTCGCTGCCAGTGAAGAGAAAATTGCCGTTGAACTGCGCGATGGCGTCGGTGTTGATCTGGTCGTAGTGATATTCGAGACCGAATTTCAGCGTATGACGGCCGATCACCTTGGAGAAATTATCCATCCATTGAAAAGTGTTATTCACCTGCTTGAGTTCGTTGGCATTGGTGCCGATGGAAAACGCATTGAAGACGATATTCTCGACGCCCTCACTCTGAGGATTCAGCGGCACAATGCCCGCCGATCCCGCGCCAGTTACAAATCCCTGCGACGCGAGACTAACTCCAACTCCACCGACCGGTTTGCCCAGATCGTTGTGATCGCGCATGTAGGTGAAGCGAAACTCATTCACCGTGCTCGATCCCAGAGTCTTCGTGTCGCCCAGGCTGATCAACTGCGCTCGGCCAAAGTACAGCGCATCGAACCCCGGCACACTCGCGCCGCTTTGCGCCACCGGATAAGGATTGTTGAGAGTGTAGTCGTCCACAAAATAATAGGCCGAGAGCCCGCCCCAGCGGCTATTGTGATCGAGCCGATACGCGCCTTTATCGTCGCGCAGGTTTTCGTTGTAAGCCGATGTGGAAAACGTTCCGTTTGCGTTGTTGGGCGAAGGAATCGACTGCAACAGGTATTGTGCCGGAGCCGACCATGCCCTCAGAGGAATCACCGCGCCCGGGAAAACGCAACCCGTTGTCGGATTGTCGCTCGTGCAGTTAGCGCCATAGGGTTTTCCGGTGCCGGGATCGATCGCGGCAGCCGTGTAGTAGTACGGTTCGCCGGGGGAGACGGAGTATCCCAGTTCCTGCGACAACAGGCTCGCCCAGCAGTTCCCGTCGGGCGCGCAGGATTGGCTCGTGACCGTTCCCGTTAACGAGTCGGCAAGATCGAACAGATTGCCCGCACGATCCAAGTTGGAAGGAACCGGAATCTGCCCAGTGTCAATTCCTTCCGTCAGCCGCGTGCCTTGATAATCGGCAAAGAAAAACGTTTTGTCGCGCCGAATGGGTCCGCCAAAGGTTCCGCCGAACTGGTTCTGATTAAAAAGCCCCCGCGCGGGAGAAAAATAATTGCGGGCGTCGAGATTCGTATTACGAGCGAATTCGAAGCCATCGCCGTGAAACAGATTTGTACCCGACTTCGTAACCACGTTGATCTGCCCGCCGCTGTGGCCGCCGTATTCCGCGTCGAAATTGCCGGTAAGGATACGAAACTCGGCAATGGAGTCGAGGTTGGGAATGATGGCCGTTCCCGAGTTCACATCTTCCTCGGTGTCGCTTCCGTTCACGGAAAACCCATTCGAAAATTCCCGCTGCCCGTTGATGGAAATCGTTCCCGGGTTCAGTCCTCCGGACGGTGAAAGCGCGCTCACGCCCACGTCCTGCTGCGTGTTCGCAGTGAGCGACGTCGCCGGAACTACGCCTGGTTGGAGCGCGAGCAGGTCGGTGTAACTGCGCCCATTCAACGGCACCGCGGCGATGTCTCCGCCGCTGATCACCTCTCCCATCTGCGTATCGGAAGTTTCCGCGTGAACGGCGGTATCAATAACAGTTACCGCATCGAATGTCCGTCCGACTTCGAGCACCGCGTCCACCGCCAATGCCCGGTTCGTATCGATGCTGATCCCGGTTCGCTGATAGAGCCTGAAGCCATCCTTTTTAATCGCGATGTTGTATCGCCCGACGGGAAGCTCGGGAAAGGAATAAAACCCGCGACTATTGGTGATGACCTGATTTTCGACGTTGGTATCGGCGTTGACAGCATCCACGCTGGCATTGGGAATGACGGCGCCACTCGAATCTTTGACGGTGCCGGAAACACTGCCACCCGCAGCTGCGCATAAGCTGACCGCTCCAAAGACGATGAAGAGAAAAAGGAGCGCGACGCCGAATCTCGATGCGATAAGCGCCGCGGCCAATCTAGATGCGACCCAGTCGCAACTATTTCGACAAAAATAAAGGCTCAATTTGCGGATTTTTGGCATCGTTTGCAAACTCCGCCCACTTCGAGCCGAACCACCCGGATCTGAAAACCGCTTCGCGCCGCCATCTCCTGCTTCAGTTTCTCGAAGCCGGAGCTGGCGTATTCCATGATGGCGCCGCACCGGAAGCACGCCATGTGGCAATGATCGCGGTTGGTCTTGGCTTCGTAGTAGTGTTTCTCGCCTTCGATGTGCATAAGGTCGAGTTCGTCAATCAACCCATGCCGCTTCAGCAATCCAATGGTTCGGTAGACCGTGGCGCGGTCGATATCTTCGTCGTGCTTCCGCGCAATTCTCAGCAGACCGGCGGCGTCCAGGTGCCGGGGCGAGTCCTGAATAATTTCCACCAATAGGCGTCGCTGCGCAGTCATGCGCACTCCGCGTTCCTGCAACTTTTTCATCAGCGAGGGACGGGTGATGACCGCACCGTTACCGGATCGGCCCGATGGCAGCCGTCCTAGTTGCGACTCAGTCGCAATTACCGCGCTTTCTCGCATTCGCATCGTCCTCTATCTACAACCAAAATTGTTTGGCTAAAGCGTTAATTGAATATTAACGACAGTGGAT
>JASHOU010000010.1 GCA_030038475.1 Terriglobales bacterium | reverse complement strand
TCAGGTGGGCGCGCGCAACATGCAGAACTTCAATCTGCTGCGCGAACTGGGCAAAGTACGCAAACCTGTGCTGCTGAAGCGGGGCATCGCGGCCACGATTGAAGAACTGTTGTGCTCAGCGGAATACCTCCTCGCCGGCGGCAACTACGAAATTATTCTCTGCGAGCGTGGCATCCGCACGTTTGAAACTTACACGCGCAACACCATGGATATTTCGGCGATCCCCATCATTCACAAACTTTCGCACCTGCCCATGACCGCCGATCCGTCGCACGGCACGGGACGCCGCGACAAAGTTGCGCCCATGGCGCTCGCCTCGGTTGCGGCCGGCGCCGATGCCATGTTGATCGAGGTTCATCATCAGCCGGATAAGGCACTCTCCGATGGTGCGCAGTCGCTCTACCCGGAGCAGTTTGCGGCGTTGATGGAGCAGGTGCGCATGGTTGCGCCGGCGGTGGGGCGCGAGATCGCGTAGAGGCGATCTGTAATTGGCGATTTGTAATTTGTAATTGAAGCAAAACTCAAAATTGCAAATTACAAATTACAAATGCCCTTCAAACAAGTCACCATCATCGGAACCGGGTTGATCGGAGGCTCGCTCGGCCTTGCGCTGAGGAAACGCCATCTGGTGGGGCGCATCGTCGGGTGCGATCGCGCACCCGTGTTGGAACGCGCCCGCGATTGCGGCGCCATTGAAGCGGGCACGACCAATCCCTCCGATGCGGTGCGCGGCAGCGATCTGGTGGTGCTGGCGACGCCCGTGATTCCGATTCTCGATCTGATCGACCGGCTCGGCCCAATGCTGCCATCCAAAACGCTGGTCACAGACGTTGGCAGTACCAAGGCCGAGGTTGTGGCGCGCGTGGCAAAATCGTTTGGACCCAGTGCCGGGCATCGATTTCTTGCTGGACACCCGATGGCGGGGAAAGAACACGCCGGCGTGGAGTTTGCCGACGCCGATCTTTTCGAGGGCGCGGCCTGGCTGTTCACACCGCTTCCCGGCCAGAATGTTCACGCCGGGCTGTGCGGAGAGTTTATCCACTGCGCGGAAAAGATGGGAGCGAAGATCGCCGTCCTCGATTCCGCCGAACATGATCGTTTGTGCGCCTGGATCAGCCATCTGCCGCAGATGATTTCGACTGCGCTCGCGGCGACGCTGGTCGACGAATTCGGTCCCGGCACTCCTGTGCTCGACATTGGCGGACGAGCGCTGCGCGAGATGACCCGCATCTCCGGCAGTCCCTACTCGATGTGGCGCGACATCGCAATTACGAATAAAAATCATATTTCGGATGCGATGCAAAAGCTGGAACAGCGCCTCGCGCACATCCGGGAAAATCTTGACTCGAAGCAACTGGCGGACGAATTCGAGCGCGCCCACGAGTTGAAGAAGAACTCACCACGGAGGCACGGAGACACGGAGAAGATTTTGTAATTTGGTAATCGGGTAATTGTGTAATTTAAATCTCTGGCGCCCATGGCCGCCGATTGATTTTTCAAATTACGAAATCACAGATTACAAAATTACCAATTCTGCCCTTCTGCCTATAGAATTCTTCTGACATGCACAAGGTGGTTGCCAACGCTGACCAAGCGATTCAGGATGTGTTCGACGGCGCCTCGATCATGATTGGCGGATTTGGGTTGTGCGGGAACCCGGAGAACCTGATCCGCGCGCTCGTTCGCAAGGGCGTCAAAAATCTTACGACCATCAGCAACAATGCCGGCGTCGATGGCTTCGGCGTGGGGCTGCTGCTGGCCAATGGGCAGATTCGGCGACATATCGGGACTTACGTTGGCGAGAACAAACTGCTCGAACAGATGGTGCTGAACGGCACGGTGCAGCTTGACCTGGTTCCGCAGGGAACGTTCTCCGAGCGCATTCGCGCGGCGGGCGCGGGCATTCCGGCGTTTTTCACGCCGACGGGCGTAGGAACGATCGTCGCCGAGGGCAAGGAAGCGCGCGACTTCGACGGCCGCACTTACATCATGGAACGCGCTCTACACGCCGACTTCGCCTTCGTCAAGGCGTGGAAGGGCGACCGATGGGGCAACCTCGTTTATCGGAAGACGGCGCGCAATTTTAATCCCATGATGGCGAGCGCGGCCAAAGTTACGATCGCCGAGGTCGAGCATCTGGTCGAACCGGGAGAACTGGATGCCGACATGGTGCATACGCCGAGCGTATACGTGCAGCGAATTTTTCAGGGCGAGCTGTTTGAGAAGAGGATTGAGAAAAGAACGGTGCGAAAAGAAGTGGTTGGTGGTTAGTGGTTCGTGGCTAGTTCTTCGGCGTGCAGTGCCGATCGCAGCATTCCGGATCGCGGACCGTTACTAGCCGACGCCGGTAGGAATCGCGAAAGGCTAGCGACCAGCGACCAACGACTTTTTCCCGGATCAACGGACCAGAATCGAAGGCAACAATGGCGACTTTGCCCAAAGCCTCAAAAGATACCGAAAAGCGCGACCGCATCGTCAAGCGCATCGCTCGCGAGCTGCGCGATGGATTCTACGTGAACCTTGGCATTGGCATGCCGACTCTGATCGCCAATCACGTTCCGGCGGGCATGGACGTAATTCTGCAATCGGAAAACGGGATGCTCGGGATTGGCCCTTACCCGGTCGAGGGCACCGAAGACGCCGACCTGATCAATGCCGGCAAGGAGACGGTCAGCGAAATGGCGGGGACCGCGTACTTTTCGAGCGCCGATTCGTTTGCCATGATTCGCGGCGGCCACGTCGATCTCAGCGTGCTGGGCGCGATGGAGGTCGATGAACAGGGCAATCTCGCCAACTGGATGATTCCCGGCAAAATGGTCAAAGGCATGGGCGGCGCCATGGATCTGGTCGCCGGAGCGCGCCGTGTGATCGTGGCCATGGAACACACGACCAAAGACGGCCAGCCGAAGATCCTGAAGAAATGCACGCTGCCGCTCACCGGGGTGAAGGTCGTGGATACCATCGTCACCGAGATGGCCTACATTCGGGTGACGCCAGAGGGTTTGCTGCTCGAAGAGATTGCTCCCGGCCTCACGGTCGAAGAGGTTCAGAAAGCTACCGAGGGGAAGCTGCGAGTCGCGCCTAACCTGAAATCAATGGAGCGCTAAAGCGGTTTGCAGCCATGGCAAACCGCGACGACTAGATTCGAGAAAGACGAAAGGGAGCGCTGAGCAGCCGGGCCGGGAGCATCACCACGGCCCACACCAGCGCCAGCGCTCCGTGAACGGCGATTCCGACCAGGCGGAAAGGAAGCAGCAAAAGCCACACGAAGGGATAAAGGATCAGCGCCGCGAGCGCCACCGGCCAGCAAATCACGAAGAGAAAGCACCACAGCAGAAACGCGACCATGTGACACGCCTCCTCATTATGATACGCGGGATCACAGCGAAAAGTTCTTGGGAAGCTAAGCCACTTCCGGGAAACACGGAAAAAGTTATCATTGTTCCAGTGCAGCCAGATACTTTTGCAGAAATGCCAGGCTTCTGAGGCCTGCGTCGCGCCAGACTTCGGCCTCGAAGCCGTGGCCGGCTCCGGGATAGATTTTCATCTCGTACGGGATTTTCTTTTTCTCCAGTAACTTTTGCAGTTGGTAAGCCTCTGAGACGGGAACTGTGGGATCGGCCTCGCCGTGCAGGATTAGCACCGGGCACAGGCGCCGCATGAAGAAGTTCATTTCCTTGGGCATGCCGCCGAAGAATTCGACTACGATTTTCACACGACGGTCGATGGCCGAGTTGGCGAGCGAGAGATAAGCTCCAAGGGAAAAACCGAGCAGGGCAATGCGTTCGCGATCCACTTCGGGTTGAGCTTCAACGAAGCTGGTCGCGTCCCAGAGCGTTTTCATCCACACGGGAAAATTTCGCAGGATGGTTGGCTTATCGGCGGATTCGGTGCCGGTGCGATCAAAAAAATGCAGGATGTAGACCGCAAAACCTTCGGCGGCAAGCATCGCGGCGTATCGATCCATGCCGGAGACGCCGCCTCCAGCGCCGTGGAGAGCGATGACGGCTGGAACGGCAGCGCCGTCGGCGGTTTCTGGCAGGTAGGCATCGAGCCGAATCGACTTTCCGCCACTCTGAAAACTCGTCTGCGTTTGTCGAATCGGCATCTTTCCAGGCGTTGGCTACTTGGCCGTTGTTGTCCTGCGCGCGAACAACCAGTTCAGCACGGCGGCGGCGATAGTTGCGCCGAGGATCAGCGATTTTCCGAAATCGACCTGCTTCGAGATTTGCGCCGCCGCGCCGAGCGCCAGGGCAATCGCGACTCCGAGAATCGACAGCATCGGCCCGCCGGGCAGCCGTAAACTGCCCGCCCGCGGCTGTTTTCGGCGCAAGGCGATCAGGGAGGCGCAGACGACTCCGTAATAAAACAATCGCGCCACCACGGACAACGTTACGTTCCAGGTGAAACTTCCCGCGATGGCCAGCCCCCAGACGACTGAAGAAAAGAACAGAATGGAAAACCACGGAGTGTGAAACTTGGGACCGACCACGGCAAACAGCTGCGGCAGATCGCCGCCTTTCGCCAGCGCAAACGTAACTCTCGGCATCCCGAGCAGTTTGGCGCTCAGATAGCCACAAACCGAAACCATGGCGCCGATGGCAACCAGGCCGGCTCCGAGATTGCCCATGGTGACGCGCGCCACTTCGGCGAGGGGACGATCGGTGGTCGCGCCCGGCCCGAGCACTCCGACCACCACCCATTGCACGAGCGCATAGATCGTGGCGCAGGCGACCAACGCCACGAACAGGGCAAAAACCGCATCCCGCGCGGGATTCTTGGCCTCGCCGACCGGCACGACGGCCGATTCAAATCCTCCGTAGGCGAAAATCAGCAGAACCAGCGCCTTCATCCACGCGTGAGCCGGCATGGCCGCCGAGGAACTCCACGGCACGGGATGGAAGATCGTAAGTGCAGCCCCCGCCGACACTACCATTAGCAAGGGCAGAATCTTCGCCACCGTGAAGAGGTTGCTCACCGCCGTACCCTGCCGGGCGCCAAGCAGATTGATGAGCGCCAGCAGACCGACGAGCAAGGTCAGAATCAGGAAGCGCGGATATCGGTCTTTGGCCCCCGGCCAGAACTCCGCCAGATAAATGACAAACAGATTGGCGTTCGCGGCCGGGGCAGCGGTCTGCGCCAGGTAGAGCATCCAGCCCACCAGAATTCCGGTGAGACGGCCGAAGGCGGTGCGGGCGTAGAGGTAAGGTCCGCCGGCTTCGGAGAATTGCGAAGCTACCTCGGCGAAACAGGCCATTATCACGCCCATGGCCGCGCCCGCAATCAACACGGCCACGACGCTGCGTGGCCCGAGCAACGCCGCCACAACGGCGGGCAAGCCAAATATGCCGCTGCCGATGATCGAGTTCACGGCCAGAGCGGCCAGGCTCCAGCGGCCGATGGTCCGCACTAATTCCGTTTGCATCCGTCCGGCTTGAATCGGGCCAGTTTGCGTTGGACCAGTTTGCGTTGAGGTCATTGCCATTAACGCGTTCTTCCGACCGTTTGTATCACACTCGGCCTGCTCTGTGGACGAAACTTCTCGAACGCCGTTAGAATCGGAAATGCCTTCTGGGAGCGTCTTTCGCTGTGCCTGCATCCATCTCTGATATCCGTCTTTTGCTCCGAGTCAAAACCTTGCCCAAGGCGGCCAATTCCCGGCGCGTCTTCATCGCCGGCGGAACCGGCTATATCGGAACTGGCCTGATTCCAATTCTCCTCGAGCGCGGGCATCGCATTCGCGCGCTGGTGTGCCCCGGCTCGAAAGCAAAGCTGGCGGCCGAGGTCGAAGTTGTCTCCGGCGACGCGCTCGACGCCAACACCTACCGCCAACTCATTCGCCCCGCCGATACTTTCATCCACCTGGTCGGAGTGTCACGCCCGTCACCGTCGAAAGGGGCAGAGTTTCGAGCCGTTGACTTGGTGGCGGCGCGGGAGGCCATCGATGCTTGCGCCGAGCTCGGTATGCAGCATTTCATTTATCTCAGCGTCGCGCAGCCGGCTCCCGTCATGAAGCACTACATCGCCGTGCGCGCTGAGTGCGAGCGGAGAATCCAGGAACGTCACCTCAATTCGACCATCGTGCGGCCGTGGTATGTCCTAGGACCGGGACACCGCTGGCCAGTAGTGCTATTACCCTTCTACAAGCTGGGCGAATGGTTACCCTTCACGCGCGCCGCCGCGCTACGGCTTGGCTTGGCTACGCTCGACCAGGTGGTCCTGGCGCTGGTCGAGGCCGTGGAATCGCCCGTGCAGGGCACGCGCATCGTCGGCGTTCCCGAAATCCGCAGCGCAGGCCTGAACCTGACTCGCGAGGCACAGCGCAAGACGGCATGAGAGCTGGCGTCGAAAAAGGCCGCCCTGCAAGGGTTTTGGACCGAAAGTAACTTCAATTACTGAAGCTCATGGACACGGGGAACCTTTCCCCGCGAAGTTCAAGATGCGATCTTGTTTAGGGCAATCGGTGTCGGTGGGCGTAGTTCGAACACGCGCATGGGCACCGGAAAGGATCTTATGGATCGCGAGAACCGGGAAAGCATGGAAGAGATTCGGCTCCGTATTTTGCGGGTGAACGACGACCTGCGCGTGATCCAGCGCGAACTGAACTGTGCTGCCATGCAGGCTCCGACCGATCCCGAACTGATGGAAGTGCTGGCCGATGCGCCGGAGATGGAATCGATCCAGATGCTGAAATCCGCTCTCGATCAGATGCGCCATTTTCTCTGGTTCTACATGCAAGTGGTCACCAGCGACTCTGAAATGGGTGAGAAATTTCGTCAGACCCTGCGCCAGGAGCCTCCGGTACAAACCCCGGAAGCGGAACAGCAATTCCAAAATGCCACTGATGCCATCATGTTGCGCTATCTGGCCGACAGTAAGTTCCGCAAGCCCAATTAGAGTGGAGCGCCCAGATTTCGCTTACTTGCCATCGCCGGACACACAGGTTGGAGGTCAGAGTGCACAGGTAGGCTGCGATCCTCTGACTTGGCCGATCAACAACGCCTGGTTGAACTAAAATTCATCTGTTGCCGAATCTTCCCGAACTGCGTACCGCCGAAGCCGCCGACGCGACTGCCATTGCGCGTCTGGTCAACGATGCCTTTCGTCCCGAGCGCTTCTTTGCCGATGCCGACCGCACAAATCCCGAAAAAGTTGCCGCTCTTATGCAGAAGGGAAAATTCCTGATGCTGTTCGAAGACGGAGTTTTAATCGGTTGTGTTTACATCGAACTGCGCGGTGAGCGAGGTTACTTCGGGTTACTGGCAGTCGACCCACAACGTCAGCGAGCGGGAGTCGGAGCGCGGCTCATTGCTGCCGCGGAGCAGCATTGCCGCGACGCCGGCTGCCGGTTTATGGATCTCACGTTCGTGAATGTCCGTCAGGAGTTGCCCGGATATTATCGGCGATTTGGCTATACCGAGAACGGTAGCTTGCCGTTTCCCGCCGATCAAATCACCAAAATCCCGGTCCACCTGGTGCGCATGTCAAAGGCGCTGTGAAGCGGATCTTTCTGTGTCGCTGCCGGAGAATCGAACTCAGCAATGTCGCGCGGAGAGCTGAGCTTCCCCATCTCATCCATCCATCGGGAATTGGCCGTCATCGCAGAAAAAGGGGCGCGCCGAAGCGCGCCCAGACCCAAGGAGGAAGCAAACTTTTGGAAAAAACCCGCGTTCAGCAAAAACCCAATCCCGATTCGATCTTTGCCGCCCAGCCCTGCGTCCAACCCCAGCGGCCAACCTCAGCGGCCAAAGCCGGCCGATTGCATTGCCTGCCGCGAAATGTCCGCGGTCGATGCAATGCCTTGCATGCGTAGCTTGAATTCGTCGGCGTTCGAAGCGCTCTCCAGAGCCGTCTCGTAACTGACCAAGCCGGCCTGGAAGAGATCCCAGAGCGACTGGTCGAAGGTCTGCATGCCGTACTGCGACGTGCCGGAAGAGATCGCGTCGCGAATGGCGCGCGTTTTTTCGGGCACCAGCACGCATTCCCGGATGTAGGCGGTCGTCACCATGACTTCGACGGCAGGCACGCGGCCTTCGGCGTCGGAGCGCCGCACCAGCCGCTGGCTGACGATGGCGCGCAAAACCGCCGCCAGCTGCAAGCGAATCTGTTTCTGCTCCGGCGGCGGGAAAATTGCGATGATGCGATTGATGCTTTCGACCGCATCGAGCGTGTGCAGGGTGGAGAAAACCATGTGACCGGTTTCCGCAGCATGCAGGGCGGTCCCGATGGTTTCCAGGTCGCGCATTTCGCCGACCAGAATCACATCCGGATCCTGACGCAACGAAGCTCGCAGGGCGGCGGAAAACGATGGCGTATCGACCTCCACCTCGCGCTGGTTCACGTAGCCTTTTTTATCCCGATGCAGAAATTCGATGGGGTCTTCGATAGTGATGATGTGCTCGGCGCGAGTCGAGTTGATGCGGTCGACCATGGCGGCCAGTGTGGTCGATTTGCCCGAACCGGTCACGCCGGTCACCAACACCAGGCCGCGCGGCATGTCGCAGATCTGCTCCACCACCTTTGGCAGAAACAGCTCATCGAGGGCGCGAATCTTGGTAGGAATCACGCGTAGCACCAGCCCCACGTTGCCGCGCTGCTGAAATACGTTGACACGGAAACGTCCCAGGCCGGCGACGCCATAGGCCATATCGATTTCCGTAGTCTCTTTGAATTTTTGTTTCTGCCGCGCCGACATCATGCTGAAGGCCATGTTCAACATGTCCTCGGCAGAAACTCGTGGCTGGTCGGTGAGCGGCAGCAGATCGCCATCGATGCGCAGGTGAGGATAGTTGCCGACCTTCAAATGCAAGTCGGAAGCGCGACGCTCCATGGCGATGCGCAGTAGATCGTCGATATTCATGCAGGCGGGTCCTCAGCTTTAGAGAGCTACGTTTCGAGAGCTAGGTTAACGAGGCTACGTTGAGAAAAGACAGCGTAGCTACCCAGCTATCATGGCGCGAACTGCTCTCGGGCACGAGATGACGGAGGTAACGGGCGGTTGGCCGACGGCTGTTTTTCTTCAGGAAAGTACCCTCTGCAGATCCTTTGGGCCGGCCGTCAGCATGATGACAAGCTTTGTAAAAAAGCCGCCCCACGGGGCGGCTTGCGTGGTTGCGTTGCGATCAGGCGGCGTTCGATTGCGGTACCGGCGGCTGGAATGGCTCGTCGTAGCTGCCGCCATAGATCGAAGGTACTTTCGATCCCATGGGGCGCAGGTACGTGGCCAGTTCGCCGCGGTGATGAATGCTGTGATTGTTGAGAAACTGGAGATAAAACGCCGCCGGCAGGTTGAAAGCACCGAGGAAATCCACCGGCGTCAGTAACTGCTCCGGCGTGAGCGCATTCACCCGCTCGGCACCGCGTCTCATTTCGTTGTCGTACCAGGCGACCACTTCGGCGATGGTGCCAGGCTTTTCCCGTCGCGGCGACATGTCGAACTTCAGGTCGGCAATGCAGTTCAGAAACTGGACATCGGTGTGGGCGAGGTGCCAGGCCAGTTCCGCCGCGGTGCGAGCGTTCGGATCGGGCCGGTAATGCGATTCATTATCGGAAATGGCGGCGATCACTTTCTTGGTAATTTCGACTTCCCGGGCAACGCCATCGAGCATCATGGCGCGATAGGCAAGGACAAAATCAGGCGTGGGATCGGGCATTGGAATTCTCCTTCAGACTGGGATCGGCGCCGATAGGGCGCACCGGTAACCGAGCACAATTACTCTAGTCAACCGGACAAGGAAGGGCAAGCGCTCTCGACGATGCTTGCGATGGAAGTCAAATCCCAAACCAAACAACGATTTCTAAACGGCAACCGGGTGTTTCGCTCCCACCGGAACGGGGGTCAGCCACTCGTAGCGATCGGCCTTTTCGCCGCGGACAATCCCGTAAAACTCGGCTTGCACCGCTTTGGTCACCGGGCCAATCTTGCCCGATCCGACGTCAATTTTATCGACGGAGCGAATGGGCGTGATCTCGGCCGCGGTTCCCGTAAAGAAGACTTCGTCTGCGATGTAGAGCAATTCGCGCGGAATGCCTTGCTCCACGATCCTGATGCCCAGATCGCGCGCGATCTGCAACACCGAGTCGCGAGTGATGCCTGGCAGCACCGAATTGCCGAGCGGGGCCGTCTGCAATACGCCGTTGCGTACGACGAACAGGTTCTCACCCGAGCCTTCGCTCACGTAGCCGTTCACGTCGAGCGCGATGCCTTCGGCGTAGCCGTTGAGAATGGCCTCCATCTTGATGAGCTGCGAGTTCATGTAATTGGCCCCGGACTTGGCCATCGCCGGCAGCGTATTGGGCGCAATCCGCGTCCAGGAAGAAATGCAAACATCAACTCCCTGGTTGGCATCGGCTCCCAGATATTTTCCCCAGGGATAAGCACAAATATAAACTTCGGTGGGCGAGTTGAACGGGTTAACGCCGGCCTCTCCATAGCCGCGGAGAACGATGGGGCGAATGTAGCAGGGCCACACGCCGTTGTGCCGCACCAATTCGATCATGCCGCTGACGATTTCGTCGCGGGTGAAGGAAATGTCGATGCGGTAAATGCGGGAGGAGTCGACGAGGCGCTGGATGTGGTCGGCGGCGCGAAAAATCGCGGGTCCGTTAGGCAGCGCATAGCAGCGAATGCCCTCAAAAACCGAAGAGCCATAATTCACAACGTGCGACATCACGTGAATCGTGGCATCGTCCCAGGCGATCAAGTGGCCGTTGTGCCAGATTTTGTCCGTTTTCTGAATCGGCATTTGGACTCCTTCGGTGCGGGTTCGCCGGATTGCCGGGACTCTCCGAGTGGTCGAAGACCGTCGACACTCCAGGTTCGAATTATAACGTGGAAGCCGGATTTGCCCACGAAATCCGAACCTGCGTCGTGGAACGGACGGCGGGCGCGCGCCCCGCCAACTCGTTCAGTAGATCAGTCGATCAGCGAATTTCGACGATGTTGTTGACCACGAACCCGGCCTCACCCACAACCATCAACCGCATTGTGATGCGCTCCGCCTTGTAGTGGTTTGTGCGATGCAACCAATAGGCAAATCCCATCCCCGCGGCGAAACCCAGGGCCGAGTTGGCCGCCTGCCCGCCTGCGCCGCGCGTCACCAGGGGGCGCATGAGCGGATTCATTTCGCGCAGTCCTTCGCTGAGGCCACGCTGCGTGGTAACTGCATCGGCAGCAACCAGTCCGGCCAGGACGCTGGTTTCGACTTTGTTTTCGAAGGTCCAGAAGGGATGTTGGTGTGGCGCAGGGGCATTGGGAAGCGCAAACTTCGTGACGGAGAGATCTTGCGCCTGCATCGCCACGCATAACAGAAGAAGCGATAAATATTTCATGGTCTCCGGTAGTATCGGCTGAAATCACGATAACGGTAAGTCGGAGGTATCTATGTCGTACACAGCGACGCCGGAGGAGTTAGGCAGCGTCGCAGTAATAGTAATTTGATGACACTCGAGATACGAGTAACAGAAGTCGTGGAACGTTGCGTCGCCTATGTATAAGGCACACAATGGAACTCAGTGTCCACACTATCTAAGGGCGCTTTGTAAGTAACTATTACTTCGGCTCCATCAGGAAGTACGACTAGGTCAGCCTGCGCCCGACTAGGCGCTCCAATACGCGCAGGGGGGAGCGCTCTGGATTTTTCATGGCGCGGACCGGCAGATAGAACGTCTGCTCGAAGGCAAACTGGCCTGACATGGCGGCGTGCGAAACCGAGTCTGTGTAGCAGGCCCAGGTCGTGCCGGGCGGAATGGCGAGTTGGATTTGAAAAACCTGAGATTGATAGCTTGAATCGGCCTTCATGCGGTCATGAATGCCAAGCATGAAGTGGTCGTATTCGGTGCGGCGTCCCTTGGTGATTTGCAGCAATGAAAGCAGCGACGCGGTTACGGGTATGGGCGATTTAATGGACGGGAGAAAGCGGGCCGCAGCGTCTTCGAATTTTTCACCGACTCGCCAAATTCGTGGCGCCTTCGGATTAACATTCGTGAACACGCGAAGAATGCGCAGGCCCTGCATGGGACGCGAGGGAAAAGCATCGACATGAAGCCGGGTGTCGTCGTGCCGCCACGACGTCGTTCGGCCGGCGATTTCGGCAGGACGAAAGCTGGTGAATCCGGGCGTCGAGTTGTTGCTATATCCCGGACAGAGCGCCTTTAACAAATTAGAAGCCGAGGTGTAGTAGCGCTGTAACATGGCGAGTAACTCGTCGCGCTCGGCTCCCTTGCAATGGGTACCTTTCACAACTCCAGCGTCGGGACGAAAGCTGATGTTTTTCGATTTGCCGTCGAGGCAATCAGGAGAGAGAAATCGTCGCTCAGCGTCGGAGAGTTGGAAGGGCAACTGCGGCGCGTAGAGTAGCCGTCCGGTTTCGAGCGCATCCGAGGCCCGCGACACAATCTCGGCGGAAAACGGGCCTTGCCAGGACGTGATGTCGAGTGGTTCGAGAATTTCCGTGTCCATGAACGCGCACCCTGTCGCCAGTTTCGCATCCTATCCTAATCTCATAAAGTTCCAGCGTCCAAAGCTTTGTTGGGTCGTTCGCAGCCTATGTGTTTTTAATCGCAGACCGGAAATCTAAACGCAGACCGGAATCGCAGGCACCGGCACAACGTGAGCATATTGTATGCGGCAAGCCCCGGCAGGTTTTTGATATTCTCCACGAGGTGGTAGACGATGAGCCCTGAGGCGAGCCGACGTCTTGTAATTCTGAGCGGGCCTTCTTGTGCCGGGAAGAGTCCGCTCTACAAGGTGCTGGGCAAGTTTTATCCTGAACTGCACGCGCAACTTCAAAAACTCGTGCTTTTTAACAGCCGGGATCCGCGTCCAGGAGAACTCGATGGCGTCGACTTCCATTTCCGCACGCGAGTTCAAGTTGAAGCGTTGCGGCAGGACGAGCGATATGCGGTGCTGGAGGCGCGGCGTGACCTGCAGGCGCTGGATATTCAAGAACTGGAAGAACGGCTTCGTCACGCAGACGTCTTTTTCGAGGGGAATCCGTTTGTGGCGCTGTCGTTGATGACGCATTGTGGCTTAGCGAATGTTAAGCGATTGAGTGTTTTTCTTTCACCGCTTTCGAAGGAGGAGATCATTTATTTACAGGCGCCGGCGCGCAATGTGTCGCTGCCGGCGCTTCTCACTGAGATCATGCGGCGTAAGCTGTTGCGGCGGACTCAACGCCAAAAGGGATACCTATCAGCCGCAGACCTGGCAGATATCGAGACTCGGGCATCGAGTGCCTATCACGAATTGCAAGCCGCCTGGCAGTTCGAATATGTGATTCCGAATCATGACGGCGAGGATAGCGATAACTGGGAAGGGTTTTACTACTTGATTGGCGACGCACGTAAAACGCTCGAGGCTTTCGCCGGGTTGCTCCAAGGCGTCGTTCCACTGGGTGCGGAGAAGTGGGAAGAGGGTCTCTTGCGGCCGCAAGCTTGAGTTCAGCAATTTGCACTTGCTGCCGATTACGGCCCTGGAGCAATTTTCTCGGCGGCTTCTTTTGAACTGATTACGGTGTGCACTTCAAAGTCGACCAAGTCGCTCCAGTTTGCCATCCATTGGTCAAGGAGCGTGCGATCGTCGGTTTCCATCAGCTGGTAGCAACGATCGAGCTTGTCACTGACCCAGCTTGAGACATAATCGAGTCCGGCGGGCGTCATGCGTCCGCGATCGCGAAAGCGCCGATAGACTGGGACGGCGTCCCCATTCTTGAAACTCTCGACTACCATGTATAGAGTTTTGCTCATCGGGCCTCCCTGAATTCCGGGATCCAGTGACTGAAGGCGTTTTCATTCTAAGCCGGTTTCGGCAAATCATTAGTGGCGCCAGATTCTTGGCGCGTGGTTGGCTCCGTCGCCGGAGGATGGAGCTAGCCCTGTGGTTGAGTCGGAGTTGGGCGCAGCAGCCGTTGGCGCGGGCTTGGCTGACGATGAGGATGAGGCCAGAACAACGGCAGCCACTTCAGATTTCATGCCAACTTCGTCGCCGCGGAAGTAACGACCTTTGTTTTCGGCAGCGCGCATTTCCGGCATGGCGGTGTAGGGTTTCGAGTAATCGTTGTTGGCATTCCAGAACAGAAATCCTATGCCGCCTTTTTCTTTCGCTACTTGAACTTGAGTTTTAACGTACTCGGGCGAGTAAGTTTTGGTGCGCCAGGCAAAGGCTTGCAGCCAGGGACGAATAACCACTCCACTATCTTTAGTTATGAGTTTGAAGCGATCCATGGACTCGCCGATGAAGTGCTCGGGCGCATCGCCGGGGCGGGCGATGCCATCCATGCCGAAAAAGTGCGAAGGATAGATCATGGGCGAGAGCACGTCACAGTGCCTGGCCATCGCTACGATGTCTTGCCCGGTGTGCGCCAGATCGACGGGACGTTGCCAGGCCATGACTCCGAAGACGTCGAGCGAGAGCAGAACTCCGGTGGGATGAATCTGGGCGTAGGCGCGATCAAGGAAATTGGAGATCACGTCGGAGCGCTGCATCTGCTTTGAATGATCCACTTTCGCGTGATCTACCGTGGCATGATCTGCCTTCGCGCTGTCTGCTTTCGCTGGATCTGCCTGAGCCGGATCTGCTGAATGCCCGGCCGCATCGCTTTGGTATGTGAAGGCGGCATCTTTCTGGTCGCCTTCGGCGGGGAAGCGAACATAGTCAAACTGCACTTCATCGACTCCGGATTGGGCGACAAACTTGGCCAGGGCGATGTCGTAGTCCTGAACCTTGGGATTCGAGGGGTCCGTCCAGACCAGCTTACCGTTTTCGCGCCAGGGCTGGCCGGTGCTGCGCGACTTTACCGCCAGTTCGGGATGCGTAGTGACGAGATGCTCGTCGCGGAAGATGGCGATGCGCGCAATGGCGTGCATGTTTTCGGAATGCAGGAAGTGAACGAACTTGGGCAGATCGGAAATATAGTGGCGCTGCCCGGCGGCCAGGGGGTGGTCGAAGGCGATGTTGACGATGCCGTCGCTATCCTTGATGTCGAAAACGACCGCATTGCCGCCGACCTCACGCCAATGGCGGATGATGCGCAAACCGTGGTCGCTGCCGGCCATTACTCCGGTCAAATAAATGGCGCGGACCTCGAAATCTCTTGCAACTGGCACGGATTTCTCTACAATAGGCGACTCAAGGATTCCGGGGATGATGATCTGCTCTCCGGATTTCAGCGAACTCCCCCGAAGATTTGGATTGGCGGTGCGGATGGCTTCGGCCAGTTCCGACGAGGTAAGGTATTTGGTTCGCTTCAGGTATTTGCGGGCAACTGAGGGGATGCTGTCGCCGCGCTGGGCGAGATAAAGATCGCAATCGGGGGGCGCAACGACGGGCGCCGGCAGTTCGGCGTTCTTAGTGGCATTGGCTTTCACCTGCAGCAAGTGCAGGACGTGAGGATTTTGGACTCCGGCGGCGGTGGGGGACAAAACGCCGAAGCTGGTCAAGGCCACACGCGCGAGGAATCCGGCAATGCCGACTATGGAAAGCTTGGATGGCAAACGTCCGGCCATTAGAAATCGGGACAAGGATCTTCTCCTGAAAGGAACCTATTTCCATTGTGGCCCGGCGGTAACCTGGGCTGCCAGTTACGTGCGGCCAAGCAGGTAAGTGTGCGTGGACATGGGCGATTGGGGTGATTAGGTAGCTGAGAGAAACTTCCCGCAGTCTGCAAACAATTGCTCTTGAGCAGACTGTGAGTAACGTTACCGCTTCGACCGAAGTCTGGCTAGGCGCATCTAAAACTTTGAGAATCGGGGCATTACGGTGTTTCGCGAGGATGGCCAGCGGCTTGCACAAGGACGGAGCAGGTGGGGAGTCGTGAAATCCCCCAAGGACAAAAATGAGCAGCTTCGCAGAAAAGTTGCCGTTCGCAGAGAGGAAACAAGGACCTGAAACGATGAGAACGAACCTTGCCACCGTGCTCGATCCAAACCGCCGCAGCAACGATGCCCGCGACTTTGAAACTTCCCTGCGCCGCAAGATTGTGGGCCAGGATCAGGCGATCGAGAAGGTTGCGGAGATCTACCAGATGTTTCTGGCCGGGCTGAACGCGCCGGGTCGACCGGTGGGCAATCTTCTGTTTCTCGGTCCGACCGGCTCCGGCAAGACGCGTGTAGTGGAAGCGATTGCCGAGTCGCTGTTCGGCGACGCGCGCGCGTGCATCAAGATCGATTGCGCCGAGTTCCAGCACTCGCATGAGATTGCCAAGCTGATCGGCTCGCCTCCGGGATACCTGGGTCATCGCGAGACGCACCCTTTGCTCACGCAGGAAGCGCTCAACCAGTGGCACACGGAGAAACTCAAACTTTCGATTCTGCTCTTTGACGAAATTGAAAAGGCTTCCGATTCGTTGTGGCAATTGTTGCTCGGAATCCTCGACAAGGCCACGCTGACTCTGGGCGATAACCGCCGCGTCGATCTTTCCAGTTGCATCATCATCATGACGTCGAACCTCGGCGCCGCCGAAATGAACGGATTGGTCGATGGCGGCCTGGGCTTTGCGCCGAAAGCGGTGCACGTTGATAATTCGTTCGACGAGAAGATCAGCCGCTCGGCGGTCGAGGCGGCGCGGCGCAAGTTCGCACCCGAGTTCATGAACCGCATCGACAAGGTGGTCGTGTTCAAGACCCTGCGTTCCGAGCATCTGCAACAGATTCTGGAGATCGAACTGGGCATGGTGCAGCAACGCGTCCTGATGGCGGCGGGCGCGCATCAGTTTGTGTTCAACTGCACGCACCAGGTCAAGAGCTTCCTGCTCGCCGAAGGCACCGATCCGAAGTACGGAGCGCGGCACCTGAAACGGGCGATTGAACGGCACCTGGTATTTCCGCTGGCGAACCTGGTGGCGACAGGGCAAGTGAAGTTGGGAGATTTTATTCGCATCGACCTGCTCGGCGAAAACAAACTCACCTTCGTGAAGGAAGCCGAAGGCGCAATGGTGCCGGTGCTGCTCGAGCGTTACGGAGCGGCTGCGGCCATGCCGGCCGTAGCGGCAGCCAGAGCGGCGCGTCCTGTGATTCAGCGCAAGGAGTTTGGCGCCGGCTCGCAAAACGAGAACAAGTAAGTCAAGTTGCTGGTAGGTCGGGCACCGCGTGGGCGGTGCCCTTTTTATTGGCGCGAGGATTCCGGAGGACGATTACTTCCCAATGGCTGGCCGGTATCGCATCTGGGATTGTTTCAACTCTTTTACGTCCAATTCTCCATCATGCTTTACATCCAGCCGGTCGAACTCTGTTTCCATAAACTTCATCCACTCCTGCTTGGAAACCTTGCCGTTCTTGTTCGTGTCCATGAGGAGCAATAGCTCCTTAGCTTTCTCGGTCGCATCGGCAACCTTCTTTTCGTGTTCATCTTTCTTTACAAGCGGCGTTGGGGTCGCGCCGCCCGTCGCCTTCTCGGATTGGTCGGCGGATACAGATGCTCCGCTAGCTCCAGCCAAGATCAGCACCGAGATAACGACAAAAACGATCAGTCGAACTCTCTTCATTGTTCCACCTCCGTTTGAAACCAGTCGATCAGGGACCAGCATTCGGGGCTGGCTTTAAACTTAAAACTTGACCAGGATGTCGATATCAACCAGCGACTCATCCCGGCGCAGATCGGGGAACCATACCGTGCTGCCTTGTGCTCCGCAGGCCGTTTGCGCGGCGCTGAGGGTCTCCTGCATGGACGAATTTCCGTCGTTGCAAGCAAAGAATTGGGGATATCCGTTGTTGGTATAGGGCACACCGCCCGAGCCCGGTGGCGTAATTCCGCCGTGACCGGTCCAATAAGGCACACTAGCGTGGCGGTAGTCGTACTCCCAGCGGAAAGTGAGCCACTGCCTGGGCATGTAATCAAACGTGAGCGAAGAATCCCAGGCCTTGAATGGGTCTCCGGGATTGCCGGTAAAGTAGGGAGCGTTGATGGCCGCAGAAGGGGCCGTTTCACCATTGATGGGCGGATCTAGGACCAGGTAGCGTCCGGGATTGTTGATTTGGCCGCCGCCGACGGTGAGCCCGAAGGTGTCCTTCTTGAACCACATGCGGTTGTAAAGCATGTAGCCGATAAAGCTTTGCTTGGGATCGATTCCTCCGTGCGGAAAATTGGCGCTCGGTTGCGCCAGCGCGTCCTTCTTGTTAGTAATACAGCTCACGCCTGCCAAAGTGGCCGTGCTGGGGCCAAATTCGCAGCCCATATCGCCGGTAAACGAAAAAGCCATTTTGTCGAGGCCTGGTCCGGGCCGGTCGAAATATTTGACCTCAATACTGTTGTCGGTATGGATGCGGCCGCGATTCGGTATGTAGAGATCGTCATGGCCGAGGCCATAATTGTTGGAGATAATGTTCACCCAGGATCGCGGCGTCCACTTGATCTGCCCGCCCAAACCCTTCCTCGTATTGGCGGAGCCATAGGATTGCCATCCATTGATGAACCAGGGTTCGATCTTCAAATGAGGAGTGGGAAAAATCTGCACTCGCAGTCCCTCGAAAAACCATGGCGTATTGGAAGAAACATACGAGGGCTGATAGGCCCAGTTATCGGCGTTGTAATAACTGAACAGACCGATGTAGGACAGGAAAATTCCCGCGTCGATGTTGATTCCGTACAACGCATTAATGTGGTAGCCGCCATAGGCCTCTGCGATGTAGCGATTGGCAGTGTCGAGATCCCACTGGCCCTTGGCCGGGCTGGGATCGTTACGTGGCGTGGTCTCCGAATACATGCCGAATTGAGTCATGAAACGGGCGCGAACGTTGTCGTAGTGGAAGTCGCCGCCGAGCCCGAGTTGCTCCAACTGGATTTCGTTCGCGCGAAAAATTTCGCTCGACCCGCCGATCGAGTTGTCAATCGGCCGGTTGAAATCGTAGTTGTAGGTAATATCGGCGCGGATTTCCGGCGTGAAGAATTTTGAATCGAAGGCCGTATCCTTGTTGCGTGGGTTGCCGTTGAGCCAGGTCCAATCCCAATCAGAAAACGGCGCGATCTTTTCCTTCTTCTGAAGTGTCGAGTCGCTGGTGGTCAAACTGCCGGAACCTTGCGCCATCATGGCCTGAGCTGGCATTGCCGCCGGCAACATTGGGGTAGCCGACGCCAGAGGCGCAGGCGTAGCAGCTGTTGTCCCCGCACGGCTCTTCAGTTCCGCTTCGAGCGCTTCGATGCGCGCCCGCATCGCGGCCAGTTCCTCCTCAATATCGGCCGTGGTTGGATCGGGCACGGATTCCGATCGAGGTGTCGACACGTCAGGCGAGGCAGACGCAGCTACGGGTTCATGCAGAGCCGCCATTTTCAAGGGCGCATCCGCCTGCGACGGCGCGTAATTCCCCGGAGCCTGGGCAAGTGCGGGCGTCAAGAACAGCGCTGTGGCAAGCGCGAAAACAATCGGCACGTTACCGGGCAATGTTCTAACAGATGACGCAGACAATAGCGTGTTGCGCAATGAGGTTTTCATGATTTAGAACGCGTCCTTTCTCATCTCTTTGGCGAATCGGTGCCAGCCCCGGTATTAGGCGGCGAACGACCGCCGCTTAACCCCGAACCGCATGGCTATAACGATGTTTGCTCTGGTTTTCCGCGTGGGCAAACAACCATAACATCTGAAAACCCGTAAAGAACGCCTAAACAGTTCGTAAAGAGCGCATAAAGACCGGCGTGAACAGAAATGTCGAGCTCCCGGCCAAGCGATTGCGGGACTGCGCTAGCTGGATCGGGAAATCGAGACGAAGGGAAATACCCGATTTTTTCGTTCTGTATTTAAGGATGACGTGGGTTTCGGGCAAAACACTGCCCGGCGCCCCAATCTCCCCGACGTCCCCCCAACGTTCCAACGATAGGAGCTAACGTCATGGTCGACTTCACAAAGGTAAAACTCGGAAAGCAAACCGCTCACCACGACCCGCGCGTGCCGCTGCTAAGCAAGTACACGGCCACGCTTCCGGAGCCCCCGGCGGCCAAGAGCTACGACAGCAAAATCACCAACCTGGGCATGATGTTGAACGACAAGCTGGGCGATTGCACCTGCGCCGCCGTCGGCCATTGCGTTCAACAATGGACTGCCGAAGCACAAGGCAAGCAGCAAATCATTCCCGATCCAGATATTTTGAAACTCTACGAGATTGTCGGTCACTATAATCCTGACAATCCGAAATCGGACCGCGGCGCGGTTGAGATCAACGTGCTCAACTATTGGCTGGCGAATCCGGTCGACGGTAATCAGCTGAGCGCGTTTTGCGCAATCGAGCCGCAGAATCTGCAAGGGATCAAGGATGCGGTGTACATCTTCGGCAACTGCTACATCGGCCTGCAAATGCCGCTTTCGGCGCAGGGCCAGACGGTTTGGACGGTTCCAGCCGGCGGACCAACCGGCCAGGGCGCGCCCGGTTCGTGGGGCGGCCACGCCGTACCCATCGTTGCCTACGATGCCCGCGGACTTACCTGCATCACCTGGGGCGAGTACATACGCATGACCTGGCAGTTCTGGAACGCCTATTGCGACGAGGCTTACGGCCTGCTCAGCCCGGATTGGGTCAAAGCCGGCAAATGTCCGGCCGGATTCAACTGGCAGCAACTCGAAACCGATATGGGCGATCTGAAGTCCGCTTTCCCCAAGGGCCAGCCACTCGCGGCCTGACGAATTCACCGGCAGTGCCTGGCTGCGACGCTACAGCCGGGCACTTGCTTGTTGTTCCACATTTCTTCCCCGCACAATCAGCGCGCGCGTACGGCGCTCGCAAAGGAGAACTATTCCATGGCACACCTAGTTACGCCGCACCACACCCTCAATGTCGAAGATCTTCGCCTCAATTACGATCCTGAGCACCCGCAGGAGCGTTTCAAAGCTGCCGGAGTCGAAGCCGCTTTCCTCAGCGAAAACGAACGCCTGCCGAGCATGGTCCCGTGGCCTGCGGCCACCAAGCCCACGCCGCAGCCGCTGAAACCGGCGCCTGCCGAAACCGACGATCTATCGAAGTTCAAGGGCTACGACGCCGTCGTCGTCACCTGGACCTCGGCCGAAGCGGCCGCGCTGGCCGCGCTCATGACTCCCGGCTATCCCGTATCGGAGTGGTATGAATATCGGCACAACGTTCAGAGTTACATCCCGCTGGTCACCGGGGGTGACGCTCCTTTTAACGATACTTCGAAGGAAATGGCGCGCTACTACCACAGTCTCGCGCTCTATTTTCCCTGCAAGATCGGAAGCGCCCGCGTGCTGCTCATGAAGTCGGGATTGCATCTGGATTACGACGGCCCGGCCTACCCTGTTCGCAAGCTTATTACGGAGATCGTGCAGACCGTCTCGCCGAAGCTTTTCATCACCACCGGAACCGGCGGTGGAATCGGAAGCGCGGTGGCTCTCGGCGACGTGGTCATCGCCGGAAAAACCAGATTCGACTGCACCACGCAGTTCAAGAGCGAGCCTTGGGCGAAGGCTTCCTATTCGACCTCGGCCATCCCCGCGGGAGCGATTCAGGCCATCACGCCTGCGCTGACCAAGGTCAACGCCTCGCGCATTCAGGGTGCGCGGCCGGTTCCCAAGCTGTGGGACACGGCTCAAGATACCATTGTCACCACCGATTTCTTCGGCTTCGACGACTCCACCGATTACTACAAACTTCAGGGACTCGGCCAGGCCTGTGACATGGGAGACGCCATGGTTGGCAACGCGCTGCAACAGTTTCCCAACGTGAAGTGGCACGCCATTCGCAACGCGTCCGATCCGCAGATTCCCAATCCGTCGGGAAACATCGAGCAAGCCAAACAGGAGGCGGGACAGATCTATTCGAAGTACGGAGCCTTCACCACCGCCGCAAGTGTGATCGCTACGTGGGCGGTGATCCAGGCAAGCTTTGGCCACTAGGAGCTGTGACCGCCCAAATCAGTCACACGATGGAGGGACGGGCGTCTCGCCCGTCCAGCCTCGAGCGTATTCAAAGCGTACGTCCGGGCGGGGACGCCCGGCATTCCACTTCAACGGCGCGGCATCATCCTGGGATGGCACCTGCTGCGGTGTCTGCCATCATTATCATTGAGTACACTCAATGTTCGACGGCAGTCGATGCGGATTGCCGCGCGGACGCTGTGCTAAACTCCTTGGCGAAGTCGAAGGAGAGCGCGCTTACGACAGACGTCTCATGACTCGCCGCGGGAGATCATCATCCATTAGGTCGTCATCGGTCAGGTCAGCATCGGTCAGATCGGCATCGAACGGGAGCACCAGACGGGGCGACGAATTATTTAACGAACTTTATGATCATCCCGGTCACCTGATTCGCCGAGCTCATCAAATCGCCGTCTCGATGTTCTTCTCGACCATCGGCAACGGCGTAACCCCGGTCCAATATGCTGTGTTGCGAATTCTTAAGGACAACCCTGGCATCGACCAGGTGACGCTGGCGCGGTTGTGCGCTCTGGATACTTCAACAGCGGCAAATCTGGCTGTGCGGCTGGAAGAGCGCGGATTGGTAAAACGGATGGTGCCGACGAGCAGCAAGCGTTTTCGGCTGCTGCATCTCACGCCTTCAGGGGCCGGCCTTCTGAAAAAGCTCGTCCGATCGGAGCGGGTACTGAATCGGCGCTTGCTGCAGGCGCTCAGCCAGGAAGAGCAGAAGATATTTCTCCGGCTTCTCAAAAAATTTGTGCACTTAAACAATGAAGAAAGCCGCGCGCCCCTGGACCGCTCCTACCTCACTAAAGCTGAATCCGAAAGCAGTTACTTACCGCAGCGGTGAACCCCTCCCCATTACGCCAAAACCGGGCGTGGCGGTGCCCCGGCACTGTAACACCCAAAATCTTTGCACAGGCCTTGCAAAATTCGCTCAGGTTCAGTATACGGAACGATGTGTGACCGATGGGATGGCATCGTTCCGACGATTAATGCGCCTTGCGAGGCTTGCCATCGCTTCAACAGGTCACCAGGACGACAAGGAGAACGGCGATGAAAGATAGAAGCTTGGAGGATTTGCTGCAAGCGGCGGGGAATCCGGCAACGATGTTGCGCAACTCGCAGATCGGAGCCTATGTTTATCCGGTCGTCCCTACCGAATACTCAAATTGGCGCGATGAACAGCGCGCCTGGCGCGAAACCGCCGTTCTTTTCGACCAGTCTCACCACATGGTGAATGTTTACGTCGAGGGTCCGGACGCACTGAAGATGCTCTCCTATCTCGGGACCAACAGTTTCGCGAAGTTTCCTGTCAATCGGGCCAAACAATTCTCTCCGTGCAGCTACGACGGCTACGTGATTGGCGACGGCATACTTTTTCATCTCGAAGAAAGCAGGCTGGTGTTTGTGGGGCGCGCGCCGGTTGCGAATTGGATTCAATTTCATGCGGAGACGGGTGGATTCAAAGTCACCATCGAAAAAGACGAGAGATCGCCCTCCAACCCGCGTGGCAAGGCGGTGGTGCGCACCTGTTATCGCTACCAGATTCAGGGTCCGAATGCTCCTCAGGTGCTTGAGAAGTTGAACGGTGGTCCGGTTCCCGAGATCAAATTTTTCAACATGGATGTCATCAACATCGCCGGACGCAAAGTCCGGGCGCTGCGTCATGGTATGGCTGGCGCTCCCGGATTGGAAGTCTGGGGGCCTTATGAAGAGCGCGAAGAAATCCGCGCAGCCATCGTTGCCGCCGGCAAGGATTTTGGTCTTCTCGAAGTCGGCGCCCGAGCCTACGCCACCAACACGCTCGAATCGGGATGGATTCCCTCGCCTCTTCCGGCGGTCTACACCGGCGAAAAGATGAAGGCTTACCGGCAGTGGTTGCCGGCGTCGAGCTACGAAGCCACGGGGTCGCTGGGCGGCAGTTTCGATTCCAACGACGTTGAGGACTACTACATGTCGCCGTATGCGCTGGGCTATGGGCCGTTCGTTAAATTCGACCATGACTTCATCGGGCGAGAAGCGCTCGAGAAGATGCAAGCAAAACCGCACCGGAAGAAAGTAACCTTTGCCTGGGACTCGGCGGATGTGCTGAAGGTGTTCGCGTCCATGTTCGAGCCGGGTGAGATGTACAAGTACATCGATCTGCCGTTGTCGAATTATGCCTCGGCGTCGTATGACAAAGTGGTGAGCGGCGGAAAAACCATCGGCTTCTCGATGTTCAGCGGTTACAGCTACAACGAGCGCTCGATGCTATCGCTGGGGGTCGTGGATCCAGAGATCGAAGTCGGCGCCGAAGTCGCCATCGTCTGGGGCGAAGCGGGCGGCGGTTCGCGGAAGACGACGGTCGAACGGCATAAGCAGATCGAAATTCGGGCGATTGTCAGCCCGGTGCCCTATTCCAAAGTTGCACGCGAGACTTATGCCAAGGGATGGCGCACGGCTCAAGGGTGAGCGGAGCGCGAGACTTGGGTACGCTGGGAGTTGATCCAGTCGACGGTTTTGTTAAACCCACCGAAGACGTAGAAATGCAGGCCGGCGATGCCAAACGGCAGGGTCGATGGATCGTCGGTACCAGCCAACGCAGAGATTCCGCGAATGATGGGCTCGGGACCTTTTTCCGTGAGCAGTTTTGCGAAGGAGGGGTGCTCGGTCAGCACATGCAGCGAGTTGCCGATTCCGCAGCGCACCGCGTAACGCGCCAGAGTGACGAGCCCGGCGGGACCAGCAAGGCCGACTCGCACGGGAATATCGATACCTTGGGCGCGAAGGTGCTTCAGCCATGCGACGATCGGTTCGGCCTTGAAGCAGAATTGCGTGACGATCGACAGTTGCAGCCGGGAGATGCGCGCGAAATCTACCTTGGCCGCGAGTGCTTCATCCAAAACGGTTTCGGAGATATTGGGATTGCCTTCAGGAAATCCGCCGATGGCCATGCGAAAAATGCCTGCCTTCTGAAACGCGCCCGTCTGCATCACCGCCAAACTGGAGTCATAAGGGCCGGCGGGCTTAGCGCGATCACCGCCGATGATGAGAACGCGATCGACGCCCGCCTCGCCTGCGAGACGCGCGGCAAGCCGCTCGAGTTGGGTCGCGCTTTCGAGATGGCGCGCGCCAACATGGGGCACCGGGAACAGGCCGGCTCGGCGCAGACGCGCCGCGGGCGCAACCATTTCCATCGGGTTTGCGCCGGGAATCCAGGTGAGAAAAACTTCAGTTTCTGGATCGAGACGGGCCAGCGCGGCATCGACAACCTTGGGCTGGTTCGGATTGACTTCTATCGAATAGCCGCGCAGCATCTCAGCAATGCTGGGCGAATCGCTGGCAGGATCGGTCATGCAGTCCCAATGTTCAGTATACTGAATCTGCATTCTCGTCACTTCCGGGAATAGTTGTCAAGTGCGGGTCAGGAAAGACTGTTTCCCTCTCCAGCCGGAGGTGAGGTTTGGGGTTAAAGCTGCGAACCCTGTCTCGCTGGGTAGTGGTGCAGTTCAAACTGCACCACTACTTCTCGCTGGCTTTGCTTGACAGGCGCTCACAAAAGTGAGAGGTATGCAGAGCGGTTGTCTAGGGCGGTGCGGAGGTGCCTATGCAAGATGAACCGATTATGGATTTGGCGCATCTCGGCCATTTGGAATTGCTGACGCCAAAGCCGGAGGAGAGCCTGCGTTTCTTCGTCGACGTGATGGGAATGACGGAGAGCGGACGCGAGGGGGAGTCGGTTTACCTGCACGCATACGACGACTATGAGCGACATTCGTTGAAGCTTACGTCGTCGAAATTACCGGGTCTGGGTCACGTGGCGTATCGCACGAGGAGTCCGCAGGCGCTGGAGCGGCGAGTAGCGGCGCTGAAAGGATCGGGCTTCGACATCGGCTGGTCGGATGGCGATTTGGCGCATGGTCCCGCGTTTCTGTGCCGTGACCCGGACGGGCACAAAATAGAGCTCTATTATGAAACCCAGTGGTATCAGGCTCCGCCAGAGTTGCGGCCGGCGCTGAAAAATCAGGCGCAGCGCTTTCCGGCGCGCGGCATCAACGTGCGTCGGCTCGATCACTGGAACGGGCTGGCGGTCGATATCGAAGCGAATCGCAAGTTTTTTGAGAAGTATCTTGGCTTTCGGTTGACAGAGCAAATCGTGCTCGATGACGGCTCGGAGGCCGCGCTGTGGATGACGTGCACCAACAAGAGCTGCGACTTTGCCTACACGCGCGACCACACCGGAACCAAGGGACGGTTTCACCATGTTACTTACGCCGTGAACAGCCGCGAAGAAGTGCTGCTGGCCGCAGATATTTGCCTGGAAAATGGCGTCTACATTGAGACAGGTCCGCACAAACACGCGATCCAGCAGACTTTTTTTCTGTATGTGTACGAGCCCGGCGGGAACCGCGTGGAAGTTTGCAATGCAGGAGCGCGCCTGATTTTAGCGCCTGACTGGAAGCCGATTCGCTGGAGCGAGGCCGAGCGCAAAAAAGGGCAAGCGTGGGGTTTGAAGACGATTGAGTCTTTTCACACTTACGGTACGCCTCCGGTGGAGGTGGAAACAGCCGTCAAAAGATGAGCAGCGACGGACTCTGATATCCAGTGGCAGACTTTGTTATCCAAAAATATGACCGATGGAGCGGAGCGTAAGCTGAGCCCGCGTTTGAGCAGCTTTTGGCAATCCAGATTCAAGGGTGCACATTGTGGCTGACAAGAAGACAGAGAAGAAAACAGCGCTGGTGGTCAGCGCGCATTCGGCCGATTTTGTTTGGCGCGCGGGAGGAGCAATCGCACTGTATGCCGGTCGTGGATGGGAAATCACCGTGGTGTGCCTGTCGTTCGGCGAACGCGGCGAATCGGCAAAGCTTTGGCGCGAGCCGGGAATGACGCTCGACAAGGTAAAGGCCAATAGAAAGGAAGAGGCAACACGGGCAGCAGAGATCCTCGGCGCAAAGGCGATTTTCTTTGACGTCGGCGATTATCCGATGCGAATACCGGACAGCACTCTTTATGATCTCGCCGGGCTTTACCGCAAGATTTGCCCGGAATTCGTGCTCACGCACTCGCTCAAAGATCCATACAATTTCGATCATCCGCTGGTTTCTCATATCGCGCAGGAGGCTCGCATTGTGGCGCAGGCGCATGGACACGAACCGGGCACGCCGGTGATCGGCGCACTGCCGGTTTTTCTGTTCGAACCGCATCAGCCGGAGCAGAGCGAATGGAAGCCGCAGGTGCTCCTGGATATCACTCCGGTGTGGCCAAAGAAATACGCGGCATTCCAGGAAATGAAGGCGCAGGAACATTTGTGGCATTACTACGAGCGCGTGGCATTGCAGCGCGGCGTGCAGGCCGCACGCAATTCGAGCAAGAGCATCCAATATGCAGAAGCGTATCAGCGCGTCTTCCCGCAAGTAACGGAGGAGTTGCAATGAACCAGCCGGTCGTGGTCCGCAACGTGGAACAGCCGCCGGCAGAAGCTGTGGCGGCGCTGGAGAAATATGGCGTGGCTACCGTGCATGAAGCTCAGGGACGTTGCGGATTGCTCGCTTCTTACATGCGGCCGATTTACGCGGGCGCTGCAATCGCTGGGCCGGCGGTGACGGTATCGCTGCCGCCGGGGGATAATCTGATGATCCACGTTGCGGTTGAGGTTTGCCGATCGGGTTGCGTTCTCGTGGTAGCTCCAACGTCGCCCTGTACGGACGGTTATTTTGGCGAACTGCTGGCAACCTCATTGCGTGCGCACGGGGTGAAAGGGTTGGTGATCGACGCGGGATGTCGCGACGTTGGGCCGTTAACGGAGATGAAGTTTCCGGTTTGGAGCCGTGCCGTCAGTGCACAAGGAACGGTCAAGGCCACGCTCGGCTCGGTGAATGTCGGGGTGGTGTGCGCTGGAGCCTACATTGAAGCGGGCGATGTAGTCGTCGCCGACGATGATGGAGTTGTGGCCGTGAAGCGAGCATCGGCGCACGAGGTAGTCGCCGCATGTGAACAACGCGTTCGCAAAGAGGAAGCCAATCGGGAACGGCTGGCTCGCGGAGAGCTTGGCCTCGACATCTACGGCTTGCGCCCGAAAATTACCGAGCTCGGCCTCAAATATTTGTGAGAAAACGATATGGCTCGATCTTCGCAAACCCGAGTTCCCTGCACCCTGATGAGAGGCGGCACTTCGAAGGGGCCTTTTTTCCTGGCTACCGATCTTCCGACTGATCTGCAATTGCGCGACCGCGTGCTGCTCGCCGCCATGGGTTCTCCCGACGCTCGCCAGATCGACGGCATTGGCGGCGCAGACCCACTGACCAGCAAGGCCGCAATTATTTCGCGGTCCTCGCGTCCGGGAATCGATGTCGATTATCTCTTTGCGCAGGTTGCGATCGATCGTCCAATGGTCGATGTCACGCCCAACTGCGGGAATATGCTGGCCGGTGTCGGTCCTTTCGCCATCGAGCGAGGGTTGGTCGCCTCTCGCGATTCAGTAACGCCCGTCGCGATTTACATGGTGAACACTGGGAATACCGCGGTCGCGCACATACCAACTCCCGGCGGCGAGGTTGCCTATGAAGGAGAAGCCTCGATTGCCGGCGTTCCCGGCACCGCGGTAGCAATTCGCATCGATTTTCTCAATACCGCCGGCTCGGTCTGCGGTGCCCTCTTGCCGACCGGTCACGCCCACGACAAGATCGACGGCATCGAAGCAACGCTGATCGACAATGGCATGCCGGTAGTCGTGTTGCGAGCGGCGGATTTCGGCAAATCCGGATATGAGACTCCAGCGGAACTTGATGCCGACAAAAAATTCAAACTGCGTTTGGAAGAGATTCGCATCGCGGCGGGCGAACGCATGGGGTTGGGAGATGTGCGGGCCAAGCTAGTTCCGAAAATGACGTTGATCGCGCCGCCGCGGGATGGTGGTGACCTGGCAACGCGCACCTTTATTCCACACAAATGTCACGCGGCGATTGGCGTTCTGGGAGCAGTGACGGTGGGAACCGCGTGCGTTCTTGCCGGTTCGGTCGCATCCGGGATTGTCTCCGTGCCTCAGGGAGCCGTGAAGCGACTGTCTGTCGAGCATCCGAGCGGCGAGTTTTCGCTGGAAATTGAGGTGGACAATAAGAACGACAGCGGGCTGAAGGTGGTCCGCTCGAGCCTAATTCGAACGGCTCGCGCGCTTTTCCGCGGCGATGTGCTCGTGCCGGCGAGCGTTTGGGATGGAAGCGTGTCAAAGCTGGCTGACGCGAATGCACGAACGGTGGAGATCGCTTCGAAATAACTCAGAAAATCTGACTGACTAAGAAAAGCTCAAACCACAGAGGACACGGGGGATTGGCTCGGGGTTTGCCTGAGTTTGGCACGAACAAGATTCAGACTAAAAGCACTCAGCTGTTCTCGCCGTTTTGGCGGAATGACGACGATTTGCCATCCCCTGAGGCCGATCGCGTGCGGGAGATGTTGATGCTTTCTCTTGTCGCATAGGCGTGCTCGAACATAAGCGCCGAAACTCTGACGCCTTCGCCGTTCTCGAGTGCCTGAACGATGGCATGGTGCTGGCGGTGTGTGTAGCACAGCAGTTCGTACATGCGGGAAAGGTCAGCGCTATCGAAGGCGATGGCGCGCGCCGCAGAGAACGGTATGCGATCGTTGTGCTGAATGGCTTCGCTAATCACCTTGCTGCCGGCGCCTTCCACAATGAAGGAATGAAATTGTTTGTTCATGTCGGCGTAGCGAGCTTCGTCGGCAGCGACCAGATTTCCTTTGGAAAGAATTTCGTCGCCTTCCCGCAGACACTCATGCAACAAATGTATGAGGCGGCGCGGCGGCCCTTGTTCCGCCAGCATGCGCGCCGCCAGGCCCTCGAGTACGCCGCGGACGTCGATTCCATCCATGATCTCGCGCGACGTGAAAGCACGCACCACGAAGCCGCGAGTGTCCAGGTGGGTCAGTACTCCCTCTTGTGCAAGAATGGGCAACGATTCACGGATGGGAGTTCTGGAGACTCCGAGTTTGCTTGCCAGTTCGACTTCCCGGACCCGCTGGCCGGGAGCGAGTTCGCCCTGAAGGACCATCTCGCGAATTTTTACGATTACCCGTGAATTCTTGCCAGCCATGATTTTGTGCAAACTGAAGATTGTGTGCAAACCAAATCAGGATCGAACCAGCTCTAGCGGCGCCTGACGCCGGAAATATTCGATTGCAAGATAGCGGCGTAATATAAAGAAACACAAACACACGTGTTCATCCCTTAAAAGCACATTCAAGACCGCAACCAGCGGAATGTTAGCAATTGCAAGCGCCAGACGCAATTCGCTCTTAATAAAAACTGTATACAATGCTTCGTTAAATAGCTGAAGCGTTCGCTCGATGGAGAGAAGAGTTTGACCAACTCCGCCATATTGTTGATTCAATGTCCGGACCGGAAAGGACTCGACGCCACCATTGCCGATTTCATCTACCGTCACGGCGGAAACATTCTGCATTTTGAACAGCACCAGGCCGGCGAGGAGCGGTTTTATCTGGCCCGCATCGAATGGGAGCTTGACGGGTTTCAGTTGGACTTGAAGGATTTTCCAGCGAAGTTCGCGTCGATCGCGGAAAAGTTTTCGATGAACTGGCGGGTGGTGTTATCGAGCCATCGGCCGCGGGTAGCGGTATTCGTTTCCAAGCACGACCACTGTCTGGTGGATCTGTTGTACCGGCAGCGCAACGGAGAGTTGGCGTGCGACATTGCCATGATTGTAAGTAATCATCCGGATACCAAACCCGATGCGGACTTCTACGGCATTCCCTATTTCGTGATTCCGGTAACCAGAGAGAGCAAGCCGGACGCGGAGCGGCAGGAGCTGGAGCTTTTGCAAAAGAATAAAATCGATCTGATCGTGCTGGCACGGTATATGCAAGTCCTGTCGACCGATTTTATCGGACGCTATCCGCAGCAAATCATTAACATCCACCATTCTTTTCTGCCAGCGTTCGTTGGCGCCAAGCCGCACCTGCAGGCCTATGCGCGCGGAGTAAAGCTGATTGGCGCAACCGCGCATTATGTGACGGAAGTTCTCGACGACGGGCCGATCATTGAGCAGGGCGTGGCGCGAATCTCGCACCGGGATACGCTCGATGACCTGCGGGAAAAAGGACGCGATCTGGAGCGAGTGGTGCTTTCGAGAGCCGTGCGCTGGCACATCGAGAATCGGATACTTTTGTATGACAAAAAGACGGTGATATTTGAGTAGAGGCCACTCGCCCGCATCGTGATAACCCAACGAATCTCTGTTTTCCATTCGACTCACTCGAAACTTTGGTCGTGGTTCCACCGCGTTTTTTCAAGCCCAGACATTATGAGTAAGATTTGATTGGGTTGGTGTATGGTGGATAACTCCAACAAATACTTACTTCAGGTCCACGAGCTAAAGGTTACATATTTCCCTGCGAACGGCGATCCAGTACGCGCCCTCGATGGAGTCAGCCTAGACATTTGCTCGGGAGAAGTAGTCGGAATACTTGGAGAATCTGGTTGCGGCAAAAGCACGCTGGCAAGCGCGTTGTTAAAGATGCTGCCACCGCAGGCAAAATGTGAGGATGGGAGCATCCTGTTTCGCGGCCGCGATTTGTTGAGTTTGCCCGAAAGAGATTTGCGTGCGATCCGCGGCCAAGAGATATCGCTGATTCCGCAGGATCCGGCTCTTGCACTCAATCCGGTAATGACCGCCGGCTCACAAGTCAGTGAAGTGCTGCGGTCTCATCTGCCACTCAATACTCAGCAACGCCGACAAGGGGTCCTAGATTTACTTCGTGAGGTTGGGTTCAATGAGCCACAAGAAATTTACTCCACTTATCCTCATCAACTCAGTGGAGGCCAGCGCCAGCGGATTGCCATTGCGCAGGCCGTAGCGTGCAGGCCCGCTCTATTAATCGCCGATGAAGCAACCAGCGAACTCGACGTGTCCCTGCAGGCGGAGATTGTAACGCTGTTGTCGCAGATTCGGCGGCAACACGGTACAGCGATTCTGGCGATCAGCCACGATCCAGTGTTCTTTGCCGGATTTGCGGATCGTATGGCCGTTATGTATGCAGGCCGCATCGTCGAAGTCGCCAGCACCGACGTGATCTTCGGCCGGCCGCTGCATCCTTATACTCAAGCGCTGGTCCGGATAGCGACGTCCTCAGTGGTTACCGGAGCGGCAAAGAGCGCGCGACTCCCGGTGATCGATGGCGAAACTCCGAATCCCACGAGCCTTCCGGTTGGCTGCAGGTTTGAGCCGCGTTGCTGCGAAAGGATGGACGTTTGTTCGCGACGTTATCCCCCAGAGTTCATGCCAGCGCCGTTGGCAAACGTGAATTGTTTCAAGTATGGGGAGCATGTCGACTAACTCTCCAGCTAACCGTGGCAATGAACCAGAGCCCATTGGTCGCTTTTTGTGCGCAAGCGGCCTTTGTAAGAAATATGCGCGGGGTAGTCTCTGGCAGAAGGACAGGTCGATTACCGCTGTCCGCGATGTTGATTTCGAGATTCAGCATGGGAAGACTCTAGCATTGGTCGGGGCGTCTGGATCGGGAAAGAGCACCGTGGCACGATGCGTGGCGCGACTCGAACGACCGGACTCTGGCCAAATCCTGATCGGAGGGACCGACATCGCACAGCTTCATCCCAGCGAACTGGCTCCTTTTCGCTCGCGCATCCAAATGGTTTTTCAGGACCCTGTGACCTCGATGAACCCGCGATTCTCGGCGCGGGAAGTCATCGAAGAACCCTTGATCATTAGCGAACCGACGATTATAGGTCGCCAAAGCGGCCAAGTTGGCTACACACGAGAAGATCGTCGCGATCTGGTCCGCACTTTGATGGCCGAAGTCGGTCTTTCTCCGGATTGGATGGATCGATCGATCCTTCACTTCAGCGGGGGGCAACGCCAGCGGCTGGCGCTGGCGCGTGCACTTGTCTTGCGCCCTCAGTTACTGGTGCTGGATGAGGCATTCAGTGGATTGGATTTGTCGACTCAGGCCCAAATCGCCAACTTATTACTCGATTTGCAAGAAGCGCATCAACTGACTTATCTCCTGATTTCTCACGATCTAGCACTAGTAGTGCATTTAGCGGATGTAATCGCAGTTATGTCCGGAGGGCGGATCGTGGAAATTGGCCCGACCCAACAAATCATTTTAAACCCGAGCGAGGCGGCAACAAAGAAACAGCTGGTTTCGGCAAAGCTAGCTACAGCGAAATTCGCGGCTGCTGTGGGAGCACAAGGGTGATTTACGTCGGCCAAAGACTGCTGCGAGCGATCCTGTTGCTGGCCGGAGTATCGGCGCTTTGTTTTCTGTTTACAGAAATGGCGCCGGGCAGTTTTTTTGACGAAATGCGGTTGAATCCGCAGATTTCTCCGGAAACGATTTCGGCGCTGCGCGCGCATTACGGATTGGACCAGCCGCTCGCAGTGAGATATGGGCGGTGGATGAAATCGGCGCTGCATGCGGATTTTGGGTATTCGATAGCCTACAACATGCCGGTCGCACCGTTGCTGTGGAAACGGACGCAAAACACTCTGTTGCTGACAACCACGGCACTGCTTCTCACCTGGTTTATTTCCGTTCCGTTGGGCGTGTGGACTGCAAATTGGCGAGAAGGTTTGTTAGATAAGACGGTTACTCTGGCGAGTTCATTTGTCATATCTGTTCCGGAGTTGGTGATTGCCGTGGCGGTATTGGCGGTCGCAGTTCGTTGGCGATTGGCTCCTATAGGCGGAATGACGTCGACCGACTTCGACGGACTTTCCGAGTGGACGAAATTGCAGGACCTCACGCGGCATCTGGCGTTGCCGGTGCTTATTCTTGCCGTTTGTGAAAGCGCCGTGATTGTCAGGCACATTCGCGCCAGTATGGTTGAGGCATTAGACGCTCCCTATGTGCATGCCGCGCGCGGATTTGGAATCCGCCGAGCTAGGCTTTTGTTTCGTCATGCGTTGTCCGCGGCGGCTAATCCCGCTATTTCGCTACTAGGATTTTCTCTGGCTGGCCTGCTCAGTGGATCGCTATTGGTTGAGGTTGTATGCGGTTGGCCTGGATTAGGGCCGCTGATTCTAGAAGCTACACTATCGCGCGACCTATATCTAGTGATCGGCGGAATTATGTTCTCGGCGTTATTCATGGTAGGCGGGAATCTCGTTGCCGACGTAATGCTGCTCGCATTTGACCCGCGCATTCGCAGAGAAGGTACGAATGCGGACTAAGACGTTGGCGTTGGTTGCGGTGATCGTAGGACTGCATCTTGTCTTGTTGTTTGCCGGATTTTTCGCGCCCTACGATGCTGCCAGCCAAAACCGTGACCAGCCATACGCTCCGCCGACGCGACTGCATTTTATAAACGCCTCAGGGTTTCATCTTCGTCCGTTTGTGTATGCCTGGACGGCTAACACGAGCAGTAATCAACCTGGCGCTTACAGTGAGACTCGTAGCGTTGAATATCCCCTGCATTTTTTTGTACGCGGTTCAAGTTACAAACTAGTGGGCATTTACGAAACGTCGCTACATCTGTTTGGCGTCGACGAGCCGGGGAGAATTTTTCTTTGGGGTACTGACGGTTACGGACGCGATGAATTCTCTCGCGTTTTGTATGGCGGCCAGATTTCGGTCGCAGCCGGAATCACGGCAACGTTGATCGCGCTTTTATTGGGATGCATTCTCGGAGTTATTGCGGGATACTACGGGCGCTGGGTTGACGAGTCGCTGATGGGCGTGACAGAGCTGTTCTTGTCGTTGCCGTGGCTTTACTTCCTGCTTGGCTTGCGGGCGTTCTTGCCATTGCATCTGAGTGCAATCGAAACTTTTTTCTTATTGACCGGCGTCATTGGCATGATTGGCTGGGCCCGACCGGCCAGGTTGATTCGAGGATTAGTGCTCAGTTTACGAAGCCGCAACTACGTTCTGGCGGCGCGTGGCTTTGGCGCATCCGACTTCTATGTGCTGCGACGGCACATATTGCCGGAAACTTTCGGCTTGCTGCTGACCCAGGCGGCGCTGCTCGTTCCGCGTTATATTGCTGCGGAGGTCATGCTCTCGTTCTTCGGGCTCGGAGTTACTGAGCCCATACCCAGCTGGGGTAACATGCTTGGCGCTCTGCAGCAATACAGCATCCTGGTTTCTTATGCATGGCTGCTGGCCCCAGCCGGCGCTCTTGTTGTTACTTCGGTACTCTATAGTTCCCTCGCTGATGTATTTCATTCCCGGTTAGAATCTTCATTAACCTAACAAAGTTCTGTGGGGTACGGGGTGTCTTATGAAGCTGATCGCTCACCTAACCCTACACGTGTGCCTGCTCGCAGGCATCTGCTTCGCGGCCGCGCCGGCTCCAGAAGCGGCAAAACCAGGCGAAGAACTCGCACGCGACGCTGATGTCTCCGGCCAATACGGCGGACACCTGACGATTGGGCAACGTTCTGAACCCAAGACGCTTAATCCCGTTACTGCCACGGATGCGGTGTCACGCGAGGTGATCGGGCGACTTATGGCAGACTTGATCGACATCAACCGATCGACGCAGCAGACCGAACCGGCGCTCGCGAAATCATGGAAAATGTCTGCCGACGGCAAGACGTTTACCCTGCAACTCCGCAAGGGTATTCGCTTTTCTGACGGGTATCCCTTCGACGCGGACGACGTGTTGTTCTCTTTCAAGGTCTACATGGATGAGGCGGTCGATTCGCCGCAGCGGGATCTGCTCATCATCGACGGCAAGCCGATGCAAGTTACAAAACTCGACCAATACACGGTACGGTTCGTCTTACCGCGTCCCTATGCCGCGGGTGAAAGGTTGTTTGATGGATTGGCCATGCTTCCGAGACATCTGCTGGAGAAGCCGTACCGTGAGGGCCATTTCGCGCAGACATGGGGTTTGAACGTCGCCCCGGGCGAGATCGCCGGCTTGGGCCCTTTTCGACTCAAACAATACACTCCCGGCCAACAAATCGTGGTGGAACGCAATCCCTACTATTGGAAGGTTGACGCCGAGAATCGGCGGTTGCCTTATCTTGATGAACTCGCATTTCTATTCGTGGGCACCGAGGACGCGCAAGTGATGCGATTCGAAGCGGGCGAGACCGACATGATCAGCCGGCTCAGCGCAGAAAATTACAACCTTCTCGTGCGCGAGAAATCCCGCATGGATTCGCAGCTGGCGGATATGGGGCCGAGCCTGGAATACAACTTCCTGCTGTTCAACCTTAACGATCTGAGCGGCAAAAAACTCGACGAAGTTGCGCGCAAGCAGACGTGGTTTCGCGATCTGAAATTCCGACAAGCAATCTCAGCAGCGGTTGACCGCGAATCCATCGTGCGCCTGGTGTATGGATCACGCGGCGCGGCGCTGTGGGGAAACGTCGGTCCGGGGAACAAACTCTGGGTCGATCAGAATCTGCCGCATCCACAGCGTTCGCTGGAAACTGCAAGACAGTTGCTGAAGTCAGCGGGATATTCGTGGAATCCCGCGGGGCTGTTAGTAGACGCGGCGGGGCGGCCCGTGGAGTTTTCGATTGTCACCAGTTCCTCGAACAGCCAGCGCATGAAGATGGCAACTCTAGTGCAAGACGATCTCTCGCATCTCGGAATGCAGGTGCATGTTGTTCCGCTCGAATTTCGCGCGATGATTGACCGCATATTTCAGACCTTCGATTATGACACCGCAATCATGGGGCTCGGTGGCGGGGATGCAGACCCCAATCCGGAGATGAACGTGTGGACCTTCAACGGAACTTCACACTTGTGGCATCTCAACGAAACCGAGCCCGCGACAGCTTGGGAGCGTGAACTCGACCAACTTATGCAACAACAGATGGTCACGCTCGACTATGCCAAGCGAAAGCAGTTATACGATCGCGCGCAGCAACTTATCTCCGATAATCTTCCTTTCGTCTTTTTGGGAACGCCCAACATTCTGGCTGGCGCGAATGTGCGCGTCGGCAATTTCCATCCGGCTGTGCTCGATCCCTATACGTTATGGAACGCGGATGAGCTTTATGTGCGCAGCTCGGCTCCGCAGAACGCAGGAGTGCGATGACGGGAACAGCAACAGGACGGCAGAAGGAAAAGCCGGTCCAGTCTTCGGGCGGTCTCTCCGATGAAAAGCTGATCGCTCGTTGCCTTAAGGGTGATCAGGAGGCATGGTCAGCGCTGATCGACAAGTACAAGAATCTGATCTACTCGATTCCAATCAAGCTGGGGATGTATCAGGATGCGGGGGACATTTTTCAATCAGTTTGTGTGGATTTGCTTTCGGAACTGCCGCGACTTCGCGAACACGGCGCTTTGCCAAAATGGCTGATGCAGGTCTGCTATCACAAATGCCTTCACCACCAACGTGACGGGGAACGGCTGGTTGAGCTTACACCAGAAGCTGCCGAGAGCAATGCCGCGCTGCCTGCCAGCCACAGTGAAGACCTTCCTGAGCAAATGCTGTTGCAACTCGAACAAGAGCAGATGCTCCGCGATGCCATTGTAGAGCTGCCCGAGAGATGTGAGCGGATGGTTCATTTGCTTTTTTTCGAAATTCCTCCGCGACCCTACGAGAATGTTGCGAAGGAGCTGGGCATGGCGAAGGGATCGATTGGCGCGATTCGCGGACGCTGCCTGGCCTATCTCAAGAAGCACTTGGAAAAGAGAGGCTTCTGATGAGCGTCCAGCCGGTTTTAAAGACCGAATCGGACGCGGCCATTGAGCGTCTGCTGGCGCTGGACGATGCCTTGAGCCGAGCGCAGTTGATCGCGGAATGCTCGACGATTGCGTGGGATGAAATCGTAACAACGCTCACCGAAAAAGTCTGGCAAGAAGTTCGTATCGATACAAATCGGGCGAAGCGACTGGCGGACGCGGCGCTGGATGTTGCCCAAACGCTTGGCACTCCGAGCCTGATTGCCCGAAGCTTTCGGGCAAAAGCCAACGCCATGTATGCGCTGGATGAACATTTGGAGGCCGTTCAACTGCACGAAAAGGCGATCGCTCTATTTGAGCAAACGGGCGACAAGGCTGAACTAGCGCGGACTTTGAGCGGATCGATTCAGCCGTTGCTGTTGCTCGGCAGATACGATCAGGCACTGGCCGCGGGCGAGCGCGCCGGCGAGATTTTTCGAAAACAGGGCAATGCGCGACGGCTCGCTCGCCTGGAAATCAACATTGGAAACATCTACCACCGGCAGGACCGGTTCACCGAAGCGCTTGCCCTTTACGAACGCGCGTACCAACAAATGCTCGCCCACGACGATGCGGAAGGGTTGGCGGCGGTTCTGAGCAATTTATCGCTGTGCCACATCAGTCTCAACGATTTTCCCAAAGCATTGGAGCTCCACCAGGTCGCGCGACGGCACTGCGAGCAGAAGGACATGCCGATTCTGGTCGCTTATGCCGATTACAACATTGCCTACTTATATTTCTTGCGCGGAGAATACGGGCGCGCGATTCAAATGCTTCGCGATGCATCTTCGAGCGCCAAGAAAGCGAACGACCCTTATCAGCTCGCCCTCTGCAATCTGGACATGGCAGAAATCTATCTCGAACTGAATTTGAACGGCGAGGCCGACGAACTGGGTCGGACAGCGCATGAAAGTTTCGAGAAACTCGGCTTTGGTTATGAAGCAGCGAAAGCACTGGGGTTTTCGGCTATCGCGGCAAGCCGTCAAGGGCAGGCGTTTGAGGCTGTCAAGCTATTTGGTTTGGCAAAAAAGACGTTTGTTCGTGACCAGAACCAGGTTTGGCCTTCGCTGATTGATCTTTATCAAGCGCTGGTACTGTTCACGGAAGGACGCTTATTTGAGGCTCGACGACTTGGTGCGGCAGCACATCAATTTTTCCGAACCTCGTCGATGCGTGGCAAAGCAATTCTAGCCGAACTATTGCTGGCGCGCATTGCCCTGCGGCTGAGCGACACAGCTCTGGCAAAACAACACTGCGCGGCGGCCCTCAGGGAACTGGCAAATCTGGATTCGCCGACGCTTCTCTATCAAGCCGAGTTTGTGATGGGCGAAGTGGAGCGAATCACTGGAAATGAAGATGCGGCCTATGAGTCTTACTGCCATGCGCGTGCAGCAATCGAGCGCCTGCGCAGCAGCCTGCGCGGAGAAGAACTCAAGATTGCTTTCTTCGAAAACAAACTCGAAGTATACGAAAGCCTGGTAGACATTTGTCTTCGACGTCAGAACGGCTTCGCAGAGGCGTTCACCTACATCGAACAAGCCAAATCGCGGACGTTGATGGATGTTCTAAACCACCCGGTGCACGTTCCGAGCGCGGCCGATCCCGGACAAAGCGAACTCGTGCGTTCGATCCGCAACCTCCGCGAGGAACTGAACTGGTATTACAACCTGATCGAGCGCGAACAATTGCGGCCGGAAGGGCGATCGCGGGAGAGGGTCGAGCAACTCGAACGACAGGCCCGATCGCGAGAGTCGGACTTGATGCGGGCGGTCAAGCAAGCGAGTGTTGCGGAAGCGAATGAAGCGGGATTGCAGGTTCCCTCCGCCATGTCATTAGAGGAGATTCGTTCGGTCCTTCCCGCGGACACCGTTTTGCTCGAGTTTTTCTGCACACACGATCGCATCGTGGCCTGCGTGCTGACGCGCGATAGACTTCACATCTGTCCAGTCACGCTGCAGTCGCGAATTCAAAAGCTGCTGCAGTTGCTGCAATTTCAGATGTCGAAATTCCGCCTTGATCCCCAATATGTGGAAATCTTCAGCCAGTCCCTACTCGAATCGACACAGGCACACCTACAGAGTTTGTATCAAGAGTTAGTCGCGCCTGTCCGGGATATGCTCGACGGACGGCATATAGTGTTTGTACAGCATGGGTTGCTGCATTACGTTCCGTTTCACGCTCTATATGATGGGAATTCATACTTAGTTGATCAATTTTCCGTCTCCTACGCGCCGAGTGCCAGCGTGTATGGTCATTGCCAAAGGAAACACCTCAACACGAGTAGCGATTCGCTAATCCGTGATTCGCTAATCCTGGGCGTGGCTGATGAGCGAACACCCGCTATTCTTGCGGAGGTAGATGCAGTATCCAAAATCTTGCCCAACAGCAGACTATTTGTCGGGGACGATGCAACCTCGGCAGTTCTGAAAAGCCACGGGCCAGGCAGCAAAATCGTACACATTGCGACGCACGGGTATTTTCGCCAGGATAACCCGATGTTTTCCTCGATTCGTCTGGGAGATTCCTATCTTAGCCTTTATGACATGGCTCATCTGCGACTGCCGGCTGAGTTGGTGGTACTAAGCGGTTGCGCCACCGGGTTGAACGTGGTTACGCCCGGTGACGAATTGATGGGCTTGGTCCGCGGCTTGCTGCAAGCCGGAGCGCAGTCGCTGATTTTGAGCTTGTGGGACGTCGATGACGACAGCACTAAGGAATTTATGATCGACTTTTATGGCGAACTCCAAACTGGACTGCCGAAGGCGGAAGCGCTGCAAAGCGCCTCCATCAGGCTGCGGCAACGGCGGCCCCATCCCTACCATTGGGCTCCTTTCTTATTGATCGGAAAGGAGTAACGGTAACCGTACTTTCCTACCGGTTACCTGTATTTTCTTGGCCCCTGCGATCCCTTTTGTAGTAAGGGCCAGTTCATCCCTGGCGATAGTTATAGAAGATACGCTCGACGTACTAGCTCTAATGCCCTCCCCCAAATGAGAGGACAGAGATGCAGCATTTTTCCGAACAATCGTGGGTTGATTTTGTTCGTGGAGTAATGGCTCCAAAGGTTGGCGACGGTATCAACGCTCATCTCGTTGCTGATTGTCTGCAGTGCAAGACAGCTTACGACGCCTGGGGCCGGGTGGGAAGAATGGCAGTCCAAGAAATGGGCTATGCGCCGCCGGAAAATCTGGTGCGTCTGGTGAAGCTTGCCTTTGAGAACACACGTACAGATCAGCCTCAGAGGGACTGGACCGTCGCTAATCTGGTTTTTGACAGTTTGGCACAACCGCTGCCTGCAGGAGTGCGCAGCGGCGCGCTGAATACCTGGCAGATGGTTTACGAGGCCGAGGGCCTGACCGTAGATCTACGGCTAGGTCGTGGCGCACAATCGAATGCGCTTCATATCATAGGCCAAGTGTTCGACAAAAAAGCAGTGCGGGCCCTGCAGGACAAGGCCAGCGTCGAGTTGTCGACAATACAACACCGACTGGTCGCGACAGCGCCCGTCAGTGTTTCAGGAGAATTTCAACTTGAGTATCAAACGAAAGACGATCTATGGCTGTCGGTTAAGGCGGAGGACCGCAATGCAGTGCGGATTCCGCTGGCCCTGCAAGATAGAGGTAACTGACAATGAATGACCAAAGAAACCACGGGAGTTACTCCAGAGAGAGTACAGCTGTAAGTGGCAAGTGGCAAAGAATCAATCCTAAAATGACGACCAGGAACAAGGTCCAAAAGGGGAAAGCAATGGGTGAGTTAAAGTCTAATTTTAACATTCGGCGTGCGGGCATAATGCCTTGCTTGCTTCTGTTGGTGACTGCTTTTTGCGCGCCGGCTATGCAAGCGCAAACTCGCGTGATTGTGCGCGATTCGCTAGGGCTGCCGGGTCTGAACCTGACCTGTCTATTGGCCGGGTGCACCGTCGTGGAAAGCCTTGGCGACCCGAACGGCCAGTTATTTTTGGTGACTTTCCCTGCCATTCTGAATCCGGTCACCGACCTGCTCGAAATCAGCCAAGATCTTGGCATCGTCGATGTCGAAATCGATCAAGTGGTGTCTCAGCAGCAGCCGGAGTCAAACTCCGATGCGTCGTACCTGACGGATGAGACCCCGACGTCTTACTACGGCGCAACCGTTTGGCAAGCTTACCTGGTGCAGCCCGCGAACGAGTTAGTGCGAACCGCGCAAACACAGTCGACATTTAACGTCGCCGGCGCCGGCGCGACAGTTGCAGTTATCGACACGGGCGTGGATCCCAACAACCCAGTGCTGCAAAGTGTTCTGGTCGACGGCTATGACTTCACAACCAATACCAGCGGCGGTTCAGAAATGAACGGCGCTCCAGCCGCTCCCGACATGAGTGATGCCCAGCCTGCAACCCTGGACCAGCGGACGGTCGCGGTGCTGGATCAGCGCACGGTCGCGGTGCTCGATGGCAGCTCGTATTCAGACTTCGGACATGGAACTATGACTGCGGGAATCGTACACCTAGTCGCGCCCGAGGCAAGTATCATGCCGCTCAAAGCGTTCACTTCGGACGGCACTGCCTACGACTCGAACATTCTGCGCGCCATCTACTACGCCGTGGCTAACGGTGCCAATGTAATGAACATGAGCTTTAATTACACAAGTTACTCGCAGGAGCTCGCAACTGCTATCAAGTATTCGAACAGTAAGGGGGTAATTTCGGTCGCCTCGGCTGGAAATGACAGCGAGGACATAATGGTTTATCCGGGCGGACTCCCTGGAGTGATCGACGTTGCGTCCACTTCGAATACCGATGTCCAGTCCACGTTTACGAATTACGGCGTGCCTCCAGTATTCATGGCTGCGCCGGGAGAAGGGGTGGTCACAACTTACCCCTGGGGAACCTGGGCCGCCGGATGGGGCACCTCGTTCAGCACTCCCTTCGTAGCTGGCACTGCGGCGCTCATGTTGGGGAACAACAGCAACTGCTCCGTATCGAGTATTCCTACTGGCTTGGCCGATGCGCATTTCATCGACAATCTGAATCTAGGATGGGGACGTCTGGATACTTATCAGGCACTTCTAACCTGCCGTCTCGCGCTGTAATCCAGCACAGAGAGTGCGAGCAGCGACGACATGGCGGCGATCTCAAATCTGATTCAGGATGCGCCTGGTCTAACGCTGCGCGTCAAGGAGCTGGAAGAGCAGCATTTGGCCTTTCGCAATTCTCTGGTTTGCGCTTTCAACCAGATGCTCGACCTGAAAGATCTCAACACTGGCGTACACAGTACTCGGCTCGCAGAATGGGCGTTGCGGGTGGCGCGGAAGATAGAGATTCCCGAGAATCGCCTTTACCAAGTGGAAGTCGCCGCGTTGCTGCATGACATTGGCAAGGTCGGCGTGCCAGACTCGATTCTGAAAAAATCGGGTCCATTGACGATCGAAGAGCGCGCGCTCATCAACCGCCATCCGGAGTATAGTTGGTCAATTCTGCGATTGTTCCCTGGGCTTGAGGAAGCAAGTCTCTACGCTTTGCACCACCACGAAAGCATGGATGGGTCCGGTTATCCGGCCGGGCTCAAAGGGAATGACATTCCCATGGTTTCGCGGATTATCTCAGTTATCGATGCTTTCGATGCGATGGTCTCCAACCGTTGCTACCGGCAGGGGCTTCCGCACCCAGAGGCGATTGCGCGCCTCGTTCGCAGCGGCGGAACGCAGTTCGACCCGGATGTCTTGCGAGTATTCATACCGATCGCGGAGCAGGAAGCGGCGGAGGTGTTTGAAGCAGCGGGAACGAGCATGTCAGCCGTTCTCTAGGCAACACTTTCTGCGAAAGAGGTTCGCCATCCTTTTCAACGCTAAACACTAACAAGGTTGTCTCTTGCGGTTGTGGCGAGACAAACACTAGTTAGTAGTGTGATGAATAATGCTTCGAATGTTTTTTTCAAGTTGTATGTTCCGTTTTGGCTGGGACTGAGAAAAGAGATTTTGCTCTGGACCGTTGTCCTGCCACGACTCGATGTGCGTCAGGCTGAGGCAGCCGGTTGCCCGGCTGGGACTGGCGAGTTTGTAGACCAAAGTGACGTTGGTGTGCACGAAAGACTCAAATGCATCAGCCCCACACAAGCGAACTTGCAACAAATGGGGCTCTTGGGGAGCCATGTCGGTGGCGAACTCAAGAATCTGAAGGATAGTTACGGGTGCATCGCCTTCGTATCGCTGGGCGATATCAGCGACAGAGCCGATAACTGTTCGATCGGCAATGATCCGTCCGAGGACATGGTCCGCGCGCGGCGGAGCGGACGGGTCGGCATAGGCGCCCCCCAATAACACGAAAATGAGGGTAACGATAGAAAGTGAACGCATAAATTGTGCCCGCCTAACGCTAGAACGGAGCGTCACACGAACTGATATATCGGCATGGTTATCGGATAACTTGAGGATGGTTAGCTATGCCGGTTGCTCGGCGAACGTTGCTCCGTGAACAAGATCGAGATCTTGCCCATGAGCGGCGTGGAGCAAAGGTTAGGCAAATTTCAGAAATCGTTTCAGCCCGGTGCCATTGCATGAAATCTTGTGGTAGTGGGTCAAACTGACCCACTACCAATCTTGTTCATGATGCCAGCCGCCAGAGGAAATGGGTGTAAACTTACCCCTGTTTCGTGGTGAACAAGGCCAAGAAGGAAATTCCGGATGAGAGGGAATATGGCCAGGAGAGGTATGCTGGTTTCGTTGATTGCCGCCACGGCGATGGCCTTGATTCAAAAGCCAGCGACATCGCAGAGCGCAAACCCCGCATCCATGCCACCGGGTCAGGTTGCAGTCGGCGGCGTTATTGTGGCCGAGCTGTCCAAGTCCATCGATGCCAGAAAAGCCCGAGCTGGCGACGAGATCGATGCCAGAGTGACGATGGATGTGTTATCGCACGGGGAAATCGTGATTCCGAGAGGCACGAAAATTGTCGGGCATGTAGGCAATGCCAAAGCACGAACCAAGCAGGCACCTGAGTCTATGGTGGAGATCGCTTTTGATCGCCTTCTTTTGAAAAGCGGACGCGAAGTTCCGCTGCAAGCCTCGATTCAGGCGGTTGGAGTGCGAATTGCCCAGGGTAACGAGGCCATCGGTGACATAGCGGGGCCGGAGACGGTGGGACCACAATCAGCGCCCGGAAGGAATGAGATGAGGCGCACCTTAGGGAGCGCATTTCCCGGCTCCCTTACTCCGCCAAATGCGGGGGCTGGTGCGGATGAACCGGCAAACAGCGGTGGTTCCTCCAGAGACGCAGCGCGATTACTGGAACCCAGTAGACAGGGCGTGATCGGAATGAAAGGGATTTCGCTCAGCCACACCGCCCAAAGTTCTGCAATCAGCTCAACCCGAGAGAACGTGCACCTGAGCAGCGGGACACAACTGGTTCTCCGTGTCACTGAACCGCAGGTATTGGCTGACTCTCTGCGGAGAACCAAGAACTGATTTACCGCGATGCAGAACATCGGTACGGCGTCTGGAGATTTTATCGCAAGGGAGTTGCAAACTGGCGCGGCATCCATGGGTCCGAGATTCACGATGATGACGAATGCAAACCCAACGCAAAAATGACGCAATCAAAACGTGGCTGACCCCACGCGACATCCAGTCGAAGCCGTTCGCCAACCAGTCGCCGCAAAGAACATGCGTAGATCAAAAGGATAAGCAACCGGGAGTAGAAACGGAACTGGACTGGCGAAGCCGCTTTTTGAGCACGATAGCTCCTTCTTACTATCTTGGTCCAATCCCACCTTTTCATGGTTGAAGTGTGCTGAGCCGGGTAAGCTTGGGCTAAGCACCGAGGGCGCATCTAATGAAGAAATCTTCCTCTGTTCGAATGTTCAGCGCTGCGCTGTTGAGTATGAGTTTCTGCGCCGTAACCGTGGCGCAGGATCCCACCAAAGTTGAGCCCACGCATTATAAGTTGGCATTCGAGAACGAATATGTGCAGGTGGTGAATGTCCACTATGGACCGCATGACAAGTCGAGCCTGCACTCGCATCCGGGAGGTGTTGTCGTGGTTCTCACTGGCGCGCATCTGCTGTTCACCGACGAAAATGGCAAAACACAGGAAGTGTTTGCCAAGGCAGGCGAAAGCCGTTGGTTTCCGCCCTTCAAGCATAAGGTGGAAAATCTCGGCGATACTCCCTACAGCGCCGTATATATCGGAATTAAGAACAAGCGTTTAGCCCAAGGGATTAGCGTCAACGCCGGGCAAACAGAAATGGACGAACGGACAAAGAAGCTCGTCGCCGATGCTCTTTTGGCAGTGAGTCAGTGAAATCATCCCGCCGTTGCATCTCTTCAGTTACGGATTGGTTTCGGCCGTTTTGTCTTTCTTGTGTTTCATGGAGAACAGGAATTGCATCCCGGCGTATCCAAAAAAATCGGGCTGACTGAGCGAAGGCCGGGTCAAGCTGCGGCCGGCCATCACCAGCAGGATGAAATGCTCTCCCAGCGTGTAACGGCCACCTGCATCCCAGGTATCCCAGTGGTTGGAGCCATCGGTATTGGCGAGGTTATAAAGTTCACCCGCCAGCTCCATGCGTTTGTTGACTTCTCTCAGCACGACCAAACCCGAGAACCACGCCGCGCCGGTGTGGTTGGCAAATATGTAGCCAACTTCGGGATTGACCTGCAGCGGCCCGATCTGCTTCGAGGCCTCGATGGGAAGATAGAATCTGGTGCCGTAATCCACGAGTCCGCGCTGCAACGAATGCGTGGGATTGTTGAACTCGAGCTGGGGAAAAATCGAGAACGAGAGTCTTTTCTTATCGCTGTCGTAAAAACGCCACTTCACGCCCGGAAGCGACTTGCCCAGGCCGGTGCGAGTGGGACCGCCGTCGGTGCCGACAATCAGGTAAGGAACCTCATAGGTGAGCTGAATACGCGGACCAAGGCCATAATTCAGGTCCAGCACGCCGGGGTTGAAGATGCGCTCGGTGGGATGGCGCTCGGCATAAGTCATGACGTTGATCTCCCAGTTGCCGTCGCCGGGAGTACCAGGGTCGTTAGTGATGAACGGCGGCCCTCCCTGCGCCATCACCGGCAGAGAAAGTGCCGACAGAATCAGCAGCCCGAGCAGCGGGCTCGTGACTAGACGCAGGGGAATCTTTGCGAACAGACGCACGACGAGAATAGCCAAGATGATGATTTTCTCTTCGATTGCCTGCTTGATTTGAAAGAAGAGAGTTATCATGCACGGAAATCGCCAGCACGCGCGTCCAGGTATGCCTGTGGATTGCCGATGGCCTCGACCAGATCGCGCAGAAACTCCGCCGCACGCGCGCCATCCACCACGCGGTGATCGACCGAAAGCGTCAACGTCATCATGGGACGAACTGCAGGATGGCCATTAACCGGGACGACTCGATCGATAATTGCTCCCACTGCGAGAATCGCCGCCTGGGGAGGAATGATGATCGCGGTGAAGGCATCAACTCCAAACATGCCGAGGTTGCTGATGGTGAAAGTTCCGCCCGCGAGATCCGTGGGGCGCAACTTACCGGCGCGCGCCCGTTCGATCAGATCGCGCCGTTGCGCGGCAATCTCCGCTAGTTCGGTTTTATCGGCGTGATGAATTACCGGCGCGACAACTCCATCGTCGACTGCTATTGCCAACCCGATATTGATATCGTCATTGGCACGGATCCCCTCACTGGTCCAGCTTGCGTTGAAGCGAGGATGCTTTCTGAGAATGCGAGCCACCAGCGCTATCAACAGATCGCTGAGCGTGAGTTTGGCCGCGTGAGATTCTTCAATCTCGTTGCGAAATCGCTGCCGCGCTCGGTTGAGAGCGCCTGCGTCCGCTTCGCGCGTGACAAAGAAATGAGGAATTGTTGTCCAGCTCTGCGTGGTGCGTTCTGCCATGAGACGCGCGACGGAGCTCCTTTCGCCCGCTTCTCGCGCTAGCTCATTTCCTCGCGATGCTCCGGCTTTGGCCTCCGCAGCCGCGAAAATATCGGAAGCGAGAATTTCTCCACCTGCGCCCGATCCTCGCACGTCGGCAAGGTTGACGCCACGTTCGCTGGCCAAACGCCGCGCCTTGGGCGAAATCTTTATCGGCTGGATCGGCGATGACGCTGAAATCGTTTCAACGGCCGATATCGCCGCAGAAGATGCGGCAATCGTCGTTTTTCTTCCCGAGGCCGCGGCAATGTCATCTGCCGGCGGAGTTTCTCCGGGATTCACGATCCAGGCGATCGTCCGGCCCACGGGCACTTCTGTTCCGGCCTCGGCCTTGATTCCGGCGAGCACGCCATCGCCCGGCGACTCGATCTCCATCACCGCTTTGTCGGTTTCGATTTCCAGCAGCGGCTCGCCTTTTGCAACCGCGTCGCCCTCCTTTTTCAGCCACGAAATCAGTTTGCCAGTTTCCTGGGCCATTTCGAGCGCGGGCATAACCACACTAATTGCCATACATTAAGTTTTGTTCATCCAATGAATGATTCTGCTCGGTTGGATCTTTAGCCTACGATGACTCGCTCTTGTCGGGAACTGGTTTCGATCATCTCGCGCACACGAGTGTTTGGTTTCGATTCCGTCTCTCGAATCGCGGGCAGTGGACCGTCGACCGTGAAATAATGCCTGCCAGCCACCAGAAGTTCTTCTGCCGGGAACCGCGTAATGATCTCGTGCCCGGTTTCGGTGACGACAATTTCCTCTTCGATGCGCGCCGCGCTCCAGCCGTCGGTCGAAGGCCAGAAAGTTTCGAGTGCGAAAACCATGCCCGGCTTGATCTCGCAGGAATGCTCGAACGAAACCAGGCGGCTAATCACCGGCTTTTCCCAGATCGCCAAGCCGATGCCGTGTCCGTATTGCAGAGCAAAGCACGCTTCCTCGTTCGGAAAACCAAACTCCTGCGCTTTGGGCCACACCGCCGCAATCTCCGCTGTGGTGCGTCCCGGACGCACCAGTTCAATCGCTGCGTCGAGATACTCGCGGCAACGTTTATACGCGTCGTTCATCGCGTGCGACGCGTATCCGATGGTGAAGCAGCGGTAATAGCAGGTGCGGTATCCCATGTAAGAGTGGAGAATGTCGTAATACACAGGGTCTCCGGGGCGCAGCACGCGATCGGAAAAAACGTGGGGATGCGGATTGCAGCGCTCCCCCGAGATCGCATTCACTGCTTCCACATACTCGGAACCGAGATCGTAGAGAACTTTACTCACTAGTCCCACTGCTTCGTTCTCGCTCAGCCCCGGCTTCATCGCACGATAAAGCTCGTCATAAGCCGCATCGACCATCATGGCGGACATATTCAGCAGCGTAATTTCGTCGCGCGTCTTGATGACACGCGCTTCCGACATGAGCGCTTGCCCGTCGACGACTTTGATTCCCTCTTTTTGCAGAGCGAATAGCACCGGAAGTTCAATGATGTCGATGCCCAGTGGCTCTTTGTGCAAGCCGCGCATCTCCAGTTCAATGCGAATCTTTCTGGCTACATCTTCGGCGCGGCCCATCTCTGGGGTCATAGCGCCGCGCAGCATCGAGATACCGGCGCGCGAGCGCTCGCCCAGCCACGGACAATGCAATTGATGATGCTTCGCCGCCGACCCGAAATCCCAGAGAATTGGCTCGTCGTTTTGCGGAAGAAGCGTGAAGCGGTTCGCCTTGTCCTGCGCCCAGGTGCCGATGTGGGTTGCGGTGAGGTAGCGGACATTATTCATGTCGAAACACAACAGCGCGCCCATCTCCGATTTCGCGAGGAGATCCTTGGCGCGCGCCAGGCGTTCGCGGCGCAAGCGATCGAAATCGACCCGATTTTCCCAATCGACTGCCATCGTTCCGTAAGTTGGCAGAGCCATAACAATCTCCCTTTCACCGACCGCACAGCGCGCGTGCCGCCTCAAACACGGTTTGTTCCGTAGGTACGGTAGCATCCTCCAAAGGCGGCGAAAATGGAATCGGAACGTGCATCGCGCCCATGCGCTTGACCGGAGCGTCCAGATCGTAGAATGCGCCGGTGGCAATCACCGCAGCAAGTTCCGCGGTCACGCCATAGCGCTCATAACCTTCGTCGAGAACAATGGCGCGCGATGTCTTCTTCACCGATTCAATCAGAGTCTTTTCGTCGAGCGGCCACATGGTGCGCGGATCGACTACTTCTGCACTGATCCCAACTTCTTCGAGTAGCACTGCCGCGCCCAACGCCACCTGTACCATGCTGCTCGTGGCAATCAGCGTGATGTCGTCGCCCTCGCGCTTCACATCCGCCACACCCAGAGGCACAGTGTAATCGTCAGCCGGCACCAAACCTTTGAGTTTGTACATCATCTTGTCTTCGAAAAAAACGACGGGATTTTCGTCGCGAATCGCGGCCTTCAGCAATCCCTTGGCATCGTAAGGCGTCGAAGGCAGCACGACCTTTAATCCGGGAATATGGCAGAACCAAGCATGCAGCGACTGCGAATGTTGCGCCGCCGAGCGTCGCGTCGCGCCCATCGTGGTGCGCATCACCATTGGCACTTTCCACGCCCCGCCAGACATGTAGTAGATCTTCGCGGCCTGGTTCACCATCTGGTCCATGGTCAAGGTGACGAAGTCGCCAAACATGATGTCCACCACCGGCCGCATTCCAGCCATAGCCGCGCCCACCGCCAGACCGGTGAAACCGGCTTCGGAGATCGGCGTATCGAACACGCGGTCTCTGCCGAATTCTTCCAACAAACCGGAGAGAACTTTAAACGGTGTGCCAGCCTCGGCCACATCTTCGCCCAAAATGCAAACGGTGGAATCGCGGCGCATCTCCTCGGCCAGGGCTTCGCGAATCGCCTGCGCGAAAGTCAGTTCACGGGCGTTTTGCGCGGGAAGATGGTTTTCAGGCATACACGTCCTCTTCGACTTCATCGACATCCGGATACGGCGCTGAGATAGCAAACGCGACCGCCTGCTTCATCTGCGCTTCGATCTCTTTTTGTATGCCGTCGAGCGCCTCCTGATCCGCGATCTTCTGTTCGATCAACACCTTTCCAAAATTGACGATCGGATCGCGTTCGCTCTTCCAGATTTGTTCTTCCTGCTTCGACCGGTAATACTCTCGATTGATATCGCCGACGTGATGCCCGTGATAACGGTAAGTATTGCACAGCAGAAACGCAGGACCTGCCCCGCGCCGCGCGCGGTCGACCAGGATCTGCGCAAATTCATTCACGACTCGCACATTCTGCCCGTCAATGGTGACCGATTCAATATCGAATGCGGCTGGGCGCGCGACAATTTCTCCGGCAGTCGTTTCGGAATAGTGCGTGTATTCGTTGTAGAGATTGTTCTCGCACACATAAATCACGGGCAGCTTGAAAAGCTGGGCGAGGTTCATTACTTCATACAACACGCCCTGGCCGAGTGCGCCTTCACCGAAGAAACATACCGACACCCGACCATTGCCGAGCCGCTGTGCCGCGAATGCCGCACCCGTCGCAATGCCGGCGCTGCCGCCCACAATCGCGTTCGCTCCCAGGTTTCCCGTGGCTGGATCGGCAATGTGCATAGAACCGCCTTTGCCTTTGCAGTAGCCGGCCTCCTTGCCCAACAGTTCAGCGAACATCCGGTCGGGAGAAGCGCCCTTTGCCAGGCAATGTCCGTGACCGCGATGTGTGCTGGTGATGTAATCGGTGCGCTCAAGCGCCGAGCACACGCCTACTGCGACTGCCTCCTCGCCAATGTAAAGATGCGCCAAACCGGGCATCAGCGCCCGCGTGTAAAGTTCGTTGACCTCCGTTTCAAATTGCCGGATGGCCACCATCTGGCGGTACATGCGCAGCCACAGATCGACTTTGTCCGAAGTCTCCTGCCGAACGGTGGTTGTCATTCTTGCATTCTCATTTTTCAATTCCCGACATGCGCGCCAATACATGGAAGACAACGGCGAAGTCCTGCTTCTCCCACCCCATTGCGCGTGCGGCGGTGAGGAACTCGTTGCTGAGCGCAGTCGTGAGGACGGGAACATTCAGCTTGCGGCCCATTTCAATCGCCAGTAGCATGTCTTTCTGCATCATGTTGACGTCGAACCAGGCTTCTTCCGGTTGTTGCAAAACAAACGGACCGCGATATTGAATCATGGGCGAAGCAACCGCGCTGTGCGTCAGTACGTCGACTGCGACCTCGCGTGGAATCCCGCTTTTTTCAGCCAGCAGCACACCTTCCGAGAAACCCATCATCTGCACTTGCAGGTTCAAATTGACGGCAATTTTCATGCTCAGCGCCAGACCGTTGTCGCCAACGTGCGTCACCTTGGGGCCGATATCGAGCAGCAGCGGCTTCAAATGCTCAAACGTTTCTTTGCGCCCGCCAACCATCACAGACAGCTTGCCTTGCTGCAGCGTGATCACGCTGCCGGAGACAGGAGCATCGACCATATCCGCGCCCTTCACGCGAACCTTGGCCGCCAACGCCCGGCTCGCGTCGGGACTCACCGTGCTCATGTCAATGTAAAACTTGCCCGGACCGATGCCGGCGAGTAGTCCATCCGTGCCCTCCGTCACTGCCGCAAGGGCCGCGGCGTTTGTGACCATGCTGAAGGTCACGTCCGACGTTGCCGCCACAGCTTTTGGAGAATCGGCAAACTCCATGCCCTTTTCGATCAACCACTGCGCCTTTGATCGCGTCCGGTTATAGCCGGTTACGGTGTGCCCTTTCTCGAGCAGCCGAGCCACCATGTTGCCGCCCATTACACCGAGACCGATGAATCCAAGTTTGGCCATGCGGCCACTTCCTTCGCTATCGGCGTTTGCACTTTGAAAGGCGAAACTACTTATTCCCTACGGCCGACGAATCCTCGAGCACCTGCTTCAGATGCGCACGCATCGCTTCCCGTGCCGCCTCCGCGTCGCGCCGCTCAATCGCCGCCAAGATGCGTTTGTGATGATACTGCCCGCGCTGCGGTCCGCCTCTCACGTTGAAGATGCGGCTGCGCTGCTCGCGCAACAGTCCGACAATCGAATCCAGCAGCGACAGAATCAGCGGATTCCCTACCGCTTCCGCCAGCGCCAGATGAAAATCCAGATCCGCTTCGATATAGCTCTCCCGATCCTGCAGGCTGCGGTCCATCACCGCCACCGCTTCCCGCATGGTGCTCAGCAGCTGTTCCTCAATTCGCGAAGCGGCCAGGCCGGCAATCTCCGGCTCCAGCACCAGCCGCAGCCCGATCAGATTCGCCGAACCCTCTTGCGGGTTGATGCGAATCATCAGATCGAGCGATTGCCGTGCCGCTTGCGAAGTTCCATCCGTGACGAACGTACCGCGCCCTGAATAGGCCTCGACTAATCCTTTCTCGCGCAGGGCTTTCACGGCTTCGCGCACCGCCGTGCGGCTTACGCCAAAACGCAGAGCCAGTTCGCGCTCCGCGGGCAACTGGTCGCCCGGCTTGAGCTGACCCTTGAGAATGGAGTCTTCCACCTGATGGACGATTTGCTCATAGAGGCGAGATGTCCTTACGACTCGGTATAGCAGCGTGGCATTTTGCGGATCTGCCGGTCCATCTGTCATTGGGCACCATCCGTCATTGGGCACCCCAAACGTCAAAGCCTGTTATCCATAAAGGTATTTTGGACCAACCACTATACCATCGGCGTTCATAATTGCTGCAGCATCCACACACTATCTAGATGCAGCCGTGTGAATGGCCTTGTGGTCGAACCACAATACTACTTGACGGGTAGGCCACGTCAAGGCTATACCTTCCAACGCCCGATATTTTCAAAGTTTTGCGATCGAATACCGGTGCGGAGGCTGCGGCCCCGGGGGAAAAATTCCTCCATCCTTATTAGGATTCCGAGGTCAACCATGCGTTCTCCGTCGAATTGCATTCGTATTGGCATCTTCTGTCTCGTGCTCTCCATTTCGATTCCTGGGCTTGCCCAAACTACTACTGGGCGAATTTTGGGGACGGTGAGCGATCAGACCGGTGCCGGCGTTGCCGGGGCCACGGTTGTCATCACGGACGTGCAGCACGGTACGACTCGAACCGTAGCCACCGACGCCTCTGGAACTTACGCCGCCCCGGAGTTGCAGCCTGGAGTCTATAAGGTTCGAGCGGAAGCAAAAGGCTTCAAGACTGTTGAGCGTCCCAATATTCTCGTCGAAGTCGCCGAGGATTCACGCGTCGATCTTTCGTTGCCGCCGGGACAAGTTACCGAAACCGTAGTCGTGAATGAGGAAGTTCCGCTGATTGACAGCACTTCCGCCACGTTGGGCGGCACGCTCAGCAACGCCGAGATCAACGATTTGCCGTTGAACGGCCGGAACTACGAGAACCTGCTCCAACTCCGTCCCGGCGTCATGCGATATCCGGGCGGTGGATTTTCAACGACGAGCACGAACGGATTGCGCGCGGAGGACAATGCCTACTTCGTTGAGGGCTTGTTCAATAGCGAACCCTATTCTGGCCAGGCCATCATCAATGGAGCGGGTATAGCTGGAGATTCGGCAACCATCCTGCCCATCGACTCGATTCAGGAATTCAACGTGGAAGAACTTCCACCCGCTGAATTCGGATGGAAGCCGGGTGCTGTGGTGAACGTCGCACTCAAATCTGGCACCAACGGCATTCACGGCTCGGCGTTTGCGTTTGGCCGCGACGGCGTGATGGACGCCAGGAATTTCTTCAACACCGTACCGAATCCCAAACTCCCGCGAACGCTGGAACAATATGGCGGCAGTGTCGGCGGACCGATCGTCAAAGACAAGGTCTTTTTCTTCGGCGCTTTCGAAGGCCAAATGTATGACGTAGGAAATTCCTATGGCGGCGTCACCAGCCCGTCGATGGTCTCGATGCCTACTAACGGCACGTGCTTGTTTCTTGCCACCGGCGACTGCGCCGATAGCATCCCGAATGTGATTGCCGACCTTCAAGCCGGAGGAGTCCCGATCAGTCCCGCCAGCTTGACTATCTCCGGCTGTGCACTCTCAGGCTCGACCGTTACGTGCAACGGAACTGGCTTCCCCACCAACAACAATCCAAACATCAACATTTCGAATGGCTTTCCTAACGATGTCACCGTTTACAATGCGCTGGGCAAAATTGACGTCAACCTCAGCCGGAATCACCACATAAGTGGCATGTACTTCTTCGGAAATAACACCGGAACGGTTGAAGACTTCCCCGAGTTGCAAACAAAGTGGCTCTCTGACATTCACACCCGGGCTCAAGTGGCCGGTGGAAGCTGGATTTGGACTCCCAACGCGCGTTGGGTGAATGAAGCGCGCTTCGGATACAACCGTCTCTACCAGCCAACGTTGCCCGGCGATCTCAACACGCCCGCATCCAGCTATGGACTCGACACCGGCGTCTCCGGTCCGGAAACCGGAGGGTTGCCGCGCATTGGCTTCGGAGGATATTTCACCGGTCTCGGCGGCTTCAAATGGCCGAAATTTCAGGGCCCCGATTCCATCACTCAATTTATCGATCATGTTTCCTATACCGTGGGCAGGCATGCCTTCAAGTTTGGCGGCGAGCTGCATTACGACGACGTCACGAACGCAGCCTACGGCAATGCTCGAGGCAGTATCACTTTCCTGGGCGGTATCCTGAATCCCGCCTCGACTCAACTGGAGGATTTCTTCGCAGGCTACCCGTTCAAAGCGTCGGTGACGGTGGGCAACCCGACCTTGCACCTGCACAATTGGGCGTATTCTCTTTTCGCTCAAGACGACTGGCGTGTGGCGCGGAGTCTGACGCTGAATTTTGGCTTGCGTTACGAATTCAGTTCGGTCCCGCAGGAAGAACACAATCTGCTGGGAAATTTCGACCCAAATTTCGGCTTGGTTCAGGTGAACACCGGCCCCCACGCAATCAGCAGCCTCTACAAACCCGACCATACCAATTTTGCCCCGCGTGTGGGCTTCGCGTGGGACGTATTCGGCACGGGAAGAACCGTGCTCCGCGGCGGCGGTGGGCTAGTTTATGAAACCGTGAACTGGCAGTCGTTTATCGCGTTCAACAATGCCTTTGGCCCAGGCAGCGTTCCGACCGGCGCTCCGATTGATGCGTCTGGCAATACCTCCGGCGGCACCATCACCACCGGCAACGTTTCTCTGCCTTTCTTTTTGAATCCCACGCCTATTTCCTGGAATCCAGGCAGTGGCCCGCTCTACGGCAGCCCCACCGTCAATTGCTACAACAGCCCGTGCCCAATCATGACTGTCGACCGCAACCTGACAACTCCCTACGTTTGGCAATGGTCGCTGAGTATGCAACACGCATTTACTCCGAGCCTGACGCTCGAAATGGCTTATGTCGCCAACCATGGCGGAAATCTCACCGGCATTCGCGATATCAATCAGCCGCCGGTGGGCTCGGGATGGCCCGCCGCCAATATCATTACGTGCAACGCCAATCTCGTACCCAATCCGGTTCCCGGCGGCCCACCCCTCTACGACGTCAACAACACGCTCAACAATGGAGCGCCATGCCAGGACCAAACCCAACTGGAAGTCGGGCCTTTCGCCAACAAGTTTCCATACCTGCTCAACATCTTCCAGATGGGCAATGTTTACAGATCGAACTACAACGGCCTGCAGGTGACGCTGAACGCTAGAAACTTCCACGGCTTGAGCATGGTCGCCGGTTACACCTGGTCGCATTCGCTCGACGATGTCGGCGCGAACTGGGATTTCGGCTACGGTTCGGGACTGCCGCAGAACGCCTACAACCCTGGTGCCGAATATGGAAACAGCGATTTCGATGTTCGCCAGCGATTTACCCTTTCGCTCACCTACGCCATCCCGAGCAAAAAAGGCTACGCGCAAACGCTGGAAGGTTGGGAGGTGAACTCCATCATCACCAAACAGACTCCGCAGCCCTGGGGTCCTATGGATGAAGGAACCGATGCGGCCGGCATCGGTCCGCTGCCCGTCAGCCCTCCGGCGAACACGCCGATCCGGTGGAGTTTCTACGGGAACCCGAAGGACTTCAAGCCAACGGCGACGGGGATTCCATTCTTCGGCGGCACCGACGCCCCCAGCATGCCGACCAGCAATGCCGCCTGCAACGCTCAAGCTCTGGCTGTGGACGGCGGAACTCCCGGCGCGTCCACCGAGTCGCTTGCCTACTTCGGCTGTTATGCCGAGGGCAACTCTATCATGATTCCGCCGCCGCTCGGCCAATTCGGCAACATGGGCCGCAATACCTTTCAGGATCTCGGTTTCTGGGACGTGGACTTCTCCGTGGCCAAGAATTGGCATTTCGGCGATCGATTACACGCGCAGTTCCGCGCCGAGTTCTTCAATATCTTCAACCATCCCAATCTCGCCAATCCGTACGGCGGACAGAACGGTTTCGGATTCAACGACCCGTCAGTTCAGCCCTTCGGATGCGCCTGTGCCACTCCCGATGTCGCCGCCGCCAATCCGGTCATTGGCTCCGGTGGCAGTCGCGCCGTGCAATTGGGATTGAAATTCACTTTCTAACGCTGGTTGCATGTGCCCACGACGGGGCCGGAGTTTATTCCGGCCCCATATTTGTGAAAGGAAATTCCGGTCGTGAAAATAGCTGCAAGTTATCTCTCTGCGTTCAACCCCAGAATCATCAGGTTTTTAGTCATCAAGCCATTCATTAACTCTAACTCTTCATTTGAAAACTCAGTTATCAAGTCGGCCCTGCTCGCGGCGTTGTGTAGTTTGTTGTTGACGCAAGTGTTTGCGCAAGAAGTCGAGAAGCAGGAGCGCACTATCGACGAAATCAAAACCGAAGCCATCCGCCGCGCCGAAGTCGGCCAGTATCCGCTGATCGGGCTCGATCCCGGCGACGTGCGCGAGGCACTGGCATCGGTCCACACGAAAGATAAAGACGAGTGGGCAGCCGCGTTCATGGCTGTCGCCGACCGTTACATGAACGAAGCCAAGTCGCTGGAAACGTCCGATCCCGCGAAAGCCAATGCCGATTACATTCGCGCTTGGCGCCTTTATTCCTTTGGACGCTGGCCGATTCCGGCTTCTCCCGGCAAGCATCGCTCCTACGAAAAGGCGATCGAGGCTTTCCGCGCCCACGCGCGCTTCTGGGATCCGCCGATGGAAATCGTGCGCATTCCCTTCGAAGGCAAAGAGATCATCGCCTATCTGCGCCTGCCGAAAAATCCATCCGGTCCGGTTCCGCTCGTGTTCGCCGTCAACGGACTCGACAGCCGCAAAGAAGATCTTGCCGAAAGCTTCAGCGCGATCCTGCCTTTCGGCGTCGGATATCTCGCGGTCGATGGCCCGGGCACCGGCCAGAATCCGATCAAGGTCAGCGAAAACGCGGAGCGTGTGCTTTCGCGCGTGCTCGACTATATTGCAACCCGTCCCGAGATCGACAAGAACCGCGTCGCCATGCACGGAGTAAGTTGGGGCGCGTACTGGGCCACGAAGATGGCAATTGTGGAGCGCGCCCGGCTGAAGGGAGCGAGCGCGCAATCCCCGCCTGTCGACGAGTTCTTCCAAAAGGATTTTCTGATGCACTCGCTGCTCGGCAACCGCGAATATCTTTTCGATCAGGTTCCGGCGCTGATGGCGATTTTCGACAACGTGCATACACTCGACGAAATGGCCGAGGTGCTGCCGAAGATGTCGCTCGTGCGACAAGGACTGCTCGGCAAGCCGATGGCGCCGATGCTCATTCTTGCCGGAGTGCAGGACACGCAGGTTCCCATCTCCGATATCTACCTGCTGCTCAGCAAAGGCGACGTGCCGAAGACTGCATGGATCAACCCCTCAGGCGGTCACCTCGGCCGGCAACTCGGAGTCTGGCCCGATCCGCGCATCTTCAAAGAGGTCATCATTCCCTGGCTGGTGCGCACTCTCGAACCGGAATCGGCCCAAGGGCCAAAGCCCGGCGGATTTTGATTCCAACCCATTCATTTTCCAAACAATCCATTCTCTTTGCGTTGCACAGAGTTGTGGCGACCCCTTCGTGGAATCTGTGAGGAACTGTTCAGTCCGGTTTTGTGTGCTCGCTTAGATGTTCGGCAGGTTCTGTCCAGATTCCTTACACCCAGTCCAGAATCAGGACGGTATCCCAATGCTATCACCCATCTTTTCAATGACTTGGAAATGGTGCAACGCTTGCAATTACAACCTACGCGGGAACAAAACTGGCCGGGCACCCCCGGTTCGAGCCGAGAACGCGGGAATTGGAGAAATTCCGGACTTCACAAGTCGAGGTCGTGAGTTCAATGAGAATTAGACTTCAATCTCTGTTTGGCTGGGCGGTGTCGATAGCTCTATGGAGCAGCTCATTGTGTTTCGCGCAGATCCTTCTCGCGAATCCAACTGCAACCCAAGACCAAAGCAACCGCCAGGCGCAAACGGACTTTGGAAGGCTCCCATTGGCCTTTGAGGTAAACAAGGGACAAACCGAAAGCAAAGTGCAATTTCTCGCCCGTGGATCCGGCTACACCGTCTTTTTAACTTCCGGCCAAATGATCCTTGCGCTTCGGTCGTCAGTTGTATCGACCGCAGCAACAAATGCCACCGTTGACGCTCCGAAGCAAAGCAGTGCAATTGCTTCGACAAATCTCGGCAAAGCCTCCCCCAACAAGGAAGCCTCGCCTGTCGCGATCCAGATAAATCTGGTCGGCGCCAATCAGAATCCGGAGACAATCGGAGAGGGTCTCCTGCCAGGCAAGGTTAATTACTTCATTGGCAACGATCCGAAGAAGTGGCGAACCAATGTTCCGACTTACAAGCAGGTCCGTTATAGGAACGTGTATCCTGGAATCGATGTCGTCTACTATGGCAATCAGTCGCGCGTCGAGCACGACTTCGTCGTTAACCCGGGGGCGGATCCAAGCCAGATTCAACTGGATGTTAAAAGCGCTGACCATCTGAGCATTGCTTCCAACGGCGATCTAGTCCTCAGCAAGGGAAATGACGAGCTTCGCCTTCAGGCCCCGGTTCTCTACCAGGAATCTCAGGGGATGCGCACTCCGGTTACTGGATCCTATTCGGTCGAGAATTCAACTCGTGTGTCTTTCGATATAGGTCAGTATGACAAAACCCTGCCGCTCGTGATTGATCCCGTGCTGGCATATAGTACGTTCCTTGGTGGATCGGGAGACGATCAGGCCGCTGCGATCGGCATCGATGCGACCGGAGACACGTACATTACAGGCTGCTCTGCCTCCATCGATTTTCCCATAGCCTCGCAGAACGGGCCTCCGCCATCGGGACTGAACGCCTTCGTAGCTGAGCTCGATCCCACCGGATCGACGCTCGTATATGCCGATTACGTCGGCGGCAGTTCCTATGATTGTTCAAGCGCGTTGACGCTGGACAGCTCCAACGATGTTTACATAACGGGAAACACCTATTCCGCGGACTTTCCCACCGTTAGTCCATATCAATCGACAAATACCTCAACTTCATCGGCAGCATTTGTTACTGAAATCTCGACCGATGGTTCCTCACTCCTCTATTCGAGTTATTTAAGCGGCAGCGCTTATACCCAGGGTAATGCAATCGGTCTTGATAGCTCGGGCGACATATACGTTGCTGGCTGGACTACTGCGACTGATTTTCCCACGGTTAGCGCATACCAATCTGTCGCCTCTCCAAATCAGGGAAACCAATACGGTCAATATGGTTTTCTGTCGGAGTTCGCCGCAGGTGGCGCGTCGCTGGTGTATTCCACCTACTATGCGGGAAGCCAAAACATTACCCAGGGCTGCGGATCTTGCTGGCCATCTCCCTCTAGTGTCATCACCAACATGGCAGTGGACCAGAGTGGCAACGCCTATGTTGTCGGCGTCACTAACACCTATGATTTTCCGACAACGGCGGACGCATATCAGGCTACAAATGTGACGAGCAATAACACAACCGTTGGATTCATCGGCAAGTTTAATTCCTCTGGCAGCCCACTTTACTCAACTTATTATGGCGCCGGCGTCACATCCCCGAGTTACGAAGGCTTATTCCCAAGCGCGATCACTTTTGATTCGAATGGTTCTGCCTACGTTGTCGGGACCGCGTACTATGGCGCGAACGCCATTCCGATTACGACGCCGAACCTCTGCGATCCCTCTCAAACCAGTTGCGACTTCGGATTCATCAGCAAATTTGATCCTACGGGCGAGACCGTGCTCTACTCGACTTATCTCTCCTCCAGCATTGACGCCGATCCGCTGTCGGTGCTTGTCGACTCTAATGCCGACGCCTATGTCTACAGCCAATCTTCGGGCGGTCCGCCGGATTCGCTCGTCAACCCCATAGAGACCTACACCTGTGGAGAGGACATCTTCATTCAGGAGATCGATCCCACCGGTGGAACGCTTCTGTTCAGCACATTTGTGGGAGGCAGCGCAGACGAATTTCCCGGTGGAATGGCATTGGATTCTTCCGGAAACATCTATATCGCTGGCTACACAGATTCTTTGGACTTTCCCGTCATGTCCGGGGCCGAACAGAACACATATCCTGGGGGAAGCTACGACGCTTTCGTTGCCAAGATCAGCACCGACGTAGCCCCAGCCGTCGCCATTAGCCCATGGTCGATTCAATTCCCCGACACTCAGATCGGTTCGTCCAGCCAGGCCAGTATCGCCTTACTCCGCAATATGGGTAGTGCGCCCCTGACGATTTCCAACATAACCGTCACCGGCGACTTCTCCGAAACCGACAACTGCAGTTCAGGCGTGGCATCGGCCAGCAACTGCACACTCTCAGTAACCTTCACGCCCACTCAGGCCGGATCGGAATCAGGCTCCATTACGGTTGAAGACAACGCCGCAGGTTCTCCGCACGTCATCAGCCTGGCAGGGAACGGTTTTGGTCCGGAGGCCAATCTCAGTCCCTCAAGCCTGACGTTTTCGGGCACGCAGCTCAACCAGACTAGCTCACCTCAGACGGTCACATTAACCAACGATGGCAACGCTAGCATGGAGATCAGCAATATCGGAGTTACCGGCGAATATGCGCAGACCAACAATTGCCCGGCATCGCTTGGAATCGGCTCGAACTGCCAGATCCAGGTTACATTCACGCCCACAACAGATGGCTCACAGAACGGCACGTTAAGCGTTACTGACCATGCCGCCGGCAGCCCCCAGTCTGTCAGCCTGAGCGGTTCCGCCGCTGACTTCAGCATGCCGGCATCCGGCGGTTCGAGCACAATCCAACCCGGGGATGTCGCGACCTATCAGTTTTCGATCAGTTCGGCCGAGGGAACACACCCGAGCACAATTAGCCTAAGGTGTGCAGATCTGCCGGCATCCGCTACCTGCACCATCAACCCCACGCAGGTCACGCCCGGTGCGAAACCTGCGTCCGTTAGCGTCGCCATCAAGACGGCTGGAAATAGCGCGCAAGTACTAACTCCCGGAACCACGCGTAATCCGTCGCTCGCAGCGGGGCTTCTTACTTCAAGCTTGGGCCTGTTCGGGATGTTCCTGTTCGGCGTCAGAATAGATCGCAAGCGAGGCAGCAGATGTCTGCTCCTGCTCGGTGTGATCGCGGCCACACTGCTGTGGGCTTCCTGTGGCGCAAACGTGCCGCCCTCGCAGACTGGCGGTTCCACTCCCGCAGGCACATACACCGTCCTGGTGATTGGCACCTCGGACGGCGTCCAGCATTCCACCTCGCTTTCTCTAATTGTGGAATAACGCGACGAAAAACAGTCAGGCCCGGTCCGGTCGGCGAGCACTACCTGGTATTGGTCAGTCCGATATTCGCGATGCAATGACGGTACTCGAAGTCAGGCAGCACCGCGAGAAAGCGAAAGGAGTTCGTGAGCAGAAAGAACGGCAAAAGAGGTTTGGGCAGAATCGAGCCTATCCGCTTCGAAGTTGAAGGCAGTTTCCCTTCCTATGATCCCTCCGGTTAACTAGCTGTCACTCGAATGGGTTGGACTTGGTGCCGGGAGGGGGAATTGAACCCCCAAGGGCCGAAGCCCGGCGGATTTTGAGTCCGCTGCGTCTGCCAGTTCCGCCATCCCGGCTTGTAGATGGCAAGGTTATTCTTTACTGCAAGTTGCCTCTAGATTTCGGCGCATGATTCTGCACTACTTTTGGTTCAGATTCCTGCTGATTGTGCCCAATCTGTGCTCGAAGTGCTTCAACTCTTTCAATGGCATCGACCATGTCGCTCTCTGCAACAATAGCATATCGATCAATCCCTGCCCTTGCAGTAAGCGTTCGATGCCTTTGAGCGGTGTAGGCAACCGAATGGGATATCACGGTGTACTTGATGTGCTTGCTGTCCAAGAATTGCCCCAGCGTCGTAAGAGACATTGTAGTCTCCTTCACCCCACATTTTTTTGTAACTCCTTTCGCTCATGTTTGCAGCGACAATTATCACCATTGAGCCAGGAAACCCTCATGCGCTGATGTAGTGGAAATTGTTTTCCGAAGTTGAGGGGACGGATTCTGGGAATTGCGCGATGAGCCATTTCCTGTTACGGCGCGCACTAAATTCTGGTTCCGATCATGAGCCCGGAAGGTCCGGGCAAATGGACTCGTCGCACATCCGAAAAGCCGGCCGCATTTAGCCAGTTTGCAAATTCCGGTTCGCTGTAGCTGGCGCCGGCCTTAGTGCCAACCAGCATATTCAATGAAAACAGTGCGGCTTGACGAGGTGCGGTCTTGCTGGGTTCCAAAATAAAATCCTGCACGACCACGCGACCATGGTGCGCCAGCGCCTTGTAGATTCGTTGGAACAGAGCGCGGTTCTCTTCCGCAGAGAACATATGACAGATGGCAGAAACCAGAATCAGATCATAGTTTTCGCCGAGGGGATCGTGCAGCATGTCGCCAACGCGAGTGCTGATACGCTCGCCGAGCCCCGCCTTGCGCACATATTCCTGGGTCAGCGGAATTACCTCGCCCAGGTCGAGGATTTCAGATTTCAACTCAGGCATGGCGCGGGCGAGGGCAATGGAATAGGCGGACGATCCGCCGCCCAAATCCAACATGTGCCGGATTCCATTCTTGCCGATCGTATTTACGACACCTGCGGTCCGTTCTCTCGCATTGTGGTCCATGGCCGCGATGAAAGCGGCCACGCCGTCTTCCTCGCTGCGGCCGCCGGCGGAGGATGTCCCAGCGCGGACACAATCCGTCAAGGTTGACCAACGATTCCATAGATGAGCGATATGCATTAGAGCAGGGCGCGCATTATCGAGCGAATCCTCGGACAAAAAGCGTGCGCTTCGCAGAGTTTTGAAAAATGTTGCATCTCTTTTTTCGAGGAGATTCAAACTGACCAGCGCGTTCAGTAGCATCTCTGTAGCCCGCGGATCGGCGTGGATCTCCCGGGCAACATTTTCTGCGGAGGTGCCGCGCCCGACCGCGGTAAAGATGTTCAACTCGAGCGCCGTAAGGACAGCGCGGCTGGGCATGAAAGCGCGGATCATTTCATTGATATCGTCGGGGAGAACGCCGGCCTCGTCTTTTGCCTTGAGCATGGCACGATAACGCTCGTGATGGTCGGTTGCTTCGGCCTTCATCGCCGGCGCATCTCTCCACGCGAGACGCGCCACAATCCTTCGTTCCTGCAGGTGCGAACTCACGATTTCTGGAACATCCTGCTCGCTGACTTTGCGGTACCAAACGCCCTCCGGATATACGATCATCACCGGCCCGTCATCGCACAAACCGAGACAACCGGAGGTTGTGACTTGAACCTCGCGCTCCAATCCATGAGCAGCCAACTCGCGTTCCAGTGCCTGCAGGATTCGCAACGATCCGTTGCCCGGGCAAGAAGTGACCCCCTCAGGTTTTGCCTGCGTACAAACGAACAGATGTTGACGAAACGGCTCCATGGATTTCCTCCGCTGACGTATGGTGATTTTCTGACCGCCCGGATCTGTCAACGACGCTCAAGCTTCCGAGGCTTCGACAGACGCTATTTCATTTCTCCACCAGGCAATACTCCCCAAGTTTCTTGTTTTTGTCAGGCACGGCCGTGTCCGGCGCACCCGTAGGCACGGGATAGACCTTAACGTCCTTGCACTCGTACATGCCATAATTTTCGGGAAGTTCCTGCATTAAGTACTTGCCATTGTTCAAGGCGGTGCAGTCGGCACACGCTGATCCGCCCGAATCATTACTCTTTATATTTATATGGTTGCGCCTTGGGCCGGTTCTGTCTGTGACATTCGGCACAATACACCGCCACGGCGCACAAATGGTTTGATCTCGACAGAATCTGCCATTGCTCACGTTGGAATGTGACCTTCCGCACAGACCGGAGCTGACGATCGTACTGTAATTCCAACTAGCGGTTCATGCGCAGCCGGAGGACTCCGCCTGCGAGGAGGATCCCATGAGCACGCTTGTTATCGATAAGCAAGCCGATCTGGCCGGCCCCGGCATCGGTGATTATCGAGAATTAGAAAAGATTCTTCCTCACGATTACCACTCACTCCTAAATCGGAAAGAAACCCAGCAAGCCATTTTTCAGGTCAAGCGCTACATCGAAGACAGTCTCTGCAAAGAACTTAATCTCATGATGGTCGAGGTCCCGCTGATCGTTGATGTCGAAAGCGGGGTCAATGACATGCTCGACCGCGATGGTTCGCGCACTCCCATTCAATTCCATATCTCGAACGATCATGATGAGCACCCCATCGACGCCCAGGTGGTGCAAGCAGCGACCAAATGGAAACGAATCGCGCTCAAGCAATTCGATTGCAACGTGGGCGAGGGCATTTGCACCGACATGCGCGCGGTCCGTAAAGATTATTTTCTCGACCACGACCACTCCGCCTATGTCGATCAATGGGATTGGGAACGGGTCATTACTGCCGAGCGGCGCAATCTGGATTTTTTGAAGTCGGTCGTCAGCAAAATCTGGAAGGTGCTGGTTGGAGCTGAACGGTTCGTCCAGACATTGTTTCCGCAGCTCAAGGACCCGCGCTTCCCCGATCTGCCGGAAGAACTGAAGTTCCTGCATGCGGAAGAAATTCTCGACATGCATCCCGATCTACCGCGCAAGCAACGCGAGACCGCGATCCTGCAGAAATATCCCGCCATCTTCATCATCGGAATCGGCTGGCCGCTGAAAGACGGCTATCCGCACGAGATGCGGGCCGCCGACTACGATGACTGGATCACTGAGACTCGCGGTCAGACGGGCCAAGATACGCACGGGCTGAATGGCGACATTCTGGTATGGAACCACGTCACGCAGCGGCGGCATGAGCTTAGTTCCATGGGCATTCGCGTAACCGCGGATACTTTGCAAAAGCAACTGGCGCTGTCAAACCAGCTTGACTTTCTCAGGTTGCCGTACCACCGCGCCATTCTCGCCGGTGATATTCCACTTTCCATCGGCGGCGGAATCGGCCAGTCCCGAACTCTGATGCTGCTGCTCCGCAAAGCTCATCTCGGGGAAGTGAGCGTAACCGTGTGGCCAAGGATTCTGAAAGAAATGTGCGCACGGAAGAATATTTTTGTTCTGGAGTAAAACGCAGGCTGACGCCTCGTCGATTTGCGTGAGGGACGCGCAGGAGGAACGGTATGGCACTTCTCGATTCTGTCACGGGGAAAATTATTCGCGATTATTCGATTGAGGAATTAACTGAAGCCGCCAATCTGATGCGGGGCTACGATCTGGTTGCCCTGTGCGCGGCCGGCTCCGGCCACGCCGGCGGCACTCTCTCGATCATGGACATCGCCGCTGCTCTCTATCTGAAAGTGGCGAATCACGATCCAGAGAACCCGGAGTGGCCGTTGCGTGACCGCATTATCTGGTCGGCCGGCCATAAAGCGCCGAGTCTTTATCTTGGCCTGGCGTTCGCCGGCTTCTGCAAAATCGACGACGTGGCCCTGCTGCGAAGACTGGGTTCGCCGTTTCAAGGGCATCCGCACTGGCTGAAGCTGCCCGGCGTGGAAGTATCGAGCGGCTCGCTCGGACAGGGCCTGAGCATTGCGGTGGGAGTCGCTCTTGCCTGCAAACTCGACGGCAGAAAGTGCCGAACGTTCTGCATTATGGGTGACGGCGAGCAGCAGGAAGGCCAGATTTGGGAAGCGGCCATGGAAGCTGCGCATTACAAGCTCGATAACCTGGTCGGGATTGTTGACTGCAACGGCTTGCAGATCGATGGCCGAGTCGCCGAAGTGATGAACATCGATCCGATCGAAGAGAAGTACAAAAGCTTCGGATGGGATACGCTACGCATCGACGGGCACAACATGGATCAAATTGTGGAGGCACTGTCGACCAGCAACGCCGGTAAAGGCAAACCGCTGGTAGTTCTGGCGACGACGGTGAAGGGGAAAGGCATCAGCTTTATGCAGAACGTTGCTGGCTGGCATGGTAAAGCGCCGAACTATGAAGAGATGATCCAAGGGCTGCGCGAACTTGAGCTGCTCGAAAAAATTCCTTACGCAAGCCTGCTGGAGCGGGCGGAGAAATATCAGCGTCAGGCGATCCATGCCCTCAATGAAAAACTGCCGAACTTCACTCGCGATTACTGGTGGAACAGCCAGATCGTCATGAACGTCGAGATGGAACCTACGCGCAAAGGTTTTGGCCGGGCGTTGGCGGAGCATGGGGATGATGAACGTGTGATCTGCCTGGGCTTGGATATTTCCAGCTCCATCACGCTGAGCGATTTCTATGCCGGCAAGCCCGAGCGCAAAAAGCGGTGGATCAGCATGGGCATCGCCGAGCAATCTGCCACCGCGGCCGCGGCGGGTTTAGCCAAGGAAGGCAAGCTTCCCGTCTTCGGCACCTACGCGACATTTGCCGCCGCCAGAAATCTGGATCAGATCAGAACCTCAGTCTGTTATGGCAACTTCAATGTGCTCATCGCCGGGGCTCACGGAGGCGTTTCAGTCGGCCCTGACGGAGCTACCCATCAAGCGCTCGAAGACCTGTTCGCCATGTGCGGTCTGCCGAACATGTCAGTGGTGGTCCCCTGCGACGCCGTTGAAACGAAAAAAGCGACGAGTTATCTGTTACTGCAACATTTCGGACCGAAGTATCTGCGTTTCGCCCGCGAGGCGACACCGATTGTCAGCAAGCAGGAAACGCCGTTTCTCTTCGGGAAGGCGAATGTGATCCGGTTGCGGCATACCGGCGACAAGTTTGCGGACGCATTCGACACTTATCTTGCGTCTGCATACGAAAACGAGTCGGAGGAGTTGACCATCATAGCTTGTGGTCCGATGGTTCCCGAGGCGATGCGCGCTGCTTACATTCTTCAGCAGGAGTTCGGATGGGAAACGCGGGTCATCAACATGCATACCCTGAAACCGATCGATGAAAATGCGGTGATCCACGCCGCGAAAGAAACCGGCATGATCATCACCGCAGAAGAGCACCAGATCGGTGCCTTGGCGTGGCGGGTCAGCGGAATCATTACGGCTGCGCGCGAACTGTACGGCATACCGGTAATCACAGGCGCTATTGGCGTGCGCGACCGTTTCGGGGAATCGGGCGCGCCTTGGGAGCTGATCAAGGAATTCGAGGTCAGCGCCGAACACATTGCGGCCAAAGCCGTTGAGCTGAGAGCTGTTCGACAGAGGGCTTTGAGACAACTCGATGTGAAACCTGCTGTGCACTGAAGGCTCCAGCGACATCAAGATGCTGGTGGCGTTCTCGGGCACAGTGCAGCTCGACGTGGGTGACGAGTACACCGAGGTCGGGATGAAGGAATCGATCGCCCCATGTTCCCGATCCATCCCCCAAACTACGTGACGCCGCAAGTAGTAGAGTTCGTCCGCAATCGCCTGAGCAGCACTTAGACCGCGTTTCCCCATCTTTACGCGCAATTTGCGGAAGGTGGGAATCACTGCCGCCCGCAGCGCGTCCACCAGCCGCGGCCAACTCTCAGTGAGTGTAATCGCCTATGGTAATTATCCCTTGACATCACGTAGAATATTTGGTAAAGTCTGTAGTCATGAACCGCAGACAGACAATTCCAAAGCACTTGCGCTACACCATCATGGATTTTAACAGCCAATTTCCAGACGATGCCGCCTGTCTTGCGCACCTGATGCAGCAACGCTTCCCCGGCAACGTCACGTACTGCGACAAGTGCCAGCAAGAGCGCAAGCACTACCGTCTCAATGGGCGTCCGGTGTATTCGTGCGATCACTGCGGAACTCAGATTTCTCCGATGGCTGGAACGATCTTTGAGCATTCCAGCACTTCGCTGCGGCTCTGGTACTACGCCATGTACCTGATGGCTTCGACACGCTGCGGCATCTCGGCAAAACAGATTCAGCGTGAAACCGGAGTGACCTACAAAACCGCTTGGCGCATGTTCCGTCAGATTCGCACCTTGCTTTCGGAAGATGTGCAACTGGAGGGAGAAGCGGTGGAGATGGACGAAACATACATGGGCGGCAAGCGCAAAGGCGGTAAGGGACGCCCGATGCGCGGTGACAAAGTGAAGACGGCCGTGGTCGGAATTGCAGAGCGTAAAGGCCGTGGTCGAGTGTTCGCCCGCGCCACGCTAGATGTGACAAAGCAGACCTTACTCAATATTGTCGAAGAAAAGATACTGCCAGAGAGCACAGTTTTCACAGATGAGTACCCGGCTTATGAAGGAATAGATCGCATGGAGCACGGCTACGTGCATCAGCGCATCAACCATGCCCAGAAGGTCTATGTCATGGGCAATGTGCACACGAACACGATTGAGGGATTCTGGTCACTCGTGAAGCGCGGAATTGGTGGGGTGTATCATCAGGTGAGTAAGAAGTATTTGCAGAGTTACTTGGATGAATATTCGTATCGCTACAACCGGCGGGATCAAGGCAACTTGATTTTTACTTCGCTTTTGAAGCGCGTTGCTGAATTGGCTTCGCAGCGCGTTCCAAAAGCTTCTCAAATGACGCCCGCGCCAGAGGTGCCATTTTAGCCGCTACCTCTGGGGACGGTTTTAAATCCTGATTCGCAACGGGTCGTTCGCTGCTACCTTGCCGGGATGAGCGTATGCCCGCCATGCTGCCGTAATTCTAACACGGCGGACTGGCGGAGGTGTGTCATCTCTAGAGGAACGGCTTAAAACTCAAGACGAGTTTCCAGGTAAAGTCCGTCAACTGATGGAGCGTTGGGAGAACCGCATTACTCGTAGAAATCTGCGCCTTGCTGACCGCTTCATCAATTTCGAACTCCATATCCTTCTCCACTTCACCATCAAAGACGCCGATTCCAGAGAATTCTGGGTCGCTTCCTTTGAGGTTGAACGGGTCGGCGGTATATTCCATGAGCCAGTCTGCGACCAACATGCAATCACGAGCGTATGTGAACAGAGTACGGTGTTTGTCGATGTTGTCGAGTGCATGGATTTTCCAAAGCGCGTCATTCCCACCCTTGTAAGGGTGGAGAGCATCAATCGCTTTTACAGTTTTGGGGCACATACCCTCTACTTTTCGAGCCTTGTCCCTTTCGTAAGTAGCGGCATCCTTAGCAATAGGAAATTCAACTTGCCGACTGGGTTCTTCGCCGGAACCGACCCAAACCAGCTGGTTTGCAAGGTAGTCGAGGGCGCTTCTGAGGTTGTGGACGATATCGCCGGCTGCGGAGAGGGCATCAAAGGGCAGAATGCGATGTTTGCCGAACTGTTGAAACTGCGTATCAGGATCGGTAGTGATCGCGTGGAACTCTTTATGCCCGAATCCAATAAGTTCCCGCTCCAAATTAGTGAGGTTCTTCTTGGCCCGCTCAATTTTTACGCGGATGAGAATGAGTCTGCCGTCCGGCGTCATGTCTTTCATAACGCCGAAGGGTAGCGCCGTTACTACGTGATGTCAAGGGATAATTACCTCGCCTATTAACAGCAGTCGAGGAATTCGACCGGAGAGACCCGATTCGCGTATAACGTAAAAAATGCAATCTAACGAATTGACCTTGGGGAAGATCGTTCAGCGTTTTCTTCTGTATGTCGGAATCGCGCTGGCGGCTCTAGCGGTCATCGCTGTTTGTATTGTCCTTAGCCACGGCGCGAAGGTTCCATCGGCGTGGCTAGCTCTAGCGGTGTTCACAACTGGCCTCTTCTGGGTGACTATTAGGAGATCCAGAATATATTGGAATAGGCTGGGTTTTTGGTTCGCGATCACAGGTCTGTTCGTCGTTCACTTGCTGGTATTCGTCGCGGCCCTCCGCGCCTATCCGCAGTGGCGCGGGATTTGGTTCATGCCTGTCGTAATAATCGAGGGTGGTCTGTTCGGGGCGATTTTGTATCTGTTGTTTGGCAACCGCAAATGTTGATAGCCAGAACGAAGGAATAGAGGGTCTAGCTCCATGCGAGCGGTTGCCTCAATTGCGTAACATGGCGGTTACACTGATCGCCTGGTCCACGCCGCGCCTCTAAGTCCCCGCCTTAATCTCCACCGCCTTGTCATTCTCGAACGTCACCACCAACGGCTTTCCTCCATTCGCATAATGCAGGGTTCGAGAACCATAATCGCCGCCGCCCTCCGAACTTCCCACTCCAATCGCGAAACTCACCTGCAGTTCGCTCATTCCCGGCTGAACCTCGTGCGCGTCGATCTTCTTCCACATCTCCGCCGGCCAGTGCTTGTAAAGCTCATGTGGATCTTCGAGAAAAAATATGTCGTCGGCGCGCAGCTTGAAATCCTCGCCCATCACGCCTCCAATCGGAACCGCATATCCTTTGCCTGCGAGCGAGAAAACCGCCAACACCTGCTTGGTATCCACTGCGTGTGGAACCGCTTCTTCGACCACATCCTGAATCGCCAGCTTCTGCAAAGGCGCGAGCGTTCCCGTCTCGCTCGCAAAATCGGTTTTGCGCCGCTCGCGATCATACGGGTAATAAGTAAGTTGATAGCCATATTTCACCCACACCGGCTGTTCGGTCAATTCGTGCGCCGATTTCAGGTCGTAAGCGTGGAGTTTTTTCGGAGTAACGTAGTAATCCGCGTTGAGCGCGGTTTGCGGCTTGGGCTCGGCCTCCTTCATCGCGTCATGCCGTTCGTAAACGATGTACGCAGCGCGCGCGCCCGCGATCACAATGGCGATCGCGAGAAAAATCTGCAGTTTTTTCTGGAACTCCCGATCGAATGCCATGCTCTGCCTGACCTTCGCTAAGAAGACCTTCGTATCGATGCCCTTCGCTATAGAAGACCCTCGCTATAGAATATGCACAGCGCTATCGATATCGAGGCTCCGTCATCGGGAGCCGCAAAGGAAACCCATGCCCATCGCCCAGGACGACGTTTTGAACGCACTCAGGCAGTGCTACGATCCCGAGATTCCCGTCAACATCGTCGATCTCGGACTGATTTATGACGTCCGCTTCGACCCGGTGCCCGAAGGCCAGCAGGACATCACCATCGATATGACGCTCACCGCGCAAGGCTGTCCCGAGCATGTCAACATCAGTGCGCAGGTAAAATCGCGCGTCGAGCAACTCCCCGGCGTCCGCAACGCCAACGTCAACGTGGTCTGGAATCCGCCTTGGACACCCGAACGCCTCAGCCCCGAAGCCCGCAAACAACTGGGGATCGAATAAGCCTGTGTGACGAAGGGGCTCTGCCCCGTCAACCATTTGCCTCAATATTCGCCCAACTCTTCAAACGCCCGTGCCACGCGCTGCTCCGCGAACTCCTCGATCTTGCGGCCCAGCTTCATCGCGAGATCGAGATAGCGCGTTCCCTGCCGCACGTACGAAGGCAGCTCTTCGCGAATCCGCGTAAACTGCTCCGGATACTCCGACGCCAGCACCGCCAACCCCACGCTTCCCGCCAGCACCGCCGCCGGACGCCTTCCCTTCAACATCAAAATTGCCGCCGTACCTGCCGCTCCCGCAATCACCGCGCGTTTCCAGTTCTCCATGTCACCTCCTGACGCAACTTCCTGACGCAATCTCCTGATGCAATTCCTGATCGGGATTATTCTTCGAGCCCAACCAATTCAGTTAGCCGAATTCTAAACCAATGCCGCATCCTTTATACTGCCGCGTACGTTTTGCGATCGGACCAAACTTCCTTTGATCGGACCAAACTATGATGCGATTTCGAATCCTCGCGTTTTCGGCCGCGCTCGGCTGCATTCTTCTTTTTGTCACGCTTTCTGCGTACACGCAAACCAAGCCCCGAGCGCGCGATCTCGGTGTCCCCTTCGATGGCACTCCTGGCACGAACAACGCCATCACGGACGTTGCCGGCGTGGAAGTCGGCCACACCACCCTAATCTCCGGCAGCGGCAAGCTCAAAGTCGGCGAAGGCCCCGTCCGCACTGGCGTCACCGCTATTCTTCCGCGCGGCAAAGCCTCCACCGACGCCGTTTTCGGCGCATGGTTCACACTTAACGGCAACGGCGAGATGACCGGCACCACTTGGCTCGAAGACTCCGGGTTTCTCGACGGCCCCGTCATGATCACCAACACGCACAGCGTCGGCGTCGTTCGCGACGCCGTCATCGCCTGGAAAGTAAAGCGCGGCGAGCCTGACATGGAAGGCTACTGGTGGTCGCTTCCCGTGGTTGCCGAAACCTGGGATGGGTGGCTCAACGACATCAACGGATTCCACGTGAAGCCCGAAGACGCCTTCCACGCGCTCGATTCCGCCCACGCCGGACCGGTGGAAGAAGGCAGTGTCGGCGGCGGCACCGGCATGATTTGCAACGAATTCAAAGGAGGCATTGGAACCTCTTCGCGCGTGCTCGACGCAAAAGCCGGAGGATACACAGTGGGTGTGTTAGTGCAATGCAACTACGGCCGCCGCGATCAGTTGCGCATTGCCGGCGTTCCCGTCGGCAAAGAAATTCCCGAGCACCCAGCCTACGGAGAAGATGAGGGCTCGATCATTATCGTCATCGCCACCGACGCGCCGCTCATTCCGACGCAACTCAAGCGAATCGCGCGCCGCGCCTCTCTCGGCTTGGGCCGCAATGGCAGTTACTCGGGCGACGGCTCCGGTGATATTTTCGTCGCCTTCTCGACCGCGAATGCTGGCGCGGCATCTCCGAAGGGAATCCACGACCTGAAGATGCTCCCGAACGACAGTCTCGATCCTCTGTTCCTCGCGACCGTTCAAGCCACCGAGGAGGCGGTCGTCAACGCCATGGTCGCGGCTGAAACTATGACCGGCATCGACAGCCATACCGTCATCGCCATGCCCCACGACCGCCTGCGCGAAGTGCTGAAGAAATACAACCGGTTGACCGAGTGAGTCTTTACGGCGTTCGCGACCCGCGGCTGCGGACGACATAGCTGGAGTTAGCTATGAAGGAGTGCCCGGCACGATCCGAATCGACAACTTTTCAGCCTCGATGTTTCCGGCCAAGCCATAGCACTTCTCAAGGGTCAACCTGAAGCCGGAATTTGCCTTCTCAATGGCAAGCCCAAAGACCACATTTTGATGGTTGAAGCCACTCAGCTCGAGACCCGATAACCCCTCAAAGACAAACTCGACGACAACATGCTTTGCCCGAACGTAGTAACTCTTCTCGTCTATTTCCTTTGTCGTTTCCCAGGTGTGAACACGTAGGGATGAGGTTCCCTCGCGATTCAAGTGCAAGCCGATAATTTCCGCATCGTGAAAGCCAGGCCAATATCCAAACCAATTATGAAGCTCCGCTGCACCTGGAATTTCGTTTATCTCAACCGGAAGAGTCACAAGTCCTTATAATCCAAGCCGACAAATTCAATCCTTCACCGCCCGATCCGTAATCTCAAGTCCTTTATCGATGATCGCAAACGCCTCGCGCAGCTGCTGCTCGTTGATGCACAGCGGAGGATTCGTGAAAAACGTATTCCAGCGCACAAACGTGTACAGCCCGTTTTCGCGGAAGAATTTCCCCAGCGCAACCATCTCTTCGGACGTACCGTTAAATGGAGCCATCGGTTGCCGCGTCTTGCGGTCCCGGATCAACTCGACGATGCCGAACAACCCAATCGAACGTACCGCGCCCACCGACGGATGCTTTGCCTGTAACTCCGCGCCCAGCGTCTTCATGATTGCGCCCATCTTGCGCGCATTCTCAATAAGATGATCTTCTTCATAAACGTGAATCGTCGCCAGCGCCGTCGCGCAGCCCATAGGATGGCTGTTGTAAGTCAGTCCTCCATAAAACACCTTGTCGTCAAAGTGTCTTGCGATATGCCGCCTCATACCGACTGCGCCCAGCGGCAGATAACTCGATGTAAGTCCTTTGGCCATGCAAAGTAAGTCTGGCACAACCTTCCAATGATTGACCGCAAACCACTCACCGGTGCGGCCAAAGCCCGACATTACTTCGTCCGCGATCATCAGAATGCCATATCTGTCGCACAACTTGCGCACGCCCTCCAGATATCCATCCGGCGGCACCAGAACGCCATTGGTTCCCGTCACCGGCTCCAGAATAAAAGCTGCAATCGTGTGTGGTCCTTCCAGTTGGATAACCTCTTCGATCATAGCCAGCGAGCTCTCAGCCGACTCCCAACCACGCTCGATTCCATGATAAGGATCAAGTACATGTACCACGCCCGGAATCCCCGGCTCAACCGCCCATCGCCGTGGATCACCCGTAAGGCTGACGGCTCCGGCCGTCGCGCCGTGATACGAACGATACCGCGCAACGATCTTGTGACGTCCGGTGAAAAAGCGCGCAATCTTGATGGCATTCTCGTTGGCGTCGGCGCCGCCATTGGTAAAAAAGAAAGTATCGATATCGCCCGGAGTAATCTCCGCCAGCTTCGCGCCCAGCCGCGCCCGCGGCTCGGTCGCCATGAACGGATTGGCATACGTCAGCACCGATGCCTGTTCGACAATGGCCTGGATGACGCGCTCATCGCCGTGTCCGATGTTGACCGACATCAACTGGCTGTTGAAGTCGATAAAGCGCTTCCCTTCCGGCGTCCAAAAATAAATCCCTTTTGCACGCGCCACCGGGATAGGATCGACCTTCGACTGCGCCGACCACTCGAACAAAGTATGTTTCTTGGTGAGCTGAACCATCTCCTGGCCGGTCATAGCGGAATTCATAGTAGCAATAGTCATACGAGTCAACTTACTAACAACTTATTGAATTGGTCTACTGTACACGTAACTCACGTCAGCTGCGCCATCAAGACGCCTTTTTTGTCGGCCACACTGGCCAGCGCTGCTTCCAGCACATCCAAGCCTTCATCCATTTGCGCATCGGTGATAACCAGCGGCACGAGCAGGCGAATCACGTTGCCGTACGATCCAGCCGTGATCGTCACCAAACCATGCTCATAACAGTATTGCGACACTTGCGCCGTCTCTGCGTCAGCAGGCTCGCGGCTCGACTTCGAGCGCACCAGTTCAAGAGCCTGCATGGCGCCAAGCCCGCGAACATCGCCCACCAGTTCCCACTGCGCCTGCCACTTCGCCGCCCGTCTGCGGAAGCGCTCTCCCAGTGCATTCGCTCGCGCACATAAGTTCTCTCTTTCGATGATGTCGAACACCGCCAACGCCGCTTCGCAAGCCAGAGGATTCCCGCCGAACGTTCCTCCCAGTTGTCCGGCGGTTGGCGTATCCATAATCTCCGCGCGTCCCGTAACGGCAGCCAGTGGCAAGCCTCCGCTGAGCGACTTAGCCATCGCGACCAGATCGGGTTCGAGTCCCAGGCGCTCGCAAGCAAATATTGCCCCGGTGCGGGCAAACCCCGTTTGTACCTCATCGGCAATCAGCAGTATGCGGTGCTTGCGGCAAATCGCTCCGAGCGTTGGATAGAACTCTGCCGGCGGAGTAACAAATCCTCCCTCGCCCAGAATCGGCTCAACGACGACCGCTGCCACGGATTCGGCCGCGACAACCCTTTTGAAGGTATCTTCAATGTGCCGTGCGCAAAACACTTCGCACGATGGATAAGTCATCGAATAAGAGCAACGATAACAGTACGCATACGGAACCCGATACACTTCAGTCGGAAACGGCTCGAATCCGGCTTTGTAGGGATGCGTCTTGCTCGTGGCCGCCATCGCCATATAAGTGCGTCCATGAAACGCATCTTCAAAGCTGATGATCGCCTGTCGCTTCGTATACGAGCGCGCGATTTTGATCGCATTTTCCACCGCCTCCGCGCCGCTATTGACCAGAAGAGTCTTCTTCGGTCCCCTTCCGGGCGCGAGCGCGTTCAGCTTCTCGCAAACCGCCAGGTAACTTTCATAAGGAAGCACATTGAAACTCGTGTGCAAAAATCGGTCGAGTTGCCGACGAATGCGGTCGACGACGGCCGGCGCGCGATGTCCCGTATTCACGCAGCCGATGCCCCCGGCAAAATCGATCATCCGATTACCGTCAACATCTTCGATAACCGCTCCCTCCGCCTTGGCAACAAACACGGGCGTGGCGTGATAAGCGCCTTTCACCACAGCCGCATTACGCCGCTTCATCAGAGCCTGCGAGCGCGGTCCAGGAATAGTTGTACGTAGTTGAATTGTAGACATAATCAACGTCTCAGTTAGTGCTAACTTCCTATTGGGAGTCCATGCTAGTTCTAGCGATCACTAAGCACCAACCACCATTGTTCAGTACCACCCGATCGGAGCTTCGTTCAGATTTATATAGACTTGCTTGGTTTCGAGATACTCTTCGATGCCCCACGGCCCAAGCTCACGTCCAAATCCTGATTGTTTGTACCCTCCCCAGGGCGCTTCCACATAAGTCGGCTGCATGTGGTTCACCCACACAATGCCCGTCCGAAGCGCTTTTACCGTTCGCATCGCTTTGAAAATATCCCGCGTCCAGACCGCTGCAGCCAGGCCATAGGGGCTATCGTTTGCAATCTTCAACGCATCTTTCTCATCTTCGAATGGAATGACCGCTGCAACCGGGCCGAAGATTTCCTCCCGCGCAATGCGCGCATTGTTACTCACGTTATAGAAAATAGTCGGCTGCACATAGTAACCGCTGGTAAACTTATCCGCGCGGCCGCCTCCACTCGCAACTTTCGCCTCTTTCTTGCCGATTTCAATATAGGAGCACACCCGGTCATATTGCTCTTTTGATACCAAAGCGCCCATTTTCGTTTCGCGTTCGAGCGGCGGACCGATCTTGATCTTCTTCGCTTTCTCGGCCATGGCATCGACAAACTTGCCATAAATCGACTTCTCTACCAGAATACGGCTTCCCGCCGAGCAAATCTCTCCCTGATTGATGAAGACGCCGAACAGCGCTCCGTCAATGGCCGCCTCGAAGTCGGCATCCGCAAAAAAGATGTTAGGCGACTTACCGCCCAATTCGAGCGTCACGCGCTTCACCGTGTCGGCCGCCTCTTTCACGATGATCTTCCCGACCGCGGCCGATCCCGTGAACGCGATCTTGTTCACGTCCGGATGCTTCACCAGCGGCGATCCGCAGCTCTCCCCAAATCCGGTGATCACGTTTACTACGCCTTTCGGCATTCCAACTTCCTCAAACCACTTTGCCATTTCAAGCGCGGTAAGCGGCGTTTGCTCGGCCGGTTTCAGCACGCACGTACATCCCGCAGCCAATGCCGGAGCCAGTTTCCACGCAGCCATCAATAAAGGGTAATTCCAAGGAATAATTTGACCGGCCACGCCCACCGGTTCTTTCAACGAAAGACTCATTGCATTGTCCGGAACAGGGTTCACATAGCCGACCACCTTTGTGGCCAGCCCGCCGTAATATTCGAAGCAAGTCGCCACATCGTTGATATCGAATTCCGCCTCCACAATCGGCTTGCCCGAGTTACGGCATTCAATTTCGGCGAGCATCGGCAGATTTTGGCGTATCTTCTCGGCCAATCTAAAAAGAACGCGGCCTCGCTCCTGCGCAGTTGTGGTTGCCCATGGCCCTTCTTCAAACGCAGCCTTGGCAGCCGCAACCGCGCGGTTCACATCGTCCGTATTGGCATCGGGAACCTGCGCGATCACCTCTTCCGTCGAAGGATCGTACACAGGAAATGTCCTACCTGACTTACTCGCCATCCACTCGCCATCGATCAGCATCGAATACGTCTTCACGTCAGTCGTAACTCCACCAGGCATAACTCCTCCAGCACATAACTTCCGTGAAACAAAACGAAAATGTTCGCTCTATGTCGGCCTTGCCGATTCCAGTTGTGGTTCCTTCAACCGTCCATACACGAAAAAGAAAAAAAGCGCCAGCCCGACAAAAAAGACTGTCCCGCCCACCATCTCCCATTCATAGGTATGAAGCGAAGTAACTAACTGCGGCGGAAAGTACTGCAAGCCGATCCCCAGAATCGTGGTGACCAATCCGCTCGCGCCTGCCAAAAACAAAACGGCTCTGCCGTACACTCCGGCCCCATCCGGCGTCCGAACCGCTATCTTTAATAAAGCTGCAAACACGTAAACATAGGGAACCAGTTGTAACACCACCGCCAGCGACAGCATGGTCTGAAACGCCGCCTGCACACTCGACAATCGAAAGAACACGACGCACAGCAAAATCGAAATCGTTACATGCACGATTAGAGCCGCATAAGGTGTCACATATCTCGGATGTACACGTCCCAACCACGCTGGCATGTACGAGTCGAGTCCTGCGACAAACGGAATCCGCGCCGAGCCGCCCAGCCACGCCGATGCAATTCCGGCGATGGAAATGCTGAGCATGAACGCAAACGCGGGAATGATCCATGCCAGCCCGAATTGCCCGGCCATTTTTGCCACCGCCTGCACGATACCTTGCAGTACGCCGATGCCACTGCGGCCAATGGCCACGAGCAACGTTAAAGTCACAGCAATATAAAGCAATCCCGAAATTACGCCTCCCGCAAGGACTGCGCCCGGAAGCGTGCGCCGCGGGTCCTTGATCTCATCGCCCATGATGGAAGCAAGTTCCAAACCCACCAGGGCGAAGCAGATTACGCCAAAAGTATTCAAAAGAAAATGTGGATCGTTGGGGATTCGAAAATCAACCGCAGTAACAGTAAGTCCGTTCTTGTAGGTCATAACCAGGCCGAGAACTATTAAGACAGCTGCGGCGACGCCCGTGCCGATCGCTCCCAGATTGTTAATCCACTTTCCCACACCAAGACCCACAATGTTAAGCGCCGCCAGCGCCAACAGAAGCATCACCGAGGTCCCGAGAGCAAAGGTCTTGTTATCGGCAAGTGCCGCGTGATTTGGCCCCAGCACAAACACTGACACACCAACGAAATAAAGCATGATTGTCGGCACGTAAAGCATGTTATTCGTCCAATAACACCAGCCCGATAAGAAGCCGTGAAAACCGCCGAACATCTCTTTGGCCCAAAGGTAGACGCCGCCTTCGCCAGGGTAACGGTGCGCGAGTTCGATTACAGCGATTCCCTGCGGCCAAAAGAACAGAGCCAGCGAAATCAGCCATAACCAGATCGTAACTCCACCGTTGGTCGCAATCGAAGGAACCACGTTGAGATTGAAGACGGCAACGACAAATAACAGCACCAGATCGCGGCGTCCGAGGACTCGTTTTAAGTGCGGCTGGTTGGCATCAGAAGTCATCGCGTGATCGGATCATCGGGAGGTCGGGCCATCTATGCTATCAGGCCCTCAGGATTCAATTCCCGATGACCCGATGACCCGATCCCATTAGTGTGTTGCTACCACTCCTAAGCGCTCCTGCTGCGAGGCGGCGAGCGAATCGGCAATGTCGGCAAAAGCCGCGAGGTGCCGATCGATATCGGCCTCGCTGTGCTGCACCGAGATTGTCCATTGCTCATCCCACCAATACGGCTGGCACATCACGCCGCGGTTCACCATGCCAAACCAGTAATACCGCCATAGATCCACGTCAATCGCCAGCCAATCGCGATAGTTGCGAACCTCTTTTGGATACAACATCAGAGCGCCATTCGCTCCCGCGCTCGCCACGTATCCTTGCAGGCCGGTCTTCGCGATCGTCTTCTTATATCCTCCGACTAACCTGTTACTGAGCTCGGCAACGTGAGTGTAGTTCGCGCGTGTAAGTACCTCGCGAAAGACCGCCAGCCCGGCCACCATCGAAATTGGATTCGTGTTGTAAGTTCCGCCGTGAAATACCTTATGCTCGGAAATCAAATCCATGACGCGCTTATGCGCCCCGAAAGCCGCCAGCGGAAAACCGCCGCCGATCGACTTAGCCAGGCAGATCATATCCGGCAACACGCCAAAATATTCTGATGCACCTCCCCAGCACAGCTTGGCGCCGGTCTTGACCTCGTCGAAGATCAATAACGCGCCGTGTTTATCGCATAGCGCGCGCAGGCCTTCCAGAAATCCCTTCTGCGGCAGGCAGAGTCCGACGTTCATCATGATCGGCTCCAGAATCAGCGCCGCAATCTCGTTCGGATTCTCGCGAAAACGCCGCTCCACCGTCTCCAGGTCGTTGAAGGTCGCAATCAGCACGTTCGCGATACTCGCTTTCGGCATGCCCGCTCCGGCCGACACGGGTTTTGGATTATCGACATCTCCAAAGTCATCCTTCGGCGGATGCGGCTTCACACTCACCAGCGCCGCATCGTGCAGCCCGTGATAACCGCCCTCGAACTTGATGATCTTGTCGCGCCCGGTCGCCGCCCGCGCCAGCCGAATGCTGTGCATGGTAACTTCCGTGCCACTATTGCCGAAGCGACACATCTCCAGCGGAAAGCGCGTGCAGATCTCCTCCGCCAGTTCCCACTCCATGTTGTGCGGCATGCCGTAAGCCGTGCCCTTATGCAGCCGGCCTTCGACGGCCTTGACCACCGCCGGATGCGAATGCCCCGCCATCAACGTCCCAAAACACAAGTTGTGGTCGATGTATTCGTTGCCGTCGAGATCGCGGAACCTACTGCCCGACGCTTCCGCGACGAAGATCGGATAGGGATCGTAAGCGCGATAATTGCTGGCAACGCCCAGCGGCAGGCGCTTCAGATTCTTTTTGTGCGCTTCGGCGGACCTCGGCGTACGGCGCTCGAACGTGTCGAGCTCTTTCTGCAATGCGGGATACATCGTGATTTCTCCAAAAAGCTCAGGCCAGATCGGCCATCAGATTCGTCCCGGCGGTCAACACCGCCCGGTTTTCCGAACAAAGACTGCAATTAAAAGTAGTACTTCAAAGCAAATTGTACCAGCCGCGGGTCCTGGGCTTGCGTGACGCGCCCAAACTCAGTCGGACCGTCGGAGAAATGACCGTCCGGATTAAAGAAGTTGGTATGGTTGAAAATGTTGAAAATCTCCGCCCGGAGCTGGAAATACGTGCTCTCGGTCACTCCGATTTGCTTGTGCACGGCGAAGTCCCAATCCTGCAGCGCAGGGCCGCAACAGAGACTGCGCGGCGTGCCATTGTTGAACTGGCCGAGCGGCGGAACCGGAGAATTCTGCGGATTTGGGGTTGCAGCCGTTGCAAAATCGGTGGGGTTGAAAAAGTACCCGGGTGAGGAGATTCCGAGCGCCGGAACGTTGAGTATGTCGTGAGGATTCAGTTTCTGAAAAGGCGCTACCAAACTCGGAGCCTCCGTTCCAAGAAAGAAGATGCTGGCAATGAGTTCCGTATCGTCTTCGGTGTCAAGTCGAATGGGAAAACCGGTCTGAAATTGAGTAATGCCCGAGATAGCCCAATCATTGGTCAACTTACCTGTAAGACCATTATGCTTTCGAATCGGCAACTCCCAGTCATAACTCAACACAAAACGCTGATGGGAGTTAAACAACGACAGCGCGCGGCTCGCCCTGTAGTTAAACGGATCCAGCGTTTCCTCGAACGTCGATCCATCATCCATAGACTTACTAAGTGTATAGGATGCCTGGAACTGCAAGCCATGAGAAAAACGTTTTTCAAGCATCGCTTCGAAGGCATTGTAGGAAGAATTGGCGATGGTATCTTCGGCAAAAATATCGCTAAACACCGGAATTCCATCTACCGGACAGCTGGCGCCCGTCATCGGATTGCAATTCGGTGAGGAGTAAGGGCGTAAACCAACCAGAGTTATTCCGTTGGATCCAACCGTATAGCCCGCCGGCAGGACCGAGTTGTAGTTCGCGTAGGGCAAGTGCAAAGCATTGGGTAGAACCGTCCCTGGTGGAATGTAGAAAGGTGCATCCTCTTCGAACGGGCCGCAGGTCGTTTGCGCGCCGCCGTTACCCGCGGTCAGATAGTTTGGATTGGCCGCCGCAATATTGGCAAGATCAAGACAGGTTTGCGGGGTCGACGGATTGATGTCATGCGAGGCCAGCAAACGATGCCCTTGCGATCCGACATACCCCAACTGCAACATCATATCTTTTGTAAGTTGCCGCTGAATCGTCAGGTTGTATTGCGTGGTGTATTGTGTGCGCAGGTGAGGTTGGAACTCTCCGTACAACAGAATTGGGCGAAAGAACGACAGGTCTGTTGGCGCTCCCTTCGTCGGCGTAATAATGCCGTTGAACGGATTCGGCGCTGCCGTTCCTCCCGCCTGGTATACGAACGGAGTGTTGAACATTGTGTCGAACAATGACGAACTTCCTCCAAACGGCGGCTCCGCCCCAAATTGCGCCAGCACCAGTTCTTCTATCGGGTTGTAGAAAATTCCCCAACCGGCGCGAATACTGGTTGCTCCATTGTTGCCAAAAAGCTTTCTCAGGAAACCGTCGCTGAAATTGGGGCTGTAGGCTATGCCCGCGCGCGGCGCAAAGGCCTTGTAATAAGTTGAAGTCATTCCCGCGGGAACGCCAGGATCGCCCGGCACTACCAATCCCGTCGGCTCCGAGCCCGTGTTGGCGCAGGTTGGATTCGACACCCCCAGGTTTTCCCAATAGGGCGCGCTCGTCGTGATTCCGCATGGGTAGACCGAGGAGTTCTGCCCCGGCCGGTAGGTCTCGACGTGTCCGCTGATGTCCGTAAGCGGCGTATCCAGCTCCCAGCGCAGTCCATAGTTGAGTGTCAGGTTCGGCTTGATCTTCCAGCTGTCTTGCGCGAACGGATACACCGACGTGCCCCGAATATCCTCCCGCTGTCCCGATCCTTGTGTGTAAGTATCGTTCAACCCCAGGAGATACTCCGCGTAGTTATCCCCATCCCCAGGGATAATCGCGTTTGGACCGGAATTGTCGAAAGAGAATTCGCCGTTGACGTCGAAGTAATAGTACTGATCGAAACGCGCTCGCCGGACATCGACGCCAAACTTGAAGGTATGGTTGCCTTTCACCCACGTCAAGTTATCCGACCACTGGAAACTGTTGCCGACCTGTGGAAGCGTGCCTTCGAAATTGTTGCCAAACACAGCACCGCCACCGATATCGACGTAGGGAACTCCGGTGATGCTCGCGGGCAGACCCGGCGTGATTCCCAATTTTGGGCTGGTGCCATACTGCGATGTAATCGCGCCGGAATCCGACGTTCCGGTGAAGCAGTAAGTTGCTGCCGCTCCCGTGCATGAGGCGGTCACTGCGCCCGTCGTTTCCGGCTTCAGGAAGCCCAGTTGCCCCTCTCGCATGTAAGTGAAGCGGAACTCATTCACCACCGCGTTGCTGACCGTCCAGGTGTGGCTCAGGTTCCATTGCTGGTAACGTATGTCGTTAAGGTTACCGAAGCCGGGAAGGTTCGCGCCCGCCGCCTCAAATTCATCGAACGGTTGCAGTTGCCGCGCGTCGTTGAAGTAATAGTAGGCCGTAAAATTCTGCCGGTCGTTGATCTTGTGATCGAAGCGGACGGTGAACTGATCTTCATTATCTGTGCTCACTGGCACGGATACGTTATTGCCGTTCACGTTCGCCCCCGGAATAAATTGTTGCATCAGGTTGGAAGCGACAGGATCCTGACACGCTGTCGGGATTACGCCATTGGTGTTAGCAAAGACGCTGGCCCACGGAATGTAATACTGCTGGGGATTCGTATTCACTGGGCTCGGCAATGGAGTAATGCCCGCAACCGTACCCCCGCCCGGGAACAACGCGCTATCGCAGCCGTTGCGCCCGTCCAGTACTTGGGCCACAAAAGGAGGAGTATAGCCAGGACCGGGAGTGCTAGTGAGAATGCCGCCCGCGCCGTTGCTGGCATTTGTTCCATATGTGAACGGAGCAAAACCGCCCGCTCCAGAGAAATCCCCGGCGAACTCTCCAGTCGGCGAGGTCAGCGACGGCGTCCCGCTCGGCACGGCAACGGCTTGACCTGTCAATCCCTGCCGAATCCGCCGCCCTTCATACGAACCAAAGAAAAAAGTGCGGTCTTTCTTGATTGGTCCGCCCAGCGTTCCGCCAAACTGATTCTGGTTCCACTGCGGCGCCTGTCCCGGCAGGTCGAAATAATTTCGCGCGTCCAGGACCGTGTTGCGGAAGTATTCATAGACATCGCCGTGCAGACCGTTAGTTCCGGATTTGGTGATCACGTTCACCACCGAACCCGAATTCCTGCCGTACTCGGCGTCGAACGTGTTGGTAATGACGCGGAATTCCTCCACGCTATCGGGAGTGGGCTCCACCGTCGGCGAATTCACGAACTGGTCGTTCGCGTCTCCACCATTGACGCTGAAGTTGTTGGCGCGGGTGCGGCCGCCATTCACCGACACCGAACCAACATCCTGCGAGCCGTAAAAAAGGCTGCCATTGCCGTTTCCGAGCTGCCCTTGCACACCCGGCTGAAGTTGCAGGAACTCGTAAGTATCGCGGCTGTTCAGGGGCAGTTCGTTGACCGAACGGTTGTTGATCACAGCCCCGAGCTGCGTGCTGGTGGTATCGACCTGAGGAGCTTCGGTCGTGACCTCTACGACCTCCTGCGAGGCGCCGATTTGCAGCGTCGAATTGAGCGTCAACACCTGGTTGACATTGACAATGATCCCGTTCTGCACGTTTTTCTTGAAACCCGTCAGCTCATACTGAACGGTATACGTAGCCGGTGAGACTTCGACGATCACGTAGTCTCCGCTATCGTTGGTCAACACACTTCGGCTCACGCCGGTCGCTTCGTTGGTGATGGTGACTTTTACCCCCGCCAGCACGGCGCCGCTTGGGTCCGCTACGCGACCCAGAATGCGCCCGCCCGTGCTCTGCGACATCACGAGTGCGGAGCAGATCAACCACAGGCTCAAAACGCCGAGCCAGCACGATATCCGGGAGAGTTTTGACGGCGGCTGCTGGTTTGCACACGGCATAGGCAGATCCTCCAGATCTTGGGGGGCAAATTTGTTAGATCCGATTCAGCTTGCACGCAACATAAACCTTGCTATAATCGCGCAAGGTTACGGACTCCGCTGCTTTCTGTCAAGCGGAAAAAGTGCATCCCCGCGGCGCGACCATTCACAGATCATGCCGAGCGACGGCCACGTCTATCTCAAAATCGGCGATGTAGCGCGCCAGGTGGGGATTTCTCCTTCCGCCATCCGTGCCTGGGAACGAGTCGGCCTCGCGCGTCCCGAGCGCAGCAAGAGCCGCTATCGCCTTTACACCAGCGACGACGTGCGCTTGCTCAAGAAGGCGCGCTACCTGCGCAAAGTCCGCGGCCTGAATCCCGCCGCCATTGTGCAGATGCTCAAGCGCGAAGGCATCCTCAAACCTGCCGCCGCCAACGGAATTGCTAACACGACGATCGGTCTTCGCTTGCGCCGCTTGCGCGCCCAGCGCCGCCTCGGTCTCGCTCAGGTCGCCAAGGCCGCGGGTATTTCCATCGGCTTCCTCAGTTCGCTCGAACGCTCGCAAATGACCGCTTCGGTCGGAACTCTGCGCAGGCTGGCACGCTTCTACCGCACCAACATCCTTGATTTTTTCGATGCCACCGAATTGAATACCCGATTGGTGCGGCCGCCCAAACGCAAAGTGCTCGACGCCGGTCCGGGCGTGCGCATGGAGTTGCTGGCCTGGGGTAACAAAGTCATGGAGCCACACCTTTTTCGCGTCCAACCGGCAGCCGGCAGCGGCGAGGCCTACACCCATGAAGGCGAGGAGTTTCTTTTCGTGTTGCGCGGCGAGTTGAAGATCGCACTTGACGGCGAGGAGTACCATCTGAAGCGCGGTGACAGCTTCTATTTTGAAAGCGCCACCCCGCATCGCTGGAAAAATCCCGGCCGCAGCGAGACCTGGCTGTTGTGGGTCAACACTCCGCCGACTTTTTGAGGCGTGTGAAGCAACAAGAAGGCGAGAGGGTCAAACGGGGCCGAAAGAATGAGGTGTCGCACCGAAAACCCAGCCCCGAAGGGGCGATACAGCTTAGCCCAGCGCTTCAGCGCTGGGAGGGCGAAACAATGAAGATTCAAGTCCCGGAGGGACGAACCCATAACCCGCTTTCACATTTGCGGCATCTCGGCTTGTTATTCGCGAGGGAGAATAACTAAATGTTGCCTAAACCAATCCTGGTAATGTTCGCTCTCTTACTAATCCTCTTCGCCGCATCCTGCTCCCATAAAACTCCCACCCTCAACCTGCTCGTGTGGGAAGGCTACGCCGATCCGTCTTACGTCAAGGCGTTCGAAGACGCCAACCACTGCAAAGTCTCGGCGTCTTACATGGGATCGAGCGACGAACTCGTCGCCAAACTTCGCGGCGGCAGCTCCGGTAACTACGATATTATCTCGCCCTCAAGCGATGTGGCCACCATGATTGCCACTTCCGGCCTTGCCGCTCCGCTCGATCTCGGGAAAGTTTCCAGCTATGGCCAGCTTTCGCCTCAACTCACCTCGCTGTCTCTGGTTCGCGTGAAAGGCGAAGTCTATGGCGTCCCCTTCATGTGGGGTCCCGATCCCATGATCTACGACACCACCGCGTTCCCGCAGCCGCCCGACAGCTGGAACGTCTTCTGGGACCCGAAGCTGAAAGAAAAGGTTTCCGTGTGGGACGATCTCTCCACCGTCTACATGGCCGCGCAGGTGCTCGGCTACGACAAGCCCGATCCCGCTCATCTTTATAACCTCACCGACGAAGAACTCGACGCCGTCAAGAAGAAGCTGATCGCCCTGAAGCCAAACATTCGCAAGATCTGGTCAACCGGCGGCGAACTTACTAACTTGTTTCAGAATCACGAAGTCGTCATCGCCATGGGCTGGCCGCTGATGACCAATCAGTTGCGCAAAGCCAATTTCCCGATCGGCGAAACCATTCCCAAAGAAAACACCACCGGCTGGATCGACCACCTAATGATCACCGCCGGCAGCGAAAACAAAGATCTCGCTTACAAGTTTCTTGAGTTCATGATTCAGGCGCAGACGCAGAAACAAGTCACCGACGTGACCGGGTACACCCCGGCTAATCCGCACGCCGCCCAATTCATGACACCGGACGAAGTGAAGAACCTGCACCTCGACGACGTGGACAATTACCAGAAGCGCCTCTATTTCTGGCAGAATGTCCCGCGCCGCGCCAAGTACAACGAGATTTGGAACGAAGTCAAAGCCACCCAGTAACCTGTGTGGCAAGACAACTGTGGCAAGACAACTGTGGCAAGACAAGTGTGGTAAGGCAGGTGCGGTAAGGCTAGTGTGGCGCGGACACTCCTGTCCGCGAAAAGTGGCCAGCGCCAGGACGAAAGCATGGCAACGATGATGGAACAGGGAGTCTCAAACAAAACTGAACCAGCCGCCACATCCCTGCTTTCGATCCGTAACGTCGCCAAACATTTCGGCAAAAACATTGTCCTGCGCGACATCTCGCTCGAAATCGCCGAAGGCGAATTCCTCACCATCCTCGGTGAGAGCGGCTCCGGCAAAACCACGCTCCTCCGCATTCTCGCCGGCTTCGAGCAGCCCACCGCCGGAGAGGTCTGGATGACCGGCGAACGTCTCGATACGCAGCCTCCTTACCGGCGCCGCGTCAACACAGTCTTCCAGCACTACGCGCTGTTCCCGCACATGACCGTCGAACAAAACGTCGGCTACGGATTGGCAATCGCCAAACGCCCCACCGCCGAAATCGAATCGCGCGTCGCCGAAGCGCTGGCCAAAGTCAAAATGTCGGCCTACGCGAAATCGAAACCCTCAAAAATCAGCGGCGGACAGCAGCAGCGCATCGCCCTCGCCCGCGCCCTGGTCAATCGTCCGCGCCTGCTCCTGCTCGATGAACCGCTCTCCGCGCTCGATGCCAACCTGCGCCGCCAGATGCAGGTCGAGCTCAAAGCGCTACAGCGCGAGGTCGGCATCACCTTCATCTTCGTTACCCACGATCAGGAGGAAGCGATGGTCATGTCCGACCGCATCGCGCTGTTGCGCTCGGGAGAACTCGAGCAGGTCGCCAGTCCGCGCGAAATTTATAACCGCCCCGCAACCTCTTACACCGCGCAATTCATCGGACACACAAACTTACTCCACGCCGAAGTTCGCCAAGGTATCGCCACCAGCGGCGCGCTGCAATGGCCCATTTCCCTGACCGATGGCCCAGCACTTTTCTCGCTTCGCCCAGAGTGCATCCGTCTAATCCCTTCTTCATCGGTCGTCAGTAATTCGTCTCCTGCAAGCAATAATGCAGTTCGTTTCCGCGCCACTATTCGCGACCAGGCCTTTCACGGCGCAACCGACCTTCTGCGCGTCGAGACCGACGCCGGACTCATGCTCACCATCCGCACCGCTAGCCACAACTTGCCCAACTCCAGTTCCAATTCTGACATTGAGTTCGAATTCTCCACCGGCGATGCCGTCGCCGTGCGCAGATCCGAGGATCGCCGATAATGTTCTCCCGTGTCTATCGCGCCGCCATCACGCTTCCACCGCTCGTCTGGGTCGCGTTATTTTTGCTCGTTCCTTATCTTCTGATGTTCTGCTACAGCTTCTGGTCTGTCTCCGAATCCGGAGCCATCGTTCACTCCTGGAACCTCGATAACTACCGCGAACTCCTCACCAAGCCCGTTTACTGGCAGACATTACTCCGCTCCATGTGGATCGCCGCCCGCGTAACGTTCTTTTCTATGCTACTGGGTTATCCGCTCGCTTACTTTCTCTCATTCTACGCCGGAGGACGCAAAGATCTTTACTATCAATTAGTCATTATTCCGCTCTGGGTAAGTTACTTAGTCCGCGCCTACGCCTGGAAAACAATTCTCGGCACTGACGGTGTACTCAACACGCTGCTGCAATATGTGCACCTCACCAGCCATCCCTTGGATTTTCTGCTCTACAGCCCATTTGCCGTCGTCCTGACCTTAACGCACATCTATACTCCATTTACCTTTCTGCCCATCTATGCCTCGCTCGAGCACATTCCCCGCAACTTGGTCGAAGCCTCGCATGATCTCGGAGCCACTCCCGCGCAAACCTTTTGGCGAGTAATCTTCCCACTCTCTATCCCAGGAGTCCTCGCCGGAGCAACCTTCGCCTTCGTCCTTAGCCTCGGAGATTTTCTCGCCCCGCTCCTGCTCGGCGGTCCGAGCGGCATCATGATCTCGAACATCGTCGTCAGCCTCTTCGGAGCCGCCTATAACTGGCCCCTCGGCGCCGCTATATCCCTCTGCATGTTGGCGCTCGTATTAGCTCTGATCTTCCTCTCCGAGCGCCTTGAAAAGAAATGGAGCTTCTCGTGAAGAAACTATCGAGAGATCGAATGATCGGATCATCGGGCGATCTAGACTCGGATCATCTACAACTCGCTGTCATCCTGAGTGGAGCGAGAGTTGCGGGGAGCGGAATTTCCGCGCTATCGAAGGATCCCTCCCCATTTTGTTTTCTTGACCGGCGCCTTAAGGCGTTTTTCCCGTGCTTTGGAGCGCAGCGATGAAGAATCCCCGCCTCCTCACGCTTCACGCTCTCGCAGTCTTCTCTTTCTTATATCTCCCCATCGCCGTCCTCATCCTCTATTCTTTCAACGGACAAGGCGTCGGAGGCTTCCCTCCACACGACCTGACCGTCAACTGGTATCGCATCCTGTTCAACGATGGCCCCATCTGGGATTCCGTCCTCAACAGTCTTTTAGTGGCCGCGGCGGCAATGCTGATCGCTCTCGTCTTCGGGATCCCTGCCGCGCTGGCCCTCGACCGCGCCCAATTTCCCGGCAAAGCTCTCTTCCGCCGCCTCGTCCTTCTGCCGCTGATTCTTCCCGGCATCATCACCGGACTTTCGTTGCTAATGCTCTTTCGCGTAGCCGACATGAAACTAAGTCTGTTAACCATCACCCTCGGCCACGGCACCGCGCTCATTTCCGTCGCCACCACCGAAGTCTTCGCCGGACTGCAGAAACTCAACCGCGCCCAGGAAGAAGCTTCGCTCGACTTAGGAGCGACTTACTGGCAAACCTTCTGGCGCATCACCGTCCCCAACCTCAAGCTCTCCATCATCGGCGCCGCGCTCCTCATCTTCACCCTCTCCATGGACGAAATCGCCGTCAGCTTCTTCCTCATCGGCCGCGACAACACCCTCCCGCTCGAAATCTGGGGACGCCTCCGCCGCGGCATCACCCCGGAGATCAACGCCATCTCCACCATCATCTTCATGTTTTCGTTAATCGCGATCATCTTCTGGTATCGCCTGAGAACTAAGTCGGAACTAAGTCGAGAAATTGCTGCGGGGTTGGCCGATGCTGCCAACGAGTGCTGATTCGTATTGCGTACGTCACACCCGGAAGGGCGCCACAGCGGGATCAAGCGCGCGTAGAAGTGGGATATATTTAGGATGAGGTAACACATCCGATGATGTATCCAGAAGAAATGACGGAGGGAACGCCGGAAGCGCTTGAGAAGATGCTCAGCCCCCGAGTGGACACAAGCGGCATCGCAGGCGAAATCGATGAAGAAAAGCTGAACGTCATCGTCTTCGAGCTATATAAAGAGGCGATGAGCGTCGTAAACCTCGCAGCGCACATCTTGGACGAGGCATCAACAGCCAGGGGCGGTTGGAACAGAAATCAAGCGATCTGTGCGGGACTGCTTGTTAGGATCAGTAAATTCATGTTGGTCGTCGTCCAATTGAGCGCGAAGGGCGACCGCGCCGAGGTTGTGTCGGCACTCAATCGTTCAATCATGGAGTCGGCCATCAATCTTGAGTTCCTCATCCGGGCGAGCGATGACAAATACTTCGATCAATTCGTCGAGTTCAGTTTGGGCCCCGAGCGCGAGCTATACGACCTCATTCAGGCCAATGTGGCGGCCCGCAACGGCGAAGTCCTGCCTATCGAGCGGAGGATGCTAGAGTCGATAGGTGATGTTTGCTGCGCTTCAGGCGTAAAGATCGAGGACGCCGCGCGCAGGCATGGCGACTGGGGAGGCGGTCTCAGAAGTCGTCTGAAGGCCCTCAATAGAGAGGAGCAGTACGTGAGCATGCAGCGGATTCCCTCCCATGCAGTTCACGGGACCTGGGTTGACCTGTACAAGAACCACCTAGAGCACAATGTGGAAACTGATACCTACAGCCCCGAACCTAGGTTCTCGCCGGGGATGCACGCCTCCTCGGACCGATAGCGCTGCTGGTGCTTGAGGCAATTAAGCCTTACGTGGAGCGGTTCTTCGCTGACATTGCCGAAAGTAAACTGCTGCTGGAAAGAACCGACGACCTGCAACGTCGGATCCTTGAGGCTGACGCCGCCCACGAGGCCACCATCGTCGCGAGGAAAGACCGAGCAAATTTTCCTCCGACCGCCTGTCCAAGAACTTAAGCTATGCCGCCAAATGCGTGCTAATACCTTCTTTTCATCACATTTTTCCTGTTCCACCCGTCACTGACACTGCACTACAATCGGTGCAATCATTTACTCGGAAAGAGTTTGCACCTAAGTCATGGAATTAGAACAGCTTAGGGGGGACAAAAATCCCGCCGAAACTCTCACCCCGTCAAACAAGCAGATTTCAAAACGCAAAATAAGAAGAACAGCAATCATCAGCCAAGAACAATCATCAAGTAACAATCATTCAAGGAGCAATCATAATGTCATCTTCTTCCGACAAACCTCCAGTCAAGATTTGCGCACAACGACTAATGAACGGAGATCCCTGCACATCTCCCGCCCTCCGCGACGAGCGATTTTGCCACTATCACAAGGTAATGGGCCCGCCGCCAATCAACATCAACAACAATGAGGACGGCTGCTCCTCTCATGTCTATCTCCCTCCACTCGAGAACGCCGCCTCTATACAGTCCGCTATCTCCGAGGTTTGCGAGCTGATGCTCCATCGCCGCATCGAGCCGAAGGAAGCTACTGCCCTGTTTTACGCCATGCAGGTCGCCTCCACAAACATGGCTCTCCTGCATGGCAATGGAAACGGTAACAAGAACCCGAAGCAAGATTCGGAGACGACTCCGCCCTCGTCATCCGATCCCAAGCTCCTGCCTCCACCCACCATTCAGGCGTGTGCGCAGCAGCAACGTGGCAAACGCCGCCTGCCTACCAGATCAAGTGCCCGATAAAAACCGACGATAAGAGAACTGAACGATCGGACTGACCACCTAAAGCCGATATAGGGCATCGGACCTTCGTCGAGTGTCGTCAGCCTGCATCGTATTTCCGTTGACACTCGTCGAGAACGCGGCGCACGGCTAGTGTAAAGACGAAGAGCGCCAGAGACGCCACGCGCACAGACAACGAGCGCAGAAAGGTAACCTGCATGAGGGAATGGCAACCAATCTCGACCGCTCCTCGCGACCGCGTGGTGTGGATCAGTGGAGGGCCGGTGCGAAACAAGGGCGGCCGTGAGGTGGTCATGGCCACAAAGGTTCACATCGGCGCAGCCATGTCGTCCTGGGGCTGCCCGCCTGACCAATGGGAACACTACGGCGACGAGGATGGATGGCTCATACACAGCGAGCATTACGCTGGCTGGTACATGCACCCGACCATGTGGTGTGAAATTGCTGAAGATCAGCTGCCGCCTCCGATCCCGGAAGATGCGGAGTGGCTGAGGTCGCTGAAGATCGAAGTGTCACCGCTAAACTTGCTCGCGGGACAGTGGCAGAAGGTTGAGACGGAAATATAAAGAAACTGTCTTGAAACTGCACAGCTTCAGTCGCCGCTGAAACACCTTGCGGCGAGCCTGTTTTGAAACGGCGCAGCTTTCAGAGGTTGCGGAAAAACTCGACGTTGCGCCTGATTTTGGGTGGCGCAGCGGTTTACCGCTGCGATGGACACTCCGGCTATAAAGCGGCTTCAGCCGCTGAGGTTTGCGGTCCGCAGCAGAAAGTTTTTCCGCGGTTTTCACTGCCGTGCCGATAAGTGCCCAAAGGAATGTCCCGGCCGCTAGCTGCCGACAGCGTGTTTTTCAAATTAAAACTCAACCTCTGCGCTCGCCGGGTTCGCCCGACCCAATAGTTCGTCTGCCCACATAGTAAAGTAATAGCAGGCACCAATTCGCACCCAGGAGTTTTTCTCTGAATTCAAGCATTCGCAATATCGCCATCATCGCGCACGTTGACCACGGCAAGACCACGCTGGTCGACGGCATGCTGCGCCAGAGCGGCACGTTCCGCGAGAATGAGAACGTCGCCGAGCGCGTCATGGACTCGAACGATCTGGAGCGCGAGCGCGGCATCACCATTCTCGCCAAGAACACCGCCGTCTTTTACAAGGGCATCAAGATCAATATCGTCGATACGCCCGGACACTCCGATTTTGGCGGCGAAGTCGAACGTGCGCTCAAGATGGTCGATGGCGTGATGCTGCTGGTCGATGCCAGCGAAGGCCCGCTGCCGCAGACGCGCTACGTGCTCAGCAAAGCGCTTGAGGCGAATCTGAAGCCGATCCTCGTCATCAACAAGATCGACCGCTCCGACGCGCGTCCGCAGGAAGTGCTGAACGAGGTTTACGACCTCTTCATCGATCTCGACGCAAAAGAAGAGCAACTCGACTTTCCCGTGCTCTATACCAACGCGAAAGCGGGAACTGCTACGCTGCAGCAGGGAGCAACCGGTGACGATCTGGGTCCATTGTTCGAAGCCATCGTCGATACCATTCCCGCTCCGCAAGGCGATGCCGACGGTCCGCTGCAGATCCTGGTCGCGAATCTCGATTACAGCGACTATCTCGGGCGCCTTGCCATCGCCCGTGTCTTTTCCGGAACCATGAAGACGGGCGAAGACGTGGCCATTGCCAAGCGCGACGGCTCGTTCGAGAAAACGAAGATTACCAAGCTCTTCAGCTTCTCCGGATTGAAGCGCACCGACATTACGGAAACCTCGCTCGGCGACATCATTGCCGTTGCCGGCGTTGAAGGCATCACCATTGGCGAAACCATTACCGGCGCGGAAAATCCTGCGCCGCTTCCGCCGATTGTGATCGACGAGCCGACGATTGCGATGCTGTTTACCATTAACACTTCTCCGTTTTGCGGACGCGAAGGCACGTACGTTACCTCGCGCAACCTGCGCGAACGCCTAGAAAAGGAATTGCTCACCAATGTCTCGCTGCGCATGGAAGAAACCGGCAGCACAGATTCGTTCAAGATTCTCGGCCGTGGCGAGTTGCAGCTTTCGATTCTGATAGAGATGATGCGGCGCGAAGGTTATGAGCTGATGGTCGGCAAACCTGAGATTGTCACCAGGCATATCGGTGGCAAGCTCATGGAGCCGGTCGAGCACCTCACCGTCGATATTCCCGAGGAATTTGTTGGCGTGGTGATGGAGCACGTGGGCTCGCGCAAGGGCGAAGTCGCCAACATGCACAATCATGGCTACGGACGCGTGCGCATCGAATTTCGCGTACCCAGCCGCGGATTGATTGGACTGCGCAGCATTCTGCTTACCGACACTCGCGGAACGATTGTTATGAATTCGCTTTTCGATGGCTACATCGAGTGGCAGGGAGAAATTCCGCATCGCCCAACTGGCGCGCTCATCGCCGATCGTCCAGGAGTTACGACTTCTTACGCGCTTTACAACCTGCAGGAGCGCGGCACGCTATTCGCCGGCCCCGGAGTTGATGTCTATGAAGGCATGATCGTCGGCGAGAACGCCAAAGATACCGATCTCGACGTCAACATTGTGCGCGAGAAAAAACTCACCAACATGCGCGCTTCAACTTCCGACGAAGCGATTCGGCTGGTTCCCTACCGCAATCTCAATCTTGAGCAGGCGATCGAATTTATTGCCGACGACGAGTTCGTGGAAGTGACACCGAAGTCGCTGCGTCTACGAAAAAAAGTCTTGCCTGCGAATAAACGAAAGAAGAGTTCGCTGGCCGAAGTCGAGAGTTCAAGCTGAATTCAGTGCGCCGGAAACGGTCGCGGGTGTATAACGTTGCTCGTGGTTTCCGGGTTCAAGAGCGGCTCAGCTCAAAACGGGCAAAGATGCTCTTGGTCCCGCGCGATTGACAACGTGAACCTATGCCCACAATTCTCACCTGGCACGATATAGCTTTGCGTTTGTTCCTCGCCGCTCTCTCGGCCGGAGTCATCGGTTTCGACCGCGACGAACGCGGCCACAGCGCTGGCCTGCGCACCAATCTCCTCGTCGGCCTTGCCGCGTGTTTCGCCATGCTCCAGGCGAATTGGCTGATCAATTCGAATGGCAAGCCGGCCGATTCGTTTGTCACCATGGACGTCATGCGGCTCCCGCTCGGAATTCTTTCCGGCATCGGCTTCATCGGCGCGGGTGCGATCCTGAGGCGCGGAGAGCTCGCGCTGGGAGTGACGACCGCCGCGACCCTGTGGTTCGTCACCGTCATGGGACTGTGCTATGGCGGCGGACAAATCGGACTCGGCCTGGCGGCATTTGCCCTCGGCTTTGCAATACTCGCAGGACTGAAAAGGATTGAGCTTCACATTCAAAGACAACACACGGCAACGCTAAGGATCAGCGTTCCCGCAGACGGAATGAACCAGGAGGAAATTGCATCGCTGCTGACGCGCGCCGGTATTTCCCTCACGGACCCTTCTTTTAGCTATGAGGGATTGCCGTCGGAGAGCAAAGTCTTTGGTTGGACGCTCAAATGGAGAGGAGCATACGAGGATTCGATCCCGCCGCGCGCGATTCAGGAATTGGCCGCTCGAGCCGGCATACGCAGATTGGAGTTTACAGGTTAGATCTGCTCTTAGTACAGTTGATCTTCACAGTGGGTTACTTATCCAGTATCATAAGGAAGATTCCGGAAAGCCAGCAGCTACTGAGCAGTTAGCGGGGAAGCCGAGGCCGATTCTCCAGATAACTCGATCCCGAAGGTAACCTGGCGACGCTCGTCTAACGTAATCTGGCGAGCCGCCTTGTTATTCCATACTATCTCGCCTGAAAGGTCGTACCGGGACGCAATATAAGTCAACCTCCCGGGGACATAAGTACTAGCACCTTTGGGGGAGGAGTGTGTATGAGGCTCTGGAAAGTCAGTTTGTTTTTGCTTCTGGTGGTTGCGGCCTGTCTGCCGGCTGTAGCCCAGGCGCCAATGCGGGTGAACATTCCGTTCGATTTCATCGCTGCGGGCAAGCTTCTGCCAGCCGGACATTACATGGTTGTGCCGGTGTGGAAAGATACGCAAAAGGCGTGGCGCATCTCCAATGAGAACGACAAGTTCTCTGTATCAATGATCACCAATGCAGTCGAATCGCCGGTAAAGCCGCATCACCGCAGCCTGGTGTTTCTGCAAAACGGTGGACGGAATGTTCTAGTCGAATTCTGGCCTGAGGAACATTCTGGCCGCGCTGCACCGTGGTCGAGCGTAAAACAGACGTTCGTCGCGGACGCGAGCAAACACGTAGAAATTGCAGCACAATAACAGGCCTCACGCGATAACGTTCGCAACGGGCGGTTTCCGCGTGCGCGAATCGAAATGATCGGTGAACGCTGTGGGCGCAAGGGTTATCGCAATGGTAAACTCAATACGTCCGCAGCGCGCCCGTAGCTCAGCTGGATAGAGCGGCAGCCTCCGGAGCTGTAGGTCGGGAGTTCGAATCTCTCCGGGCGCGCCAGAAAAAACCAGGTCTCAGGTATTAGATCTCAGGTCTTCGGATTCAGGTCTCAGGAAAAAGTCGCGTCAGCGCTCGCTGCGATACGGGATTTCTTCACACACTTTGATTACCGGTTTTCCTAAGACCTGAGACCTGCTTTCCTCAGTGCGGCCCGATCAGGATCAAGGTCTCGGTCGTGAAGTCGCCGCGCTGGATGCCGATGCGAACTTTCCCGGTTTTGTCGGAGAGTTCGGCGAGTAATTCCATCGGTGTGCGAACGGGTTTGCCATCGACGGACTTGATGAGATCGCCGACCTTCATGGAAGACATTTCGCCGACTCCTCCAGGCTCCATGTCGACAATCTTCGCGCCGTCAAACTCCTGCGGCACAACGGCCACGCCAAGCTGCGCGATGGTCATGCCACGCGAAGAGGTGAAAGTCGGTGCGGGCTGAGCGGCAGGCTGTCGGGCAGCGCCGCGCGCGGGAGGTTCTTCCGGAGCGGAAACGGAAGCGGAAGTTCGCTTGACCTTGGGCGCGGATTCAGCCGAGTATGCGCCGCCGAAGCGGAACATGACTCCAGCAGCGGCGCGGAAGTTGTTCTGGCTGGGCAGGTCGAAGTCGCTGAGGTGACGGGTGTAGACGTAATCGACCGGCCCGAGCTGAATTCCGATATGGTGAAACAGCCAATAGTCGACGGCGGCGCCGGCCGCAACGGCGACCGAGTTATCGGTGAGGGAACTGCCGTTGTAGGCAAGCGTGGCGTGGTCTCCGCCGGCGAGAACGTGGAAAAAGCCTGTGATCTTGTTGGCGGGATTATCGCGAAAGTTATAACGCGGGCCGAACATGTAGGAGAGATTGCTGCAGCTGAAGGTTGTGCTGACGCAGTCGCCGAGAGTGTGGCCGCTGAGATCGGCTTCAGCAGAAAGGTGATGCCAACGGAGCAAGGCGAGGGAGAAATCCCATCCGTTGAGTGCGAGGCGCTGGGAAACGGTCGCGGCGCTCGGATTCGCCGGCATGTAAAAGCTGTAATAGGAGTAGCCGCCGAAGATATCGACTTCGGGAAGGTTCTGCGCGGCGGCGATGCCTAGAAGAAAGAAAGCTGCCAGAGCGAAACGGACAAGTTTTTTCATGTTCCTTGTAGCGCCTCCAAAGAATGCGACTCCTGGTTCAAAAATCTGATGGTTGAAAAACGTAAAGCGTTAAAAGACAGCTCGCTGCGGCTTGCCCCGATCCCTCACTGGCCGAAGTCAAGATCTTCGCTGCGCAAAAGCCGCTTGCAGGAACAACTTCAATGCATTACTGCTCACCTTGAGCGCATCTTCGGGACCTTGAATTGCCACGAGAATCGGAGCGGAAACAGCCCCGCTCTGGAATGATGCGTCCTCATGGTCAAAAGGGTGCCTTGCACCAACCATCCCACAGGATTAAGAGCGAACGCCGATTATAATGGCCGACCGGGAAAAAGGAAAATGGGAACACGCGGCGCGCACGCCAGAAGAGGCGCGCATGCTTGCGCTGGTTGTTCAGCCCGCTCATTAGAAGTTTGCCCCTAACAAAGGTCTGCTATATTGGCGTCTTTCGCAGGTTTGACGCCAGGGAGGTGTGTTGCCATGTCACGCACTGTTCGCTGTGGCCTGATCCAAGCCAGCAATGCGCTCAATAGCCGCTCGCTGCCGCAAGTGAAAAAAGCCATGATCGAAAAGCACCTCAAGCTGATCGAGCAAGCGGCAAAGAAGAAAGTCAAAATCCTCTGCCTGCAGGAGCTTTTCTACGGCCCATATTTCTGCGCCGAGCAGGACGCTCGCTGGTATGACCTCACCGAGCGCGTCCCCGATGGCCCGAGCACTCAGCTCATGCAGAAAATTGCCGCCAAACATGGCATGGCCATCGTGGTTCCAGTTTACGAGGAACAGATGCCCGGACTCTACTTCAATACCGCCGCCGTTATCGACGCCGACGGCAGGTATCTCGGCAAATACCGCAAGCACCACATTCCCCACGTGCATCCCGGATTCTGGGAGAAGTTTTATTTCACGCCCGGCGATTTAGGCTATCCCGTGTTCGCAACCAAGTATGCGCGCGTTGGCGTGTACATCTGTTACGACCGGCATTTTCCGGAGGGCGCACGCGTGCTCGGATTGAACGGCGCGGAAATTGTTTTCAATCCCTCGGCGACGGTTGCAGGTCTGTCAGAATATCTGTGGGAACTCGAGCAGCCCGCGCACGCTGCCGCCAACGGCTACTTTGTGGGAGCCATCAACCGCGTTGGCCGCGAAAAACCCTGGAACATCGGCGAATTCTACGGGAAGAGTTACTTCTGCAATCCGCGCGGCAAGATCATCGCGCAAGCCAGCCGCGACAAAGACGAGGTGTTAGTTGCCGATCTCGACCTGGATATGATCCAGGAAGTAAGAAGGATCTGGCAATTCTATCGAGACAGGAGACCGGAGACTTATACGGCACTAACAACGCAAACGGGGCAAACCGCAGCGGCGAACTAAAACAGCGGCCGGTTCTCAGTTCCCGGTTCTCAGTTATCAGTTCTTAGTAAGTGTAATCGAGTCGGCTAAAACCTGACCACTGACGACTACCAACTGTCTCTACGAAAAATGCCCACTTCAGCACGCATTGAATCCAGCCCGCTCTACAACCGCGACCTGGCGCCCGCAACCGCCGACCGCCGCACCTGGGGAACTTACAGTTTCGCTGCGCTCTGGGTGTCGATGTCGGTCAACATTCTTACTTACATGCTTGCCGCCAGCCTGATCCAGGGCGGGATGAACTGGAAGCAAGCCGTCGCCACCGTGTTTCTCGGCAACACCATCGTGCTCATTCCCATGTTGCTCAACTCCCACCCCGGAGCCCGCTACGGCATTCCGTTTCCCGTGCTTGCCCGCGCAAGCTTCGGAGTGCTCGGCGCGAACATCGCCGCGGTGCTGCGCGCGCTGGTCGCCTGCGGATGGTTCGGGATCCAAACCTGGATTGGCGGCGAAGCCATCAATACGCTCATCGCAACGCTCGCTCCAGCCTGGGCTCACGTTGCTTTCGGCGCGGCCATCTGTTTCCTCGCCTTCTGGCTTATCAACCTCGCCGTGATTCTCAAAGGCATCGAGTATATTCGGCACCTCCAGGGAATCAGCGCGCCAGTTCTGTTGGGCGTCGGTCTGTTACTTCTCGCATGGGCGTACAAATCCGCTGGAGGATTCGGGCCCATGCTCGCCGCGCCATCGCGCTTCGTAACTTTTTCCGATTTTCTAAAATTCCTCATCCCAGCGCTCAACGGCACGGTCGGCTTCTGGGCGACTGTCTCGCTCAACATTCCCGACTTTACCCGCTTTGCCCGCAGCCAGCGCCAGCAGGCCATCGGACAAGCGCTCGCCCTGCCCACCACCATGACGCTCTATTCGCTCATCGGAATCCTCGTTACATCGGCCACGGTTGTCATCTACGGATCGGCGATCTGGGACCCGGTGCAGTTACTAAGCCACTTTCATTCTCCTGTCGCGGTCGTCATTTCGCTCCTCGCCATTTTGCTGGCCACACTGAATGTCAACATCGGCGCCAACGTGGTTTCACCCGCCAACGATTTCTCTAACCTTTGGCCGCGCAAAATCAGCTTCCGCAGCGGAGGAGTGATCACCTGCCTTATGGGAGTGGCGCTGATGCCGTGGAAACTGCTTTCCGACTACGGAACATTTATTTTTGGCTGGCTCGGCGGGTATGCCGCGTTCCTCGGGCCGGTGACGGGCATAATGATCTGCGATTATTTTGTGATCCGCAGGCGTGTGCTGGTGGTTGACGATCTCTACCTGCGCGGCGGAGTCTATGAATATTCGCGTGGTTTCAACTGGCTGGCGGTCGCTGCGCTGGTTTTGGGAGCGGCGACGGCGCTGGTGGGATTGGTGGTTCCTTCGCTGCGAGTATTGTATAGCTACTCTTGGTTTGTTGGATTTGCGGTTTCGTTTGTGGTCTATTACGCGCTGATGATTCAACAATTCCAGGGTAAGGATTGAGTCGTCAGTGTCAATGCAGCGGAAAGTGCAGTGTTGGCAGGGCCAAGTAGTTATTCCTTCGCTTCACGCAGGATGACCGCTCGGCGTATGTTGCGAACCGCAGGGACGCGACACTAGTGAAAGGCCGGTAAGACTTCTTTCTTGTACTTTTCGAGTGTGTCCTCTTCGTCGCCACACATCAGATAAATGTTGAAGTGAGTAACTCCAACTCGCGCGAGCGCACGTATCTTTTCTTTGTGCGCCTCGGCTGGCCCGAGCAAGCAGAAACGATCGGTGACTTCATCGGAGACAAAATCACGATTGCTGCTATCGACTTCGCAATGGTGAAGGTAATCGTACTCTCCGCGATTGCGGATATAAGAAGTCAGCGCGGGAGGAAGTTCTTCAGGCTTGTAGCGTGAAACCAGATCGACAACGTGATTGGAAACCAGCGCAGGAAACCAGCGGACATGCTCGCGTCCGACTTTGATGTCGTCTGACACCCAAACAGGCGCAGCCGACATGATTTCAATCTTGCCGAAGTCGCGCCCGGCGGCCTCCGCACCTTTCCTGACGAAGCTGACGCACCACGCAATCAAATCGGGATCGGCGAACTGCAGGATCACCCCATCGGCGATTCGGCCGGCAAGCTCCAGCACTTTCGGCCCATAACCTGCGACCCACACCGGCGGAACTCCGCCGGTCGCCCAGGTGAGGCGCGCAGTCAGGCCTTCGTACTCCGTCTCTTTTCCGCCTGTGAGATTGCGGAAAGCTTTGATTGCATCTTCCAACTGGGCTGAGGTAACCGGCTTTTTGCCCAGCACCCGCCGTGAACTGTCGCCGCGTCCGATGCCCAGTTGCATACGCCCATTGGAAATCAGATTCAGCGTTGCAAACAGGCTCGATGTAACCGTGATGTCGCGCGTTGCAGGATTGGTGACGCAGGTGCCAAGCCGCATTCTTTTAGTGTTCGTCGCCATCAGTGTGAGCACAGGATAGGGTTCAACCCACAGCACATGAGAATCGAAAATCCAGCCATACTCAAATCCAGACGCTTCTGCCTGGCGCGTGAGAGCCACGATCCGGTCTATGGTCATGTCAGGTTTGATGGTGATGCCGAAGCGCATGTGATCTCCGAACTTGAAAGGATTTGTCATCACGAGTGAGTGGGGCATCTGCATTTTGCCGCGAACTGCAGATCCCGCGCTTCGCTCGGGATGACAATTCACAAATCAACGCTCGTAGGTTGGCGAGTTTAGCATAAAATCTCTACTTCGCTGCCGAGGAGAAGACGCAATCATGGGGTTTGACACGATCATCGCAAACGGTCAAGTGGTCACCGCAACCGATACTTATACGAGCGACGTTGCGATCATTGAGGGAAAGATTTCCGCTATCGGCGAAAGTTTGCCGCGCGAGAATGCAGGAAAGGTTATCAATGCTACAAGCAAATATGTGCTTCCCGGCGGGATCGACGTGCATACGCACCTCGATATGCCGTTCGGCGGCACTACCAGCGCGGATGATTTCGAAACCGGCACACGCGCCGCGGCTTTCGGCGGGACGACGACTCTGATCGATTTTGCCATCCAGTACAAAGGCCAAACGCTGCGAACCGCTTTCGATACCTGGATGCGGAAATCCTCCGGCAAAGCGGTTTGCGACTACGCGTTTCACTGCATCATCACCGATCTCGCCGAGGCGCAACTCGAAGAGATGAACGCGCTGGTGCGCGACGGCGTGACCAGCTTCAAGTTATTCATGGCTTATCCGGGCGTGTTCATGCTCGATGACGCCAGCATCTTCAAGGCGCTGCGGGCAACCTCAAAAAATGGCGGCCTGGTCTGCATGCACGCGGAAAACGGCGGCGCGATTGACGTAATCGTGCAGCAGGTTCTGGCGGAAGGGAAGAAAGCGCCGAAGTATCACGCCCTGACGCGTCCCACGACCGCCGAAGCCGAAGCGACTTCACGGGCGATTGCGCTGGCAGAGATGGCCGGAGCGCCGGTCTATATCGTGCATTTGAGTTGCAACGACGCGCTCGAGAAAGTGCGCGAGGCGCGCGATCGCGGCCTTCCCGTTTATGCGGAGACCTGCCCGCAATATCTTTATCTTTCAATCGAGAATTTCGACGCGCCAGGTTTTGAGGGAGCGAAATATGTTTTCACGCCGCCGCTGCGCGAAAAGTGGCATCAGGAGAAATTGTGGAACGGATTGAAGACCGATCGCTTGCAGGTGGTTTCCACCGATCACTGCCCGTTCTGTTTCAAGGAACAAAAGGAACTGGGCCGCGACGATTTCACCAAGATTCCAAACGGCGGACCGGGGATTGAGCACCGCATGAGCCTGATTTTTTCCGGCGGCGTTGCGGCGGGAAGGTTCAGCGTGAATCGCTTTGTGGAATTGGTCTCGACCACGCCGGCGAAACTGTTTGGGCTCTATCCGCGCAAGGGCACGATTGCGGTGGGCAGCGACGCTGACCTGGTTATTTTTGATCCGAAACGCAAGCACACCATTAGCGCGAAGACGCACCACATGCGCGTCGATTACTCCATGTTCGAAGGAATCGAGGTTACGGGAATGCCGGATGCGGTGCTCTCGCGCGGCCGAGTGGTGGTGCAAGGCGATCGGTTTCTGGGACGGCCGGGTGCGGGAGAATTTTTGAAGCGTGCGCTTTACTCGCAACCGTAGGGGACCGCAACTACAAATGGATCGACTAGCCGCTCACCAGTGCGGCCGATGAACCTACCCATTTCATATTCTTGTTGTGATCGACGCCCATCATCAGGCCGCGGCCCATGCGCACGATGGTCATGACAGGAATAAGTTTGTCGAGCCAGACATACATAATTCGTAGCTCGGCTTTGGTAAGTCCATAAGGAGTCTCGACCAGCGGAGTAAAATTCATTCGTTCCTGCAAGATGTATTCGCTGCGCTTCGACGCGGGAATTGCGTCAATATCTGCGCGCGACGGCGCAATCACCACGCCCAATCCGGCAAATGAATACAGCGGCTTAAGCACGAAGTTCTCCAGATCCGCCGGCACTTCCGGCAATTGATCGAGAAACCAGGTTCGCGGGACCGAGGCGTGCTTCAGATACGGAATCGAATACTTGCTGATGCGGAAATACCAGTTGGGATGCCCGGCCCATTCGACATCGAGATCATCGCGAAAGTCAAATGGCAGGTCCACACCTTTGCGCTCCAGTTCATCCACGATGGCGCGGTTGTAGATGCGCTGGATCGGAATCTGATTGCCATTCTCTTCATAAAAAAGACGACGGCCGCTTTTGCGAATCTTCGTGATGCAAACGGTGCGAATGCCGAGAAGCTTCTCGGTCAGAAGAAAATCTGGACGCGTTTTCTGCTCTTCCGGATACACCTCCATGAGCACCACATTTGCCGGATCATGGCCGGCGACTATCGCATCCTGCAAAAGCCGCCGGTAAGACGCCGAGTCCAGACCGCTCAGGAAGTAACGAAGCGTGGGGTCGAGGTCAAACACATCCATGTAAGTGTGCGCCAGCACCGGCTGATAGGCATACAAGGAAGGAAAGGCCTGTAACTCGACTAACTTCGGCTGTAACTCGCCAGCCGAGTCGCGCACCAGGCCGAAATCGACGCAGATGAACATGGGATGCGGCGATTCGTTGGGGACGCGGAATTTGGCAGGGATGGAAGATTCGGAGCGGGCGCGGTAGCCGGGGTTATCGACGAGCTGGCGGATGAGCGCTTTGCCGTCTTCGCCCATGCGCTCAACCAATGCTTCAGGGAAAAAACAGGGCGTCTCGCATAGCGGGAATGGAACTTCCATCCCGCACCGCGAAATCATCTCACGCCGCAGGCGCTCGTATTTTTCGGGAGTGAAGTGCGAGTTGAAGTCTTGCCGATAGGAGGGAATCATAGAAACCCGTGTGGAGGCGCGGCTATTCCCGTCCAAGCCAAATCTGGCTTTAGCTTTCTCAGCGTTCTGCGTCTCGGCGGTGAAAGGTTCTTACGCCTCAATCAAGAACTGGCCGCCGCGCATAATCTGTTCGTCATCGACCCAGATATCGAACTTTCGGCCCACTACATCGATGTGCGTTGACGAAAACCACTCCGCTCCGGTGTGCGCACCGTAAGGGTTTCCGAAGGCGATGTGCACGCCGGGATATTTTTCGTCCTGCAGGATTTCTCCAATCACGTCTTTCAATTCGATGTTCGTGCCGATGGCAAACTCGCCCACGCGATTGCTGTTCTCGTCTCTATGCGTGTAAGCCCAGAAATCGTCTTTCAACTGCTTATTCGCCGAATGCGCCTCGATCAGACGGTTGCCTTTCACCTGAATGGTGAGTGGAGTCGCCTTTAAATCGCCGAACTTTGCGCTCAGATAATCGCCCAAAACGCCGTCAATCACGAAGGTTCCATTGACTTCACCCGGCGTGGTGAACACTTCGCCGCCGGGAAGGTTTCCCCATTTTTCAGCGCTGATGATGCCGCTGGTCTTTACCCACCGGTAATTCGGATTCAAATCCGCAACAAGATGCGTGCCCGAAGGCGTTTGGGCGCGAATCTGTTTTGCCTTGCGCACCCGGTCAACGACCTTCACGCTGAGGCGGTCCACCTTCTGGAAGTCGGCGCGCATGCCTTCGAGCATGATTCGCTTGTTGATGTTGACCATGTGCGCGTGGCGAATTTTGTGCCGGTTGACAATATCGGTCATCTGCATGCGCGATTTCAGCTCATTGGTCTGAGCTTGCACGGCAAAAATGCTGACCTGGCTCGTCTGCAGATCGTCGGCAATTACTCGCGGAAAATCGGCCAGTGGACGCGTGGCCACATCCTCAAGCACCCACGTCTGGTAGCGGCAGCCAACTTCTTCCAGTTCGTGCACGATCGCCGCCGCGATCTCCAGACTGACTTCATCGGTTATGACGGTGACTTTTTCCGAAGCTTGCACGCGCAGGCACACGCGCACCGCGTTCTGCGCTCCCGGAGTCAGTTCGGGATCAAAAGTCATGGTATTCAGTTGTCGGTTGGATTGTGCGTTCAATTGCGTGTCGGTCTTCATCAAGCTCATCTTCATCAGGCTAATCAGACGGCGCGCGCGGTGGGTAGAGTATCCACCTCGTCTTCGTTCGCGCCTACTTCAGTCTCCTCAATAATGTAGTCAACTACGGCTTTCATGTCGCCAGTCTTGCGGTACACGTTCAGTTGTCGGTCCGCACCCGTGCCCATTTTCACAATTTCGCGGATGTACTCCACTTCCGCCCGGCAATCCAGTTCATCGAGTACCTCATCGACAAACTGCAGATACTCTTCGATCAAATCGCGCTCCGGAACCTCCATCTGCTTGCCGAAGTCGATCAGCTTCCCATCGATCCCATAACGCGCCGCGCGCCACTTGTTTTCCATCAAGAGCGACTTACGATACAGGCGGAATCCCTGATTTTGCGAGTGCAGCTTGTAAAGCTTCGCTACTGTTGCCTGAATCAGAGCCGCCAGCGCGACGGTTTCGTCAAGCCGCATGGGCAGATCGCAGACGCGGAACTCCAGCGTGTTGAAGAACGGGTGCGGACGCATGTCCCACCAAATCTTCTTGGCGTTATCGATGGAGTTGGTCTTCACCAGCAGCTTGACGTAATTGTCATACTCGCCCCAGCTGGGAAAATAATCCGGCAAATTCGTACGCGGAAACTTGTCGAAGACCTTGCAGCGATACGATTTCAGTCCCGTGTCCATGCCCAGCCAGAAAGGCGAGTTGGTGGATATGGCCAGCAGATGCGGCACGAAATAGCGGGCATGATTCATCATCTGAATCAAGGTCTCGCGATCCTCGATGCCGACGTGCACGTGCAGCCCGAAAATCAGATTGGCGCGCGCCACCAGTTGCATATCTTCCACGATATTCTTGTAGCGTTCGCCCGGCGTGACCTCCTGCACTCGCCAATCGCCAAAGGGATGGGTGGCCGCCGACGCCAAACGCAGTCCGTTTTCGCGCGCGAGGCGGATCATCTGGTGGCGAAGATTCTTGAGTTCTTCCCGCGCTGCCTTGATATTCGCGCAAACCGAAGTGCCTACTTCCACCACGGATTGGTGCATCTCGGTCTTGACGCGCTCCTGCAGCAGCAGCCTTCCCTTTTCGATGATCTCGGTATGAATATGCGATCGCAGGTCCCGCGTTTCGGGATCGACAATCTGGTATTCCTCTTCAATTCCGAGCGTGAAAGAAGGTTTCATGGCGGCATCCGCAACTGCCAGCGCAGGACTCTGGCAGAAAGTCTTTCTAGTATATCAACGTCAGGTTTGACGCGGGTCACAAGAAAGACTAATAGCATCAATTAGTCGACAGAATAGTCCGGGGTCGGTACCACGCCTTAAGCTTGTTTCCGGGCCGCTAACGGCACGTTATTCAGGGTTCGGTCCATTCAAGAAGGACGCCCAGCGCAATTCCTCGATTGGCTTCTTGCCGCTGAGCGCTTTTTCGACGGTCAATTCGGCGACGGCGTCCACGATCCAGTCGAAGTTTTGTTGGCCCACCGAGGTAACTTCCGCATCTGGAGCCGGATTCATGAAGTCGATGGCGTAGGGCACTCCACCCTCCACGGCGAATTCGACCGTGTTCAGGTCGTAGCCAAGGGCGCGGCAGAGGGTGAGCGCGTCTTTTTCAATTCTCTCTTTTAATTTCGGCGGCGGCGCCGGATTTCCCTTCACATAACGCTCATGATGCGGCGCTTTTGGATCGTACTTCATGATGTGCACTTTCTCCTGTCCCACCACATAACAACGGTAATAATCCTCAAACTCGACGCCGTGCTGCAGCGTCATGCAAAGATCGCCCGTGCGGTTGTAGTTGTGAAAGAATTCCTCCGTAGAGTGCACCTTGTACACATGCTTCCAGCCGCCGCCGGAATAAGGTTTCAAGAACGCGGGAAAACCGACGTAGGCGAATATCTCCTCCCAGTTCAGCGGATAGATCAGATTGCGCATCGACTTATCGGTCGTATCCGGCGGATGCTCATGATGGGGCAAAATCACGGTTGGAGGAATCGCGACGCCCAGTTTGTGCGCCAGCGCATAGTTGAAAAATTTGTCGTCGGCTGTCCACCAGAACGGATTATTGATGATGGTCGTTCCGTGCAGCATCGCGTTCTTCAAATACGCGCGATAGAAAGGGATATCCTGCGAAATCCGGTCGATGATGACGTCATATTTCTTCGGCTCATCCATGCGGACGCCGCCAATTTTCACAAATTCGGCGGTGACGCCATTCAGCTTCATCGAATTGACCTTCTCCACCAGCGCTGGGGGAAATGTATTCTCCATGCCAAAAAGAATTGCGATTTTTTTCACTGTGATTCTCCCTTGATTAATCGACGTCGTGCGAGAATCGGAAAGTCTCAGCCCCGAATGCCGCGAGAAGCTTTGCCGCCGTTTCTCCGGGGTCGCCGTAGACTTCGAAGCCGGTCACGGTTGCCACTTCCAGGATTCTCGGCACGCCCTCCTGTACTGCAGGGCCGTTGAGGTGGGTGAGCACAGCATCCTGGTTCGAATAGGTTTCAAGCACTCGGCAACGATCGCGATCGGCGCTGAAGTACCAATCGTAGCCAAGGGTTCCCGGCTCCTTCTTGCTGGCAGAGATCATCGATTGCGCGATGCCCTGGAAGGCATTGAGCTTTCCCGGATTGATCTTGAGAGCAACGACGAAGCAAACGGTGCTTTTGGTCATGTGTTACTCCTTGCGGTTGCCGCATCAAAAATACTTATCCGCCATGCGCTGCCACAGCGGCCAGTCATGCTTGCTGTTATCGCCATAAATATCCCGCCAGTGCGGAATTCCCTTGCTATGCAGAAGCTGTGACATTTTTACATTGGCATCGAGGCACATATCCCAATCCGCCGACCCCAGCACGATTTTCATCTGCCGAATGCGGCTCAAAAACCATTCATCGCCCATGTTCGATAGATAATCTGGCGGATTGTTGAAATAGACGTTGTCGTCATAGTAGCCGTCGAGAAAGCTCTTGATATCGAATGAGCCGCTCATGGTAACGCAGGCAGAAACCACATCGGGATGCCGCATCGAAAAATTCAATGCGTGGTAGCCGCCAAAGCTGCAGCCGGTGACTGCGATCTGCGGCGCCCAGTTCTTCCACTTCAAATACGGCAGGAATTCGTTAACGACATAGCGCTCGTACTGCACATGCCGCCAGATGCGCGCTCCGGGATGCACGCCTTTGTTATACCAACTCTCGCCGTCGACGCTGTCCGGGCAAAAAACCTGAATCGACCCGGCTTCAAGTTTTCCCGCCAACGCGCGGATCATTCCTGCATCTTCATACTCAAAAAAACGTCCCATGGAACTCGGAAAAACTAGGATGGGCTGGCCGGCGTGCCCAAAGACGAGCGACTCCATGTCGCGGCCTAATTCGTGGCTATATTGCCTGTTATATTCGCGGTTCATGTGCGCAGGGATTGTAACCGATTGCTCATCGGAAGAATCAGCGGTCAGATCTGTCTCAAGGGATGAATCTCAGCATACCCTTATTGCAGCCCCATGCAGTGCTCAACGGATTGGAAAGCTGGTTCTGTACGCAGGCCGTCCCAAACGGGATCGACTTTGAGATAAATGAGGCCCGGCTCGCGAGCATTGAACGACTTTTCCAGGGCGGCCAAGGCCTGCTTGTGCTGGCCCAAAATAGCATAGGACTCGGCCACGACGAAGAAGGACGGGCGCGCGTCCGCAACGTGAAAAGTGCCGCCCGTACGGGCGTTTTCCAGCATTACTCCGCGGAATCCGCCCCGAGCATAGACGGAGCGAAGGGATTGGGTGCGCTCTGGGTTCGAGATTGCGAATGCTTCCTGAAGGGACTGGTCGTTCATTCCCATCTGTACGTAGTAGCGCCCCAGATCGCTATGAACTGGAATGAAGTTGGGATCCATGGCCAGCACCTTTTGATATTGCCGGAAGGCGGCATCGTAGTGGCGGGCAAAGTAGTCGGCATTACCGATATCCGCGTTGATGATGAGAGAGAGCGGATCGAGGATTTGTGCGCGCTTGAGCTCGGCCATGGCTTCTTCGTGACGGCCCAAAGGTCCCAGCAGGATGTTGCCGTACCAGTGGTGAGCGGGAGCATAGTTGGGGTTCAGCTCGATTGCGCGCCGGAATTCACTCTCCGCGCCGGTCCAGTCCCAGTCGAGAAAGATCTTGACGGCGCCCAGCGACGTGTGCGCCTCGGCCAAGTCGTCGTCCAGGGCGAGAGCCTTTAGAACCGCAGTCTTGGCCTCGGCTATCTTGCCGGCATCCGGTGAATACAGATCCATCAGGATGTAGCAGTCGGCGAGGCCGGAGTAAGGCAATGCAAAGTCCGGGTCTTTTCCGATCGCTTGATTAAAGTATTCAATCGCTCTTTGAAATCCCTGATAGTCTCTGCGGTTCCAATAAAACCGGCCCCGCAGATAAGCTTCGTAGGCTTCGGGGTTGACGGGAGACGGGCGATGCAGACGATTGCGCTCGGCAGAGGTCAAATTCAGTTTCACTTCGTCGGTGATGGCCTCGGCGACCGATGCCTGTAGCGAGAGCACGTCTTTCATTTCTCCTTCGTACGACTTCGCCCACAGGTGAGTGTCGGTGGCGGTGCGAATCAGTTGGGCGGTAATGCGGACGCGATTGCCGGAGCGCACGACGGAACCTTCGATCACGGCGTCAACACCGAGGTCGTGGCCAATCTGGGGCAACGGCCGGTGTGCAGATTTATATTGCATGACCGAAGTTCTCGAAACCACACGCAGCTCGCGGACCTGGGCGAGGTCGGTGATGAGCTCGTCGGTCATGCCGTCGGCAAAATACTCCTGCTCAGGATCATTGGAGAAATTCTGGAGAGGCAAGACGGCAATGGACCGGATGGTTTCTAAATTAGCGTGGTTGCGCTGGCGAGCACGCCAGTTGGCAAGCTGCATTCCCGCCACGAGGAGCGCGAGGATCACGAGAACAGCCAATCCGCCCAAGGCCCAGCGCGATTTCGGAACGGGCAACGGGCTGCGAAGACCTGCGAGATCGGGCGGAACATCCAAGCCATCGGTCGGCGTCCTTCCACTGCCATTTCCGCTGCCAGTCGACAAACTGATCTCGGCGGCGAACGCATTGCCCTCCGTATAGTCGTCTGGCTCATGTTCACCCGTCGGGTCTGGCCAAGTTTCCAGTTCGCGAACCTGGGCGACAAATCGGTAGCCCTGTTTGGGAACGGTCTCGATATACCGCATGCCGTTCTCCCCGTCGTGCAATACCTTGCGCAGAAGGGACACGGCCTGGCTGAGATTGTTTTCCTCTACCACCGTGCTCGGCCAAATGGTCCGCATCAGCCGATCTTTTTCGACAAGATTTCCCTTTTGCTCAACCAGAACGACCAGAGTGTCGAAGGCGCGAGCAGGGAGGTCCAGCCGCTTAGAGCCGTGTAGAAGCGCACGGCCAGCCGGATTTAGGCGGAAGGCCCCAAACTGATACGAGGACTTGCCGAAAGTACCCATTTTCAGAAGAATTCAGAAAAAAAAGAGAACTTTTAACGACTTCCAGGCAGGTTCTGCGGCAGAGTGTTCGTGGCACTCGGAGCGACCCGGGGGTGCCTGCAAGCTATTTCCCCGAAATATTATCCCATTCCACTGCATTGCGGAAGGAATGTTCTGTAGATGGCGCAGCCGATTCAAATTGGGGTGGGGCACATTGAAAAATCACAAGTTCAGATTCAGAGGAGAACACCATGCATCATGCTAAATTCTGGCCAAAAACCAATGCGGTCGCGGCCGTTCTGACCCTAACCCTATTGTTGACAACAGCATTCTTAACGGGCGCCCGCTCAGCGCAAGCCCAAACCTATAACGACCTTTACAATTTCGCCGGCGGCAGTGATGGCGCCTACCCCGGCACGGGCAGTCTTACCGCCGACGGCCAAGGAAATTTCTATGGCCTAACCACCGGCGGAGGTAAGGGATATGGGGTCGTATTTGAGCTCTCGCCGAACGGCAGCGGCGGCTACAACGAGACGGTGATCTACAACTTCTGCTCGGTGGAGGTGGACTTCATCTGCACCGACGGTGCGATCGCATATTACACTCCGACTTTGATAATCGACAGCGCGGGAAACCTTTACGGAACAACCTACGACGGCGGTGCCAATAATTGGGGCACCGTGTTCGAGCTTAGTCCGTCGGGGTCAGGCTGGACAGAAACCGTCTTGTACAGTTTTACGAGCAGTGAAGGCAATCCCACTACGGGTGTGATCAGCGACCCGGCGGGCAATCTCTACACCACAGTTGCCTGTCCCTGCGCAACTGAACAGAATGGATACTACAGCGGAGGCGTCTTCGAACTAAGCCAGTCCGACGGCGTTTGGACAGCGCAACCGCTTTATACGGATAACTTGGACGGAGGGCCTCAGAACATCGGAGGCGGGCTGGTCATGGATGCGGATGGAAATATTTTTGGCTTTACGAATTGGGGCGGCGATGCCGGCAATGGTGGTATCTTCGAACTGGTACCCAACGGTGAGGGCGGGTTCGGTGTGTCGGTGATCCATACCTTCGCTGGCGCTCCCAAAGATGGCATCGAGCCACATGGCACGATGACGGTTGACGCTGCTGGAAACCTTTACGGAACCACGCTGGCCGGCGGCAAAAAGAACTCAGGAACGGTCTTCGAACTGGTTCGAAAAAAGAAGAGAAAATTCACGGAGAAGATTCTCTACTCCTTTCCAACCAACAAGGACGGCTTGGCAACTGAAGGCTATCCTTACGCTGGAGTTGTACTCGATGCGGAAGGGAATATTTATGGCAATACGCTGAATAACTACGAAGGCAGTGATGGGGTTGTCTACGAACTGGTGGCCCCGGCGGGCAAGGGCAGCTACAAAAACGAGGTTCTTGCGGATTTTAACCAGGCAACTGGATGGCAGCCCGATGACAGCCTGACTCTGTACGGTGGAAACCTGTACGGCATGGCCAGCGGCGGCGGAACGCACGGATACGGCGTAGTGTTCGACGTGATTCCATAGGAGACTGGGTAAAGGGGAACTTGCGGTACAGTGTACGAGATAAGCCGGTAGAGAGAATTCTCGGCCGCAAATGAATTTTCTGGTAGTGTCCTAAGTTTAAGGCACTACCATTTTTTCCCGGCTGATTCGCCAGTCGTAATCCGCGATCCTAGTTTCCCGGTGATGCCGGCCGCGGATTGATTCCCAACTGCTTCAACTTCGATTGGAGCGTGGTCCGCTTCAATCCCAATCGCATAGCTGCGCCGCGCGGCCCGCCAATTTGCCCGTCGCTCTCCCGCAAGGCACGCATGATGTGTGCGCGCTCGGCTGCCTCCAGACTTTCATCAACACTGTTTGGGTCCTCGTCAAACCGCTTGAGTTCGCTCAAAGGGGACACCAGCACAGAACCTTGCGTCAGAATTACGGAGCGCTCGATAAAGTTCTCCAGTTCCCGCACGTTTCCCGGCCATTCCCACTGCGTCAGTGCATCCATGGTTTTCCAGGGAAGGCTGGCTATAGATTTGTTCATCCGCCGGGCAAACTTCTGCACAAAGTGCTCGACGAGCAATCGGATATCCTCACGCCGTTCCCGCAAGGGCGGTACGCGGATCGGGAATACGTTCAGCCGGTAGTACAAATCACGCCGGAATTCGTTATGCTGTACGCTGTCAGCCAAGTCGCGGTTGGTGGCGGCAATTAAACGAAAATCCACCTTTAACGTCTGCGTTCCTCCCAGCCGTTCGAATTCCTGATCCTGCAAAACCCGCAGCAGTTTCGGCTGCAGCGGCAGCGAGATCTCTCCAATTTCATCCAGGAAGAGCGTGCCTCGATCTGCCAGTTCAAGCCGCCCAATTTTTTTGCTTACCGCGTCGGTGAAAGCGCCCTTTTCGTTGCCGAACAACTCGCTCTCCAGCAGTCCGGAAGGGATGGCCGCGCAGTTCATCTTGATGAAACTGCTGTTGGAACGCCGGCTCAACCGGTGAATTGCCCTCGCTACCAGTTCCTTACCCGTGCCGGTCTCGCCCAAGAGCAGCACTGTGGCATCGCTGGATGCTACCTTGCCCACCTGCTCCATGACAGATTGCAAGGCTTTGCTTTGCCCAATGATCTCTTCGAACCCCAGTTCAGTATCAATTTCGTGCTCCAGATAAAGTTTTTCTTCCGCAAGCTTCTTCTTGGCCTCGCATACCTGTTGCATCAGTGTGGCGATCGCTTCCTCCGAGTTTCTTCGTTCCGTGATGTCCTGCACTAATCCCATGTGCCATCGGCGCGTTTCTCCCTTGCCCCACATCGGCACCACTAGGACTCTGATCCAGCGCACCGACCCATCCGGGCGAATCAACCTTTTGTCCAACTCATAGTTAGAAAGCTTCTCCTCCATCATTTGTCGCAGATTTTCGTTGCTCTGCCTTAAATCTTCGGGATGGGTGATGCTGGCTAAGTCGAGCTGCAATAATTCCTCTTCGTTGCGGCCGGCGATCTCGCAGTATTTCGGATTCACCCGCAGGAACCTTCCGGTGCGCGAATCGACCAAGGCAATACCAATCGGGGAACGCTCGTAGACGGTACGGAAGAGGAGTTCGTTCTGCCGCAGAGCTTCTTCGGTCAATTTCAGTTCGGTTAGGTCGATCGAGGCCCCGACCGCCCCGCGGGGCTTTCCTGTTTCATCGAGCAAAGAAACTGCGTTCACCAATGTTTCGCGCTCGGTACCATCCTCAAAGACCAGAGTCAGAGGACAGCCGTAGATCGCCTTGCCCGTGGCCGCAGTCTGCTGCATGGGCAGCAAATCGGGTGGGACCTCCACTCCGTTGGTGAGCAGCCGGAGCCGGGGCTGTTCCTCCGGCGGTGCGCTCTTGGAAAAGTTTTTGCCTGCCGGCACGCGCATCAGTTCGTGCGCGGCCCGGTTACCTGTAATGCTCCGGCATTCCGGGTCATGGGCAATACACACGGCCGCCGGCACCGCCTCCAAAACTGTTTCCAGTTCCTTTGCTCTTGCCCGCTCCCGCACTTCGCTCTCCCGCAGGGCCTCTTCCGCCCGCTTTTGCTCTGTGACGTCGCGTATAACGCATGCTGCACGATCGATTCCAGACCCGTTTTCCACCAGCAAATAGGTGACCGCCAGATCCCGCTCCCCGATTCCCGGATAATGACAGCGGTGCTCGAAGCTGACCACCGTCCCCCAGAAACACTCATCCAGTTTCGGTTTGATCGCCCCTTCGTACAGTTCCCGGCCCAATATGTCCCCTACAAAGCGCCCGATAATTAGTTCTCTTGTCACCCCGCGATAGTTCAGAAACGCCCGGTTGGCGAGCATGTAGCGATGTTCACGATCCAACACCACGATCATCTGTTCCAGGCTCTCTACCACTCGTTCGAACTCCCGCAGTCTCTCCTCGGCGCGTTTCCGCGTGGTGATGTCGCGCGATATGGAGACGCAATATTCACGATCGAGCCGTACCTGGCGCATATTCACTTCGACCGGGAAAAGGCTCCCGTCTTTCCGACGATGCGTGGTTTCGAAGATGGTGGAGCCCGATTCCCGCAACTGCTGCCGCACGCGTGTGAGCAGATTTTCATCGACGCTCGGATCGATGTCCCGGACCGTCATCGACAACAGCTCTTCGCGACTATAGCCCAGCTCGAGGTAGGCCCGTTCATTCACGTCGAGGAAACGCAGGCTTTGCAGGTCGATGACTTTAATGGAATCATTCGATTGATCCAGCAGCGTTCGGAACAGCGTTAATTCCTGTAGTATCCGCTCCTGTTCGTGGGCCGTCTTCAGCAGCTTCTCGTTGCTTATCTGCAACGCCTTCTCGGTCTGCACGCGGGCTGTTATGTTGCGCGCGACGGCAACGGCATACTCCCGATCCAGCCGCACTCGTCGGACGTTCACTTCCACGGGGAATGTCGTTCTATCTTTCCTCCGGTGGGTGGTTTCCAGGACAATGAAGCCCGACTCCTGCAACTGCCGTTCGACCCGCGCGCGCCGTTCTTCGTCGACGTTCGGGTCGATATCAAAAATTGTCATCGACAGAAGTTCTTCCCGGCTGTACCCCAGCTCCTGGCAACACCTATCATTTACATCGAGGAGTCTAAGGGTCTGAGGGTCGACAACTTCTATGGCGTCGTTCGATTGATCCAAGAGCATGCGGAACAGCGTCAACTCTTGCAGCGTCTGCTCCCGTTCGCGCGCTGTTTTTAAAAGTTTTTGGTTGCTGACACGCAGCGCTTGCTCCGCCCGCACCCGTTCGGTGACATCATGCGCGATCCCCCGAACGATCGGCTTAACCACTCCACGAGTTTGCAGCGTATTGTGATACTCCCAGATCCGTTGCTCACCCGATCGCGTCAGCACCGCCAACAGACCGCAAGACTCACCCTTCTGTTCGATCTCGCGCAAATAGGTATCAAACTGGGAGTGAAATTGCGGGTCGACAAACTCCCGCATCGGCGTGCGCAACAACTCTTCTACGCTGTAGCCGAGCAAATGCGCTGAGCCGGGATTGACCGACAGGAATCGGCCTTCGAGGTCGTGGACGCACAGCAGGTCTCGGCTATGCTCGACCAGACCGCGATACCAGTCGTCGTTTTCCAGGTCCCGCCGGATCAGGCCCCATGCGACTGGTAACTCTTCCGGGAAGGGGCGCTTGTCTTGCCCAGGATCAACTGCCATAGCTTACTCATAAGCGAGCCGCCGGAATTTTGCTAATGATGATTGGCCAGATAAATTCCCGCGGTCGTCAGAATCGTACGACGCTTAGATATCCCGAGAACCACTCTATGTTCTCGCGTTTATAAAACTTTCAACCCGAAGTTCTTTATGATCTGTATGCGAAGCCACACGCGCAGTGATGTGCATCACGCCCGGCATGTGACATACAGTTTTCAGTTGTTCCGGCCGAGTTGCAGTCATCGCCGGAACGTCCGCTATCGGCTGCGAAGTCTACCAGAATATAGTTGGAGTGTTACGACTTTTGCAATAGTACTTTCCGATTATCTCGATAGGACTTTCCGGCTACCGAACCTCTCCGCGGCGCGAGCCTTGGCTTTGGCCGCTTCCTCCTCCCGGTTCCGGGGCGCGGTGGTGGTGTTGAGCGAGTGGAGCAGACGAGAAGAAACGTCGGCGATCTCGTCGACCGCGGCCAGGAAAGCAGCTTCATTTGCCTTCGACGGTTTGTTGAAGCCGGTGATTTTTCTGGCAAACTGCAATGACGCGGCGCGAACCTCATCGGCAGTTACAGGTGGGTCGAAATTGAAGAGCGTTTTGATGTTCCGGCACATTCCGGTTATAACCTCGCAAGCAAGCTTATCAGTTCCGATTTTACCTTCATCGTACCTATTGACGGTGAAATTGTCGCGAGGGTCGTGGGCTGAATTTTCAGCGACTAGCGTCGCGAGCGGCCTTAGGCAGGTAGGGGACAACTGAAGAAGGAGGCTCCGGCAAGACGGCCTCCGATTTTTGCAAATGGTAATGTACCGTGGTACATTTGTACCATGATCGATCGTGAGAATGAGCAACGGCAATTCCTGGTCGAGCGCGTCCAAACCGGGGTCCGCCTGGAAAAACGGCTCCTTAAGGTTCTCAAGGCGCTGGCCGATTACCATGACATGTCGTTGGGCGACCTGCTCGAAGGCATCGTGCTGCACGCCTTCGACGGTGAAGCGCCCTTCGGCCCGGCCTCACGCAAACGCATTCACGACCTGAAGAAGTTCTACTCCCTCGATCTCGACTCGAGCGCCAGCCACCGGCTGACGGAGAGTAAACAGCGGCCGGGGAACAAAATTGCCTCGGCGAAGAAAAAATGACAGCCGCACCAGTGCCAACAGCGAATCGAGCATGAGTAGCGGAGGAGCAGTGTTGACTGACAAAGAACGGATCCAACAATTCGAGGACGGCGCCACTCCTCCTGAGGGCTTCCATCACATCGACCACGTGCGGCTGGCCTTCGAGTATCTTGGCCGCTATTCGGTGCTGGAAGCGCTGCAGCGTTTCTCCAGTGCCTTGCGACGATTTGCCGCGGCGCAGGGCAAGGCCGACCGCTACCACGAGACCATCACCTGGGCCTACCTGCTCCTGATTCGTGAGCGCATCGCGCGCGCCGGGGGCGAACAAACGTGGAAGGAATTCGCCGCGCGCAATGCCGACCTGCTCATCTGGAAAGGCGGCATTCTCGAAAGGCTTTACTGGCCAGAGACGCTCGACTCCTCCCTTGCCCGAAACACATTTGTCCTGCCCGATCGCCGCTTGTAATTTGTATTCAGAATATCGTCGTCCATCCTCAGGAACTTCCAGTCCAGGGGTCGTCCAAAGCTGAGACATGACATCTGCTCCTTGAAGCCAAGCCCTCGCGGCGGTAGTATTTTTGGTTCGCTCCAATTGCGACGTCTCGAGGCCTCATGCCGTCAAATTATGTCCCCGCCTTTCTGTTTATCGCGGTGGTTGGAATCCTGATCCCGCTCACGCTGGTCGTGGCACGCGTGATCCGCACGCAAAGCCCGAACCGAACCAAGCTGATGCCCTATGAATGTGGTATCGATCCGTACGATAACGCGCGCGGACGCTACACCGTACGCTATTACATCATCGCCATCCTGTTTGTGGTCTTCGATGTGGAAACGATTTTTCTGTTTCCCTGGGCGGTAAAGTTCAAGGCACTGGGCGTGTTTGGGCTGATCGAGATGCTGGTGTTTCTTGCAATTCTGATCGTCGGCTACGTGTGGGTTTGGAAAAAAGGCGCACTCGAATGGGTGTAGCTCCGGCCGGCTCCAATCCTGCGGCGGGCGAGGAGAATTTCAGCGCCAGCCGCTGGACGAGGGGAAACCTTTGGTTTCCGACGCGTATCGTTGTCAACTCGCTGCGCGTGAGCCGCGTCAGTAAGCGCCTGTTTGGCAGCACCGAGGAGAGCATTTCAATTTCTCAGGTGGCTTCGGCAAAGATTTCAACGGGAATTTTCTGGTCGAAACATTCTTATCGAGTCCACCGGAGGAACCGATCCGATTTCGAGTCACGGGCATCGCAAGGCCGACGCGTTGCGCATCCGCGATCTGATCGAAGCTTTTCAGGCGGCGCGGCGGTAACCGTTACGGGCGCTCGATTTGGTTGTCATTTGTCATAGTGAGCAAATGGATTATGGTCACGTTCGGCTCGTTTTGTTTGTGATGGCCGTCATTGACGAGACCGCAACCTCCTGTTAGAAGGGAAGGTCTCGCGAATCCTTGCGCGACTCTTGAACCATCGACCCAGCATGGCCGAGGAAAGCAAACCGCTTGTTCCGCCGACGCCGGAAGGAGAAAAGAAACCGGCGGCGGAAAAACCTGCCGCGGCGCCCGCTACGGCCAGTCCGGCTGCTCCGGCCAAGCCCCCTGCTCCCCCTGCCACGGCCAAGCCGGCGGCTCCGGCTAAGCCGACGGGTCCGGTGCCGCTTCCCTGGACTTCGCCACTCGTCGAAAAATACCGACGCCAGTACGGCTCGGGCATTGATGCACTGACTTACCTTGGGCAGAACTACCTGAATGTCGACCGCTCGCTGATTCCCGACATTCTGCGCCTCTTGCGCGATGAAGAGCAGTTCGACTACTGCGTCGATATCACGGCGGTCCATTATCCAAAGCGCGAAAGGCAATTCGACGTGGTGTGGATCCTCTATTCTTTTCCGCGCAACGAGCGTTTACGTGTGAAAACGCAGATTGCCGACGGCGCTTCCATCCCATCCGTTGTTTCCATCTGGCCCACTGCCAACTGGCTCGAGCGCGAGGTCTACGATATGTTCGGCATCCAATTCGATGGCCATCCCGATCTCAAGCGCATTCTTCTGCCTGATGGCTGGAAGGGCCATCCCCTGCGCAAGGATTACGGCATCCTGCAACAGGACAAGGAATGGGTCCAAGTCAACCTCGGAATCGAGAGCGGACAATGATCGGGTGGGCAATGATCGAGAGCGCACGATGAAAGATAGCATGGACGAGCTCTCGAACGGCGCCGTTTCCCACCTCGATCTCGAAACTCCCGAGAAGCCTTATCTCGATGCCAACGAACTCATCATTAACATGGGCCCGCAACACCCAGCCACGCACGGAGTGCTGCGCGTCATCCTGAAGCTCGACGGTGAAAAGGTTCTCGGCACCGAGTGCGTCATCGGCTATTTGCACCGGGGCGTGGAAAAAATCGCCGAGAATCGCACCTACACGATGTTCAATCCCTACGTCGATCGCATGGATTACGTAGCTGCGGTTTCGAACGGCCTGGGATATTGCGAAGCGGTCGAGAAGTTGCTGAACGTGGAAGCGCCGCCGCGCGCCCAATATATTCGCGTGGTCCTGACCGAACTGAACCGCATCGCCAGCCATCAGCTCTGGCTGGGCACGCATGCGCTCGACATCGGCGCCATGACGCCGCTTTTCTATACCTTCCGCGATCGCGAGGAGATTCTGAAGATTTTCGAGCGTTACTGCGGCGCGCGCCTCACGACGCATGCGTTCCGCATCGGTGGCTGCCAGTACGAGACCTATGCCGGCTTCGAAAAGGACGTAAAAAACTTCCTGGCTTTTTTCCCGCCGAAGATTGACGAATACGAAGCGCTGCTGACTAGCAACCGTATTTGGCTCGAGCGCACAAAAAATGTCGGCGTAATCTCGGGCAAAGACTGCATTGCGCTCGGTGTAACCGGACCGGTGCTGCGCGCGAGCGGCGTGAAGTGGGACCTCCGCAAGGCGCAGCCCTACGCCGCGTATTCCAAATTCGATTTCGAGATTCCCGTCGGTGAAAACGGCGACACGTACGACCGGTACATGGTGCGCATGATCGAAATGCGCCAGTCGCTGCGCATCATCGAGCAGGCCGTCAACGGCATTCCTGAAGGCCCGATCATGGGGAAGGTTCCCAAAGTGATCAAGCCGCCGGTGGGCGAAATTTATCATTCGATCGAAGCGCCGAAGGGCGAGCTCGGATATTTCATTGTCAGCGACGGCTCGACGCAGCCTTACCGTGTGCGCGTGCGCCCGCCGTCATTCGTCAATTTGCAGGCGCTCGACATCATGGTGCGGGGGATGCTGGTTGCCGACGTGGTCGCGGTTATTGGAACACTCGACATTGTGCTCGGTGAGGTGGACCGGTGAAGTGAATCAACGGGGTTGAGTCGACTGATTTGAGTCGTCTGGTTTGAATCGACAGGGTTGAATCGACTGGGTTGAACTGAAAATGTTGAACGCATTCATGTCGTATCTGGGCAGCACCGTGCCACCGGGCAACGCCGACAACCAGCTCTGGGCGCTGATTTACGTGCTTATTATTTTTGCTGGGGTGTCGCTCGCGGTGGTCGCCATGAACTGGATTGAGCGCAAAGCGCTGGCGCATTTCCAGATTCGACTCGGCCCCATGCGCGTGGGCCCGCACGGATTGCTGCAGCCCATCGCGGACGCGCTGAAGCTGATGCTAAAGGAAGATATCATTCCGGCGCAGGCCGATGCGGTTGTTTTTTGGGTTGCGCCGCTGATCGGCCTGCTGGCGGCGTTTACGGTTTACACGGTGATACCGTTCGGCCCGTCGCAAGCCGTGAGCGACATGAACATCGGCATCCTCTTTATGCTCGGAGTCTCATCTCTCGGCGTGCTCGGAATTATTACCGCCGGCTGGGCTTCGAACTCGCATTATCCGCTGATTGGCGCGCTCCGCTCGAGCGCGCAGATGGTCTCGTATGAAGTGGCTATGGGGTTGGCCATTGTTTCGGCGCTGCTGATGACCAGTTTGAACCGCACCGGCACAGGCACGCTGAGCATGATCGGCATCGTCGAAGCGCAGCAGCAGCAGGGCGTCTGGTTCATCTTCAAATTCTTCCCGCTCGGTCTGATCGCATTTGTGATTTTTGCCATCGCTATGATCGCCGAGACCAACCGCGCCCCCTTCGATTTGCCTGAAGCCGAATCGGAATTGACCGCGGGATTCCACACCGAATACAGCGGCTTGCGCTGGTCGCTCTTCATGCTGGGCGAATATGCGGCCATGATCGCCGTCTCTTCGATCGCGGTGACGTTGTGGCTGGGCGGATGGATGCGGCCGTTTCCCAACCTGCTGACTGGCTCCGCGTGGGACTTTATCTTCTCGCTGTTTCCGGGTCTTACGTTTGCGGGATTGGCGGCGATTGCTTTTATCGGAACCGCGCGCATGCCTGCGCAGGCGTATTTCAGAATTCAACGCATTGGTCTTGCGGTTTTCGCGGCACTGCTGGGATTGATCGCGCTGCTCCTGCTGGCGATTGCGGTCGCAGGCCGAACGAACGATGCTAGCATCGCTGGCCGCTTCCGCGAGGGCATCGACTACGTTTATTGGTTCGTGCTGAAAGTTGCGGTCTTCATGTACCTTTTCATCTGGTATCGCGCGACCTGGCCACGCTATCGTTTCGACCAGTTGATGAGAGTGGGGTGGAAGGTCATGCTGCCGATTTCGCTCGGCGTGCTGATTCTGACCGCCATTGTGGGAGTGCTGATTTCATGAATTCGGTGGTGAACACGGGCGCGGCTCCGGTGGCAACGCCGTTCTTTTTTTATTTTCTGGCGGGTGCGGCTATCGTTAGCGGCTTGCTGGTGATTACGCGCCGCAACGCCGTGCATTCCGCGCTGTCCCTGATTGTCACGCTGCTGTCGGTGGCGGGACTCTATCTGATGCTTTACGCACCGTTCGTCGCCGGCGTGCAGATTATCGTTTATGCTGGCGGAATCATGGTTCTATTTCTGTTCGTGATCATGCTGGTGAACATCGAACGCTCGGCCAAAGACCGGCAGTTCAACCGCATTTGGCCAGTGGGATTGGCCGCGGCATGCGCTCTGCTGTCGTTGTTTGTCTCCGCGTTTGTAAAGGGCAGGAATCTGTTTCCGGATCGCCTGGTGGCGCTACAGGAGTCGTCGAATACGCAGCAGATCGCGGCGATGCTCTACGGAGAAGCTGGCCGTATGGGCCCTTATACGTTCGCTTTTGAGATCGCTTCGCTGTTGCTGCTGGTGGCGATTCTTGGGGCGGTCATTATGACGAAGAAGAAGATCTAGTCGTTGGTCGTTTGTCGATTGTGTTGGCAAAACCGCGTGATGCTAACGCGCGCCGCGAACGACGACGACCGGCGACGAACGACTGAATTTGAACGACTGAACTTTATGGTTCCAATCACCACATTCCACTATCTCGTGGTGGCCGCAGCACTCTTCGTGCTGGGCGTGATTGGCGTGCTCACCAGACGCAACGTGGTGATCGTGCTGATGTCGATCGAACTGATTCTGAATGCCGTGAACCTGAACCTGGTGGCGTTTTCTCGCATGTGGGGAAACCTGCATGGGCAGACTTTCGCGGTATTTATCGTGGTCGATGCCGCAGCTGAGGCTGCCGTCGGCCTCGGCATTCTGATCGCCTTCTTTCGTAACAAGGAGACGATCAATGTGGATGAGATTGATTTGTTGAAGTGGTAGCTAAACAGCTCTTAGCCGTTAGCTTTTAGCCTTTAGCTAAAGGCTTCAAACCAAAAGCTACAAGCTAAGAGCCAACAGCTAAGAACAACCGACGAACGACATGTTTTGTCTAAACCATTTCTGGCTGATTCCGCTCTTTCCGGCCTCCGGAGCCGCAATCATGCTCTTCTTTGGCCGGCGGCTGCAAAAATCCGCGGTCAGCGCGGTGTGCGTCGGCGTGGTGGTCGTTGCATTCCTGTTTGCCTGTTTTGCCGTGTCGGAGTACACGCGCTCCGTCCACGGCACCGGCCAGCCATTCCAAAAGATCGTCTACACCTGGCTAGGCTCGGGCGATTCCGGCCTGAGCCTCGTTAAGAAAGATGGCACGACGGCCGCGTTCAATGCTGACTTCGGCTTTCTGCTCGATCCACTCTCTGCGATCTGGCTGCTCTTCGTCACCGGCGTAGGCATGTTGATCCACATCTATTCCGTCGGCTACATGGCGCATGAGGGCGGGTACTACCGCTTCTTCGGATATCTGAACCTGTTCATGTTCGCCATGCTCACGCTGATCCTGGCGAATAATTACATTCTGTTGTTTGTCGGCTGGGAAGGCGTCGGCTTGTGCTCGTATCTGCTGATCGGTTTCTATTTCCACCGGAAATCGGCGAGCGATGCGGCGAACAAGGCATTCATCGTGAACCGCATTGGCGATGCGGGGTTCATCCTCGGCGCGCTCACGCTGGTGTGGTATTTGGGTTCGTTCCGTTTTACCGACATCAATGCGCTCGCCCGCAGCGGCCACTATCTGGTGGGCGATCCCATTCTCACGATCGCAGCCATTCTTCTCTTTGTAGGCGCCACGGGCAAGTCGGCGCAGATTCCGCTGTACATCTGGCTGCCCGACGCAATGGAAGGTCCGACGCCGGTTTCGGCGCTAATCCACGCAGCCACCATGGTTACGGCGGGCGTCTACATGGTGGCGCGCTCCAACGCAATTTTTGTGCTCGCGCCGACGGCGATGAAGGTCGTCGCAATCATCGGAGCGCTGACGGCGATCTTCGCGGCCTCCATCGGCCTGGTACAGAATGACATCAAGCGCGTGCTCGCCTATTCGACTGTCTCCCAGCTCGGATATATGTTCCTGGCGCTTGGCGTGGGCGCATTTGCCGCCGGAGTCTTCCACGTCTTCACGCATGCATTTTTTAAAGCGCTGCTCTTTCTCGGATCGGGCTCGGTGATCCACGCCATGAGCGGAGAGCAAGACATGAAGTATATGGGCGATCTGCGCGGCCGCATTCCGACAACCTACAAGACGATGTTCGTTGGAATGCTCGCCATCGCCGGCATTCCGGGATTTGCGGGGTTTTTCTCCAAAGACGAAATCTTGTGGCAAGCGTATACGCGGGAATCGAGCGCCTATCACATTTTGTGGTTCATCGGTTTTGCCACAGCGCTGATGACTGCGTTCTACATGGGACGGCTGATCTTCCTCACTTTTTTTGGCCAGCCGCGCATGAGCCACGAAGTTGAACACCACATTCACGAGTCGCCGAAGTCCATGACCATGCCGCTCGTGATTCTCGCGATCTGCTCGGTGCTGGCAGGATGGCTGGGCCTTCCTCACAGCCTTGGAGGCTCGAACCGTTTTGAAAAATTTCTGGAACCAGTTTTTGCCCGGGAAGCGCCCGTGCTGGAGGCCGAAAGACCGGCGCAACTGGCCGCAGGCGAAAAAGAAGAAGAGCGCACCGACCCGATGGAATACGCGCTGATGGCGCTGTCGGTTCTAGCCGCGGTGGTGGGCCTCGGGTTGGCTTATCGCTCCTACGCGCATGCGGGCAAGGATTATCCTGAGCCCATTGCGGCCTCGGCTGCGCCGCTCTATACGCTGCTTTATAACAAGTGGTTTGTTGACGAGGGTTACGATTACGTTTTCACCGGGCGACGCAAGCTGGGCAAAGTTCGCTTGGGCGCGATGGGCGCGGGCGAAGCGTCATCGTGGTTCGACGCCAAAATCATCGATGGAGCGGTCAACGATGCCGGATGGGTTACTCGCGCCATCGCGACGCTTTCGACCTGGTGGGATAAGTGGATCATCGACGGCATCGGCGTAAACGGTCCGGCCATTCTTGCCCGAATGATCTCTTATCCAGCGCGCTTGTTCGAATGGGGCTTGGTGCAGTGGTACGCACTGGTGATGGTCGCGGGCCTGCTTGGATTTGGTGTGTATTACGTGTGGAAGTGAAGTACCGCTCTTAGCTATTGGCTCTTGGCTGTTAGCCAAAAGCCAAGAGCTAAAGGCCAAGAGCTCTTATGCAGAGTCACATACTATCCATTATTCTTTTCACTCCGCTCGTGGGCGCGTTCGTACTCCTTTTGATACCCAGGGAGAACAAAGACGCGATCCGCTGGATTGCGAACATCTTCGCCCTCGCTGGCTTCCTGATATCCCTGCCGCTGGTGCCGATGTTCTGGGCGCAGCGCTTCGATTTACAGCAATTCAAGTTCCTCGAAGGCACGGCGAACAACTGGATTCCTTCGATTGGCGCCGGTTACAACCTCGGCATTGACGGTATTTCCTTTTTGCTGATCATGCTGACCACGTTGCTCGGCTGGATTTCGATTCTTTCGTCCTGGACCGCGATCGAGAACCGAGTCAAAGAGTATTACGTCTGGTTTCTGGTGCTCCAAACCGGGATGCTCGGCGTTTTCATGGCGCTCGATTTTTTCTTATTCTTCGTTTTCTGGGAAGCCATGCTGGTGCCGATGTATCTGCTCATCGGTATCTGGGGTGGACCACGCAAACTCTATGCGGCGATCAAGTTCTTTCTCTATACATTAATGGGTTCGGTGCTGATGTTACTCGGCATCTTATTTCTCTACTTTCATCACCACACTCTCACAGGCATTTACACCTTCAGCATCCCGGAGCTTTATAAGACCGCGCCGCAGATTCCATTCCACTACGCCATTTGGCTCTTCCTGGCATTCTTCATTGGTTTCGCCATCAAAGTTCCGATGTTTCCGTTTCACACGTGGCTGCCGGATGCTCACGTCGAAGCTCCCACCGCAGGATCGGTTATTCTTGCCGGCGTTCTGCTGAAAATGGGAACCTACGGATTCGTTCGCTTCTCTTTGCCATTTTTCCCCCAGGTGATCAACAGCTCGGCGACGTTCATGGATGTAACGACTCGCGGCTGGATGATTGGCCTTTCGATTGTCGGCATCATCTATGGCGCGCTGGTCTCACTCATGCAAAAGGACATGAAGAAACTGGTGGCGTACTCCTCGGTCAGCCACCTTGGCTTCTGCACGTTGGGAATCTTTGCGCTGAATTCGACAGGCTTGAGCGGATCGGTGCTGCAACAGATCAATCATGGCATCTCAACCGGCGCGCTCTTCTTGATCGTCGGCATTTTATACGAGCGGCGGCACACGCGCGAGATCGCCGAATACGGCGGGATTTCGAATGTTATGCCGGTGTACGCGACCATTACGATGATTATGTTTCTTTCTTCGATGGGATTGCCGTTGTTGAATGGGTTTGTCGGCGAGTTCACCATTCTGCAGGGTGCGTTCGTCGCGAACTGGCGCTGGGCGGCGTGGGCTGCGCCCGGAGTGATTCTGGCCGCGGCTTACTTACTCTGGCTCTATCAACGCGTCTTTTTTGGGACTGTAACCAATGCAAAGAATGAAAAGCTGCACGATCTTACGCCACGCGAAATTCTGACCTTTGTTCCGCTGATCATTATGGCGTTGTGGATTGGACTCTATCCCAAGCCGTTTTTCCAGATTCTCGAGCAGCCGGTCAATCGGATTGTGCAGGTGGTTCAAAGCAACTCCAATCCGAATGCGCCTATGAGCGCGCAGATTGCGCCGGCGCTCGCGCCGGTTCAACCCGCGGCCGTCGTCGGGACCAGCATAACTGCATCGAAAATGATGAAACCGAACTCCGCGAAACCGAAGGTCGCGGCGCTGAAAGCGAGCAACTAAGTGAAAGGCCTTTCACCAACCGACTACCGGCTGATGTTGCCGATGGTCGAACTTACGATTTTTGCGCTCGGCATTCTGCTCATCGACCTGTGGGTTCCGAAGGCGTGGAAGTGGATCGACGCTCTTGGCGCCATGGTCGGCGTGCTGATGGCGGCTTTCTGTGTATGGCAGATTCAATCGACTCTGCCCTCGCGGGGATTGGTGGGTTTTTATAACTCGATGCTCGTCGATCGTTTTGCCATTTATTTTTGGTACTTATTTCTCGCCGGAGCAGCTGTATCTATCCTCGCATCCGTGCATTATCTCGACTTAGAAAATGAGCATCACGGCGAATACTATTCGCTGATGCTCTTGTCCGTCGTGGGCATGATGTGCATGGCGGCGGGGATCGACGTCGTACTGATTTTCATCGGCCTCGAGTTAATGGCAATTTCCACTTATGTGCTGGTTGGTTTTCTGCGGCGCGACCGCCGCTCGAATGAGGCAGCCTTGAAGTATCTGTTGCTGGGTGCATTCTCATCGGGCATCTTCGCCTATGGTCTCTCCCTGCTTTATGGACTTACCGGCAGCACCAATCTGGCAAGCATTGCGCGCGGAATTTCCGGACAGAATGCCCATAACCCGGTGGTCGTGATCGCGCTATTTGCGACTATGACTGGATTACTTTTTAAAATCGCGGCTGTTCCCTTTCATCAGTGGGCGCCTGACGCTTATGAAGGCGCGCCTACGAGCATTACCGGCTTTATGTCGGTGGCTGTGAAAGCGGCAGCGTGGGCCATGTTGTTGCGCATTCTGCTGTTCGGCCTGTACCCGCTGCGCTCGGTCTACACGCCCGTGATTGTTTTCGTCTCCATCGCGACCATGACGGGCGCCAATTTCGCGGCCCTCACGCAGACCAACACCAAGCGCCTGCTGGCTTATTCTTCGATCGCGCACGTGGGCTACATGCTGCTGGCGCTTATCGCCATAGGAACCTCGCAGCCAGGCACGCCGGGCTTTTACGACGGCTTTAAGGGCATCCTGATCTATCTCCTGGTGTACACGTTCATGAACCTAGGTGCCTTTGCCGTGGTTGCCTCATTGCGGCAGCGCAATGTCATAGGCGACGAACTTGACGACATGGCAGGGCTCTACCAGCGCGCCCCAGTTGAGGCTGTGCTGATGCTGCTGTTTCTGCTCTCGCTCGCGGGTATTCCTCCGGCCGCGGGATTTCTCGGCAAGTACTACATCTTTCTCAGCCTCATCGAGAGCGGACATTACGGCCTTGCCGCGCTCGGCGTGCTCTATTCGCTGTTCGGCCTTTATTACTACCTGAAGATTGCCAACTCGATGTTGATGCGCGCGCCGATGGAGGCTGAACGATTGCCGCTCAGCCTGGGCATGCGTTGTACGCTGGGCCTGACGGCGCTCGCGACCATCGTGATCGGCATTTACCCCGAGCCTTTTATTCGCAGCGTCAACTGGTCGTTGGGGATTGTTCAATCGCCGCATGTGCAGGCGATGATGAGATAGCCGCAAGCTTCGAGCCGCAGCTACGGGCTGCGAGCACACAAAAAGGCGAGACGCGGCCCTCGCGCTGCTGTTGCCAAGTCTTCAGAGGGAGCAATGGTCCCGCTCAGTTCGTTCGCTGCGCGATGCCCGGAGCTCACCGCTGATTTAGAATTTCGCCATGCCAGAGCCGCAGAACCCTCGGGATAAGAAAACTCCTCTCGTCGCACTGGCTCGCTATTCCGAGATGGGCTTTATTATTCCCGCCGCCGTCCTGCTGGGATTTTTCCTGGGCAAACTAGCCGATTACTGGCTGCATACCAAATGGCTTTATCTGGTCGGCTTACTGTTTGGCGCGGTGGTCGGATTTGCGCAAATGATCCGCATGGCGGTCGGCGCTTACAAAAGTGACAAATGAACTGGCCTGGGGATCCTGACCGAGCCACAGCTAATCCGCGCCCGGTGAACTGCGATTCGCCAGTTCGAACGATCTGAGCATTCACGACTTGAGCGACAACTCTTCAATCGACGAGGGTACAAGATTTGAGCGCATCATTCCTCGCCTCTTGCGCAATATGTTATTGATAAGCATGCTACTGCTGGCTCCTGCCTTCTGGTTTTACCGAGGGGCCGGAGCAATCGGTTTTGCTTTCGGCGTGGCGATTTCCTATGCCAATTTTCGCGCGCTGGCGCGCGGCGTCGAAGCGCTCACTGATCGCATCGCCAATCGCAATAGCCGCGAGAAAGGCGGCCGCATCGTTTTGCTCTTCCTGCTGCGCTACGGGTTGGTGGCAGTCGCTGCCTATGCTATATTCAACAGTTCTGCCGTGGCCTTTCGTGGTCTTCTGTGGGGTCTGTGTGTGCCGGTCGCAGCTCTCATGGCCGAAGCGGCATGGCAGGCTTATATGTACTCGCGGCAGTGAGCCCACTTCGAGCTGCCCTAGCCCGGTTTAATACATGGACCAGTTGGTTTTTACTGCATTTCTAAATCGTTTCTTCGGCCCGCAGGTCCTGGCGTTGCTGCAGGCGCTCCACATTCACGTGAAGCAATCGGCCACTCCGATCTCAAACAGCTTCGCGATGGAATTGCTGGTAGCTTTGCTGCTCACGGCATTCTTTATTGCGGTAAGGGTACGGCTCTCAGTGGAGCGTCCGGGGGGCTTGCAGCACACCATGGAAGCGATCCACGGCTTTATCGCCCATACAGCCGATGAGGTGATCGGGCATCACGGTTCGAAGTACGTGGCGTATCTCACCACGTTGGGCATATTCATCCTGATTTGCAATCTGCTCGGCCTCGTCCCTGGATTGGAGTCGCCCACAGCGGTGCCAATTGTTCCGCTCGGATGCGCGCTCCTGACGTGGTTCTATTATCACTATCAGGGCGTGCGAACGAACGGTGCGATCGGCTACTTGAAACACTTCATCGGTCCGCAGGACAAAGAAATGCCGCTGGTCATGCGGCTGCTTCTGCCATTCCTGCTGTTTCCGATCGAGGTGTTCAGTCACCTTGCCCGCATCATGTCGCTGACCATCCGTCTTTTTGCCAACATGTTTGCCGGAGAAATGGTCACCCTGGTTTTCTTTTCGCTCATACCACTCGGGATTCCCGTCGTGTTCGAGGGCCTGCACATCGGGGTGGCCGTGGTTCAGACCTATATTTTTATATTGTTGCCCTGCGTCTATCTCGCCGAGGCGACCGGGGAAGCGCACTAGAATAAGCTCTCAGATTTTAGGTGTCGGGTCTCAGAAACTTCCTAACCCGGTTTTCTGCGACCTGAGACCTGGAAACTGAGACCTGCCGTTCAGCGTGAGGGTGCCGGCTCCTAAGCACGGCGTCAACCACCTCCTGGCGACAATTTATAAAAGGAGAAACACAATGCGGAAGTTCGCGATGTTGATGTTCATGATGACGATGGCGTCGGTGCTGGCTGTGCCGGCCTTTGCGCAGGGGGCGACGGCCCCGGTGGGCGGTACGAACTGGGTAGCGCTGACTTCCGGTTTTGCCATTGCTCTCGCGGCCGGCCTGGCCGCACTCGGGCAAGGAAGAACTGCGGGGGCCGCCTGCGAATCGATCGGCCGCAATCCGGCCGCGCGTCCAGGAATCATGGTGGCTCTGATTCTTGGTCTTGCCTTCATTGAGTCGCTGGTGTTGTTCACCCTAGTGATTGTTTTCGTGAAGGTGGTCTGAGGGATCGGAAAAATTGCGCGGCACCCGGCCTGCAAATTGCATGTGCGCGGGGGCCGTTTTTTTTCCTAAAACTGATAACGCCTTAAGGCCTGAAACTAATTCTGGATGTTGCGCTCGCCGTCCCAGTCAGGCGAACGGCTGTCCGGAACCTTTTGCAACGACTCGACCAGAACGCGCCGCAAGCGGTAACGGCTGTCGAGGTCCATGCTGACGAACTCGAACCCGATTTCATTCACGCGGGCGCGGCGCAGAAGAACCTCGCCGCGAATCTTTTTCACGCCCAGCGAGATTTCCACGTGCGCCTCGGAACCGACGCGCAGATTGTCATTGCGGGTGCCCATGCCGCCGCCGAGGCTCATCTCCCGCATCACGATGTTTGATTTTCCCCAGGAACTGGAAAGAGTCGCAGAAAGCGTACGCGGCAGCATGATGCGTTCGTAACGCCGTTGACGCACCCAAGGACATCCCGGACCAGAATCGAGCGGAGCCACCGTCAGTTCGCCCGCCTCCAGTCCGCTGTCGGTTAGAGCCTGCGTGCCATGCCGGGGATCGATCTTGGAAAGGGACTGAATCGCGGCGATTCTCAACTCGCGGTGCTGGCTGTAGCCGAACATTTTCTTGGATTCGACGATGGTGCGCAGCACGGGAACGGCTTCGGTTTCGCGCAAGCGGCCGAGCGACTCGATGGCTTTCAGTTGCACGAATGGCGGACGGTGCTGCGCCTCGCCAGCGGAGGCCAGGGCAATCAGGCTGGCGCTGGCGCTCCGGTCCTGGCTCATGCCGATCTCATCGATGGCCTCGGGCAGGATGAGCGAATCGAGCAGTTCAAGCAGTTCGAGCAGAGTACGGCCGCGGTCCGGCGCCGCACCGTAAGCGATCTGGCGGACAATAATGTCCTGATAGAAGCGGTTGAAATCGCCGATGCGCGGCGGCAGCAACTCCAAAAGCGAAGTTACGGACAAGCGACTCAAGAGGCCGACCGATGAGGCCGCCTGTCGCGGCTGTCCCGAGGTCAGCATGTCGCGCAGATCGTCGATCGCCGGCCGTCCCAGTTCGCCGACGAGTTCCACAATGCGATCGCATTCCATGCGTCTCTGAGCGCGGAAGAAGCGATCGGCAAGGTGCTCGACCGAAATTCGCGGAAGCTGTTGCAGCACGTTGATCAGATCCTCGGAGACCTCATCCGCATTGATGGCTTCTTCCATCATCTCCGGCAGCCGATTCTCAATGCCGACGCGCGAGCGCAGGTCCTGCACAAGAGCGGGCCGCTGCTGCGCAATCCTCTCGAGCGAATCGCAGAATTCTGCGATGGCCTTATATTTCTTGCGGGCGCAAGCCTCCTGTCCGAAACGGGTGAAGGCAGCGCTCAGCAGGCTTTGAATCTCGCTATCGTTTTCCTTGGCCAGATTTTCGGCGATCATGGCGACGGTGTTCGGCATGACCTCATTGGGCGCGCTGGCATAGAGGTCGGCGAGTTGACCCAGTCCAATCGCGGTCTTGCGGCGTGGTTCGGCATCTTTGGCGTCGAGACCGGAACAGTAGTTCGCTAGAATCTTGGCGGCGAGTTCGTTGTCATCGCGTTCGAAAAGGATTTCGACGAACTGGCGAATGTTGCGTGGCGGCACACAGGCCGCTTCGCCCGAAAGCAGAACGCTTTTCTTGCCCGCCTCAGGAATCTCCGCCCAGAACATGCGATCAAGAATGTCAGCATGAGACTCGACCAGAATGCCGGCTTTGGACATCTTGTCTTCCTGAACGCGCAAAATCTGCCGCAGCGTGTCCATCTGCCGGCTCATGTGTTCCATCATCTCGTGCACGGCGTTGACTTTCACATCGCCCCGCTGATAGCGTTCGAGCGCGAATTTGATGGCCATGCTCTCGGCCGCCTTCATCAGCAGCGGGGTGTCGCCGCCGTCGCCGGGCTTGTCGGTAACTTGCTTGGCCAGACTTTCCAATAGTCCCGCGAGATTGACTTTGGCCCCTTCGGGCGCTTTTCCGAGTTCCACTTTCAGGTTTTCCGGCGAGGCGTTGGGATCCTGCATCGTCTGCCCAAAATGCGTGAGCAGGCGAATGGTCTGAATGACCTCCTCCTCTTGCAACGGAACTACGCCACCGCTCCAAGCCCCTCCAGAAGGCCCGCTTCCCGCAGAGGAGGGACCGCCGGAGCCACCGGCGCCTCCGGGGATCGGAATGCTCGGAACAGTACCGAGCGGCGCGCCGCCCGCTGCGCCACCGCCGCCGCTTGCTCCCTGCGCGGCAGCAATCAACTGCAAGAGTTTCTGCGGATCGTTGAGCCACTGCTTGGCTTCCGGGCCAAGCGCTTGCGCGGCCAGTTGCGCCGCCATGGAATACTCGCCGGTGGTAGGATCGGCGGCGACAAACTTGACTTCATTGATACGGATCGACGAATCCTTGTTATCGCCGAGCGTCTCTTTCAGTTGTTTCGCAAAGTCCTGCGCTTTCGATCCGCCCATGGCGAAAGCGCGCACCAGGCGGGTAAAGTCGTCGATTGTAACTTTGTTCGAGAAGAGGATGCTGGAAAGTCCGGCCGCTGTCAGTAACTGTGCGAAACTGCGCTCCGCCTGCCCGGTTTCAAGCGGAAGGCCATCGAGAAGAAGTTTGTTGTCCGCAACACCCAGCACAAATCCCGTGTCGCCGCTCTTGGGTAGCGCCTGCTGAAGTTCATTCCAGGCGACACCGAACTGTCCTTCCGTGCGCTTGTGGGTCACTCCGTACAGCCGCGTGTACTTGATCAGGATGTTGAGGCTGTGCAGGAAAGACCGAGCGGCCGCACCGCGGCTGGCATCGGTTTGAACCGGGTTGGCGATAACAGCCTCCTCTTCCGGAATAGGGCGTTGGTAATAAGACTAAGCGGGAAGGTGACCTATTGCACGATTACGGAGGTAATTCGGGAAAACGGAGAATGATAGATCACGAATACACGGAGGGACATCGTCCTTAGGTTGCCACCGCGCTACACTAGGGCTGCAACGTTTGCAGCAAACCGTTGAGCTTGGCGCGAATTTCCATGAAGATCGGCGTGCTTTTCTTCGGTGTGGTGAAGGATCTCATCGGACGATCGGCAGATACTGTGGATATGCCGAGCGACGCGAGAGCGCGCGACGTGATTCTTTACTATGTGCGACAGGCTCCGCGGCTGGAAGCGATGGCGCCGTCGCTCGCCATTTCAGTGAATCGGGAATATTCGACGGCCGACCGCGCATTGCACGAAGGCGATGAAGTTGGGCTGTTGCCGCCAGTCAGTGGCGGGTCGGCCAAGGCCAATGCAGAGCAAGGCGAATTGCAGGGTGAAGTTCGAATCGTGCGCGAGCCGATCGAGACGGATTCTATTGTTGGCCGACTCAAGCGGCCGGAAGACGGCGCGGCGGTGATTTTCGAAGGCATTGTGCGCGACAACACGCGCGGCCGGCGCACTCTCTATCTCCATTACGAAGCCTATGAGGCGATGGCTTTGAAGCAGATGGAAGCGCTGCAGATGGAGGCGCAGGCGCGTTTTGGCGTGCGCGGAGTGGCGATCGTCCACAGGTTGGGACGTTTGGAAATCGGCGAGACGAGCGTTCTGATCGTGGTGACGGCCGCGCACCGGGACGCTGCGTTTCAGGCCTGCCGCTGGATCATCGACAGGCTGAAGAAAACGGTGCCGATCTGGAAGAAGGAATATTTTGAAGACGGCGCAGTCTGGGCCGACGGCGAGACTTTTCCGGAAGAAATTCGCTGCCCAGGGAGGCGCAGCCCACGCTAGCCCGCATCCAAATGATTGAATCCGAATGAACCGAACTTCGTTGCAAAGCCGCATCCCGAAATCCAGCGAACGGCTACGAGCAGCGAGTTGCGAGCTGCGAGCATGCGCGGACAGGGGTCATTCGGTCGTAGCCCGTGGCTCGAGGTTCGTAGCGTGTCTGCTGGCTCTTATCTTCGCCTGTGGCGCGGCGATAGGCCAGGATCCCGAATCCACTATCACCGTCGAGGTAAAGCTGGTGAACGTCTTCGTGACCGTTACCGATGCGCACGGCGCTCCGATAGCGAATCTGCAGAAAGAAAATTTTGTGCTGAAGGAAGACGGCAAAGAGCAAAAAATCGCAATCTTCAGCAAGGAATCCGCGCTGCCGCTCTCCATCGTGCTCGGGGTCGATACCAGCCTGAGCACCAGAAAAGATCTGCCTCTGGAACTGATTTCCGCTCGCAAATTTGCGCACGCCATTGTGCGCCCGCAGGATGGCCTGTCGGTTTACAAATTTAGCGAGATCGTAAGCGAAGTCGTGCCGTTTACCTCCGATCTGAAACGAATCGACGCCGGCATTGATCGTCCGCACAACGGCGCGGCGACGGCGCTCTACGACGCCGTCTACCTCGGCTCACACGCGCTGGGTCGCCGTCAGGGAAGAAAAGTAATGGTGGTGATCACCGATGGCGGGGACACCATGAGCCAGGTGGACTACAAGGAAGCGCTGCGCGCCGCGCAGGAGGCCGAGGCCATTATCTACAGCATTATTATCGTTCCCATCGAAGCCGACGCCGGCCGCGACACCGGCGGTGAACACGCGTTGATTCAGATTTCATCGGATACCGGCGGCAAATACTATTACGCGACCTCGAGCGCGCAGCTGGACGATGCCTTCCGCCAAATCAGCGACGAACTGCGCACCCAATATTTGCTCGCCTATTATCCCTCGCAGCGCTATTCCAACTCCGACTTCCGGCGACTGCACGTGGATTTGAACAAACCTCCGGCCGGCGGTCCGTTTCAATCGCACTATCGTGCGGGATACTACACGCACAAAAATACGTTTTAGACATGCTGCAGCAATTTCGCGCACAGAGTTGACAACGAGTCCTCGATCACATGAATTAACCTTGGCCGTTCTCCAAAATCCCATACATCGCGCCGCTGAAGTTGCCGCATCTAGTAAACTGTCCTATTCCATTGCAGTGGAAACTAAGACCCTTTAGACGCAGAATCGTTTTCCCGCTCCACTTTGAGATTCTGCTCCCAGGAGAGTGGCGCTTTGTTTCAATGGTTCGGTTGGCGCGTTCGGCGTTCTCTGTCCCTGAGCTTAATCCCTCCCATTTGGTTTACTCTGCTTGCTTTCGCCGCTCCCTTATGGGCGCAGGAAGTAACCGGAGAAAATCCTACTGCCGGCACGATTGAGGGCACAGTGCTCGATGATGTGGGCGCCCCGATTGAAAACGCGCGAATCCTCTACAGCTCGCAGGCGACTGAGGTACGAGGTGTGACGCGCTCTTCCAAGGGTGGAGTGTATGTCACCGAGGCGTTGCCGCCGGGCACTTATGTTGTCACGGCTGAAGCCCGTGACATGGCGCCGGTCGAAACCACGGTCACCGTGGTGGTGGGTAATCCGGTTAGAGCAAACTTCAAGCTGGGATGGATCAATCCCGGCCCCGTCCAACTGGAAAGCAAGTTCGGTGGCAGTGCTGCCGATACGCTGCCGATCAACGGACGAAATTATTTGAACGCCGGGAGAATCGACCCCGGCGTTGCGGCGGTGGATGGAGCGATCCTCGACCCGGGCAAGAGTGGCCTGCAATCGCTTGCGATTGACAGCCAACTGGGACGCACCACGCACTACGACGCCGACCAAGTAGAGGTGATGGATGAGACCAAGGGCGCGGCCACCACGAATCTGCCGGCCGACTCGGTGAGCGAAGTAACCGTTACGCGAGTGCTGCCCGATGTTTCGCAATCGCTAAATGCTGCTGGTTCGGTGCGCATCACAACGCGCTCGGCGGGAGATGAATTGCACGGCGATGTCTTCGGCAATTTGCGCGACCAGAGTCTCGGTCTCGCTGGATTTCCCTCCGGCACCTCCGGCTACAGCCGCCAGCATTACGGATTCGGAGTGGGCGGAGCGGTGATCAAGGATAAAGCGTTTTTGTTTGTGACCGGCGAACGCACCAAGCAGGACGGTTTCTTTCCCATGACGACCGGGGATTTGATTTTGCCGAATCCCGGTGATCTGGGCGGGTTCGACGAAACCGCCGCGCAGAGCGCTTATTTTCGCGAGAACATGTTGACAGCGCGTCTCGATTACACCTTTAGCGCAAGCATGAAAGGTTTCGTCCGCCTCAGCTACGACAACAGCAACGGGATCGGTCCCTCCGACAATCTGTCAGACTATCGCAATCAGTTCAATGTCCCGGCAGCGGTATTCGGCCTGGACTGGAAGCGCGGACGCTATACCAACAGCGCGCGTTTCGGATATCAGAAGCTGGTCGACGCGGTCAATCCGGCGCTGGGCGCGTCCACCATTTTGCCCTCAGCGCCGTTCCACATGCAAATCGGCTCGTTCGCACTGGGGCCGAGCATTCTCGGCCCGCGGCAGACGATTCAACGCGATCTTTTCGGGCGTTACGACAGCAGAAGAATTTACCGGGTAAAGCACTCGCTGCGATTCGGAGGTGCGATTCATCGCATCACCCAGGGAGATTTTTTTGTCCCGGGAGATTCTGAGCCTTCCGTCACCAGTTCCAACGGGCTTGACGCGATCACCGCCGTCAACAGCAATCCAAGCCTGGCGCCGCTATACCCAGGCGATCCGCGCGGAGCGGCCGACAATCCGCTGAACTTTCCAGTCGACACGTTCGCGATTTACAACGGGCTGGGAAATTTCAGCGAGAACTCGGCCTTCAATCGCTCGACTGGTGGACACTTCGACACGCGCTTCGAGGGCTACGCCGGCGACACCTTCAATGTGATTCCGAACATCAACGTCGACATTGGAGTCAATTATGTGTACGACACCGGGCGCACGAACAGCGATCTGCCGCCGGTGCCGTGTTCAGCGATCAACACGACGATCGTGAAGACTCCGCCGTGCACAAGCGGCTTTATTCTTGATCAGTTCGATCTGCTGCAACAGCAACATCTGGGGCCGGGGAATTCGCTGGGCCGCGTGGTGACCGAGCCAACGCATAATTTCGCTCCGCAGGTTGGGGTCGCCTGGGATCCGGCCCACAATGGGCGGATGGTGGTGCGTGCCAGCGGCGGCATGTTCTACGACAATCTTCTGCTTCAGAATGCCTATCAGGACCGCGTCAATCGCCTCTCCAATGGACAATATAACCGCAGCCTGACGCTGTGCCCGACGGGATCGGTGCTCTTTCCCGACGGATCGGTGGTGAGTTCGGTAGACGGACGCGACATTGCAACCCAGATCTGCGGCCAGCCCATCGGAGCTGTTTCCTCCGCGATTCAGGATTTGCAGTCGCAGTTCATGGCAACGCAATCGGCGGTGACCGGCGGCCCCAACATTTACTCGCTGGCCAACAGCATTGCGGACTTCGGTGGCATGCTCGCACCCGGCTACAAAACGCCGCGGGTGCTTCATCTCTCCGGTGGAATTCAGCATCAACTCGGAGAACACGGTATGTTCTCTGCCGATTACATCCGCGAGATCGGCACGCAATTCTCTCTCGGCATCGACACCAATCACGTAGGCGACGCCAACTACATGACCGATGGCGACAATCTCAACCCGCTCCTCAACAACTATGCGGCGGAGTTGTCGGCGATCAATGCCACGCTGGCCTCGAACCCCGCCTCGGCGGGCTGCCCGCAGGCGACTTTTGCAGGCTCCAGCTCGCAGGCCGCCGTTAATTGTTATCTGGTTAACGTGCCCACCGCCAGCATCACCGATTTCGCGCGCAACGGCCTCGATTCGTCGAATGCCTTCTGCGGGCCGTTTCCCTGCTCGGTTTTAGGCAAGCAGCAGGCCGCTTTCGGCGGCGTCAATCCCGCGGTGGGATCGAACGTCATGTTCTTTCCCGCCGGCCGGTCCAAATACACCGCCATTCAGATCGGCTATCGTGGCGAAACCGGAGCGAATCCATTGCGCCGCGTACGGCGGGTAGAATTTTCGCTTTCCTACACACTCTCCCGCTATCGCAGCAACATCGCCGAACCGGACGGCAGCGGCGGCGATTATTCCCTGATGAATGTTGCGGAAAACTTCCGCAGCCCGCACATCGGATATTGGGGCGACTCCGGCCTCGACCGCACACATCAATTCACTTTCACTCCCATCGCGGATTTGTCCTATGGCCTGCGCCTTGCCATGATCGCTCATGTCGCTTCGCCGCTTCCGCTCAGCGCTTCGGTTCCGCAACTGGATGGCGGCGGCGTGGCTGGCGAAATCTTCCGCAGCGACCTTACCGGTGACGGCACCGTCGGCGATCTTGTCACCGGAACCAATATTGGCAGCACAGGAAGATACTCAATCAGCAATCTGACCAAGGCCATCGCGATTTACAACGCCGACTACGCGGGCAAAGTGACTCCAGCCGGCCAGGCTCTGATCAACAGCGCCTTGTTTTCACCGCAGCAGTTAATTGCGCTGGGCGCTTATGCGCCGCTGATCTGCTCCAATGTCAGCTCCAATCCCCAGAATTGCGCAGGTCCGCCGGAGCATTTCGCCACTGCAACCTGGTTCAAGACGATGGATATTCGCCTGACTCGTCCGTTTCAAGTGGGAGAGCGCACCACCGTTGAACCTAACGTCTCCCTGTTCAATCTTTTCAATTGGGCTAACTTCGGCGGTCCAGGGCACCAGCTCAGCGGCGTCATGGATGGCGCGCCCGGCAGTTCGTTGAACAATGCAAGTTCGGCCGGCTACTGCGGCAGTTCCACCGCCTTCTGTACATCGCGGCTGGATCGTATTCTCCCCGGCTCCGGAAGTTACGCCGATGGCGCTCCACGCCAAATCGTATTTGGCGTTCGCGTCACGTTCTAATCTTCGTCGTATTGTGCTCCAAGCATTACACTCGGGGATTACCTCGACGTTTGATAGCCGACGCAATCCTGATGTTATGAACCGATCCGATAAACCTGGTGCAAAATCTTGCAGGTGGGTCGCGCGACGGTTTGCACTTTATTGTTCACGCAGCCCTCAGAATGCCTGCCGAGTGCGGCTTTTGCCGACACAGCCGCAACTCAATTGCTCCTTCGGTAGACAGGAATTCACCTAGATGCAGAGCTTTTGCCGAAAGAGCGCAAAGTTTTTATCTTTTCAACGCCCTACAAAAATTTTTTTGTATGAATGTTGATTATTGACTTGACTTGGTTCGGGAATGCGCTAAGCTTCTCCCGTCAGTGCAGTGGCGCTACGCTCCCCAAGTAGGCCTGCTCTGATTTTCGGGGATGTGCAACCTTCACAATTGTGACAAAAACTTCCAGGAGGAAATTCCTTTGAAACTCACAACTCTGTTGGTAATGACTCTGTTTGTTCTTTGCTGCAGTTTCGCGTCGGCACAATCCTTCGGCTTCCTGTCGACCGAAGGCGGCGAATACTGCGACTATGAATACATCTACGACTGGGATGGCGGAATTTGGGCTGGCGATCACATTCTGACCGTCGGTTGCGGCTATCCGTATAACGGCACACAGGTGGGTGCCACCACCTCCCTCACCTCGGCCACCAATCCGCTTGGCTTCGCCATAAAGGGCGTCGCCATGGCGGACAACATCTTCGATGCGATATACGAAGAGTTCACCGGCTACAACGCGCTCTACATCACGCAAGTACCAGAGAAGAAGCAGGTTTGCGATTCGGATGACCCGCATCCAGACAAGTATGGCTGGGAAGCCTGGTTCGGAGTCAGCTCAGAAATCTTTGCCTACAACTATGGCTGCCTGACATCGAGCATTCCGGGCAAAAATGCGGTTGCAACCCGGGGTACGTCGTTCGGTAAGGACGCAGCTCGTCAGCTGAAGAAGTAGCTGCTCTTGGTTCTTGTGGATTTCCGGGCCACGCCGATTCTGGCGTGGCCTTTTCTTGTATACTCACATTCGCCGGTCGTTCGTCGTTCACCGGACTCGCGAAGAACCGAGATCTGCGGCCTATTCAGCACCAACCACAAATCGTTCGGGGGATCAAAAAATGGAAAGATTGACTGCGGCTTTGCTGTTTGCGGGCTGCGTTACATTTCAGGGATGGGCACAGACGCCGCCGGCGCAGCCGCCGGCCGTTCAAACACCCGCTACGGAACAAGCGCCCGCAGGACAAACCGCTTCCGCGGCTGAACCATCCCAGTTTCCGTTAGATCGGTTCAAAGACTTTTCGGCCATCATGATAGGACTTCCTACTCCCGGGAGCGAGGAAGAAGCCCATATCTACCGTTCTGGCGACCTGATGAGGATGGAGGGCAATGAAGGGAGAATCTACCAAATCAGCGATTTGGCAGCGAAGCAAACGCGTAGTGTATCGAGAGGAGGTTGCCTGCAATACAATGGCTTTTATATCCGGACCTATCCCTTCTCGATGTCGCAGCCGGGCAACACGTACGAACGCGTTTCGGTTGGAAAGGAGACAGTCGACGGCCATGTATGCGACGTCGAGGATGTGACGATTCACGTCGCGAACCGCCCCGAGCCGGCAAAGATCAGGCTATGGGAAGCGGAGGATCTGGACGGTTTTCCCGTGAAGGTCGAGACCAAGATGCACCAGGTCATCAAATATAAGAACATTGTTCTGGGCCCTCAGGATCCGACCCTTTTCATATTTCCGAAAAAGACTTGCCAGGTGGCGGAGAAAACGATTGGGAAGGTCCCATCCCCGGGCTCACCGCCCAAGAAGGCGCCGCCCGCAAAATCGCCGGCGCCGCAAAACTAGCGCGGCCGTCTGGGCGGAGCCTGCCGGGAGCCAAGCTGGTGGAGCTGCTGGCGCGACGGATCGGGAACCACGGTAACGACCCCGCGGCCCGGATCATAGGCTGCCAGCCTCCGGGATTATGTAAAATCAATCAAGTTCCTCCCCGAGATTGAGACAAAGGTGTTCCCAATGTATGTAATTCGTTGCTTTTTGTGCGCCATCATCTTGGCGGCAGCCGCGCTCGCCGCACCTCCCACCGAATCAAAGACGCCTGCGCCCGCCGATCCGCAACACCCAAATGTCATCCTCATCACGATCGATACGACCCGCGCCGATCGCATGGGATTTCTGGGCTCGAAACGTGGCTTGACCCCCAACCTGGATGCGGTGGCGCGGCAATCGGTCGTCTTCACCCACGCCTACTCGCAAGCTCCGCTCACCCCCACCTCGCACGCGACCATTCTTACGGGCACCTATCCGCAGTACCACCAGGTACTCACTTTCCCCATACCTTTAGGCAAGGATATTCCGTACATGCCGGAGATCCTGAAAGGCCAAGGGTATTCCACGGCAGCATTTGTCGGTTCGCTGGCGCTGGACCCAAGCTGGGGCGTCCCAGGCTTTGAGCGCGGGTTTGACACCTACAACGCAGGCTACAGTTGGGACAACTATTCCCCAAAAACGCGCTACCAGACTGTCGTGCGCCGAGGGGGCGAGGTGGTGGCGCGCGCCCTGCCATGGCTCGACAATCATCGGCAAGGCCCATTCTTCCTATGGGTGCACCTCTTCGATCCACACGAACCTTACGACCCGCCCGAGCCGTATAAGACGCGCTATGCCAAAGCGCTTTACGATGGAGCGATCGCTTATGCGGATGCGTCGCTGGGAAAGCTTTTCCGGCAATTAAAAGCGGACGGTCTTTACGATGGAGCACTGATTGCCGTGACCGCCGATCACGGTGAGTCCCTGGGGGCTCATGGCGAAGATACGCACGGCATTTTTGTCTACGACGAAACCATCCATGTCCCGCTCCTTATCAAGCTGCCCGCCAACACATCCTCGGGTAAGCGCGTGGAAGCCCCGGTAGAACTGGCGGACATCATGCCAACTGTGCTGCAACAGGTGGGCATCGAGGTACCGAAACAAGTGCAAGGCGCATCCCTGCTGGAGTTGATGAAGAAAGGGCCGGAAGGCGACGCAGCGGCCGAGGCCTGGCGCGACCGCAGCGCGTATTCGCAGGGCGATTACGGACACATCGCTTTTGGATGGAGCGCCGTGCAGTCCATTAGAACGGGAAAGTATCTGTATATTCAGGCGCCCCGCCGTGAGCTTTATGACACTGACGTGGACGCCAAAGCTGAACACAACCTCGCTTCGAAGTCTCCCGCCGTGGCTGATACGCTAGCGGCCCGGATGGAGGCCTTCCGGCAGAAGACGACCAACACGCAGCCCACGCCCAAGAGCATGATAGACGAAGACAAGGCGAACAAGCTGGCGGCGCTAGGTTATGTGGCTGGCCGCAATGGTTCTGCTTATACTTCCCCAGACAATGGGGCCGACCCCAAGGACAAAATCGCGGTTTCCAACACCGTCCAACGCGTCACCAACCTCATCCAGGACTTGCGCTGCGGCAAGTCCGTTCCGGCGCTGCGCAAAGCGGTCACCACCGCGCCTGACGTCTCTCTACTGCATTTCTATCTCGGTGCATGCCTTATGGAGAATAAGGATTACGAAAATGCAGTACCAGAATTCCGCGAGGCTGTGCGACTGAACCCCGGTTTCACGCACGCCGAAATGAATCTGGGTCGCGTGTTGGTGACAATGGGAGACTGGGAAGGGGCTGCGGCTGCCTTCGAACACGTTGCAAAATTGGAACCGCACCTGATGGACGCCCACGTTTACCTGGAGGTCGTGTACGCCAAATTAGACCGTGTGCAGGACGAAATCAGGGAGTGCCGAACGGTTCTGGCGACCACACCCGAGCACTTTGGAGGCAATCTGAATCTCGGGTATTTTCTTGCGAAGTCGGGGGATCTCGAGGGGGCAATCCCGTGGCTGCAGAAGGCGGCCTCATTGCGGCCGACAGCGCCCTCGCCGCATGTGATCCTGTCTGATGTTTACCTGAAGATGGGACGGACCTCGGATGCCGAGCGGGAGCGGGCGGAGGCCATCCGCCTGGGCGCGATTCCCAGAGACCAGGCAACCCCCGAGCCGGATGCAATGCCCAAACCCGCGCCGGTCGTCGGCCCGGGGATTGGCCCCGGTGGTTCGGAGTAAGCATAACCAAACCTCTAACTCAAAGATTCTGCTTAATTATTGGAAAACGCTAGTGCTTAAATGAAATATTCAGCCCTGTGGAAAGCTGTAGATCGTTCTTTTTCGGGCTGGGCGGCGCTGTGACGGGAGGGTTGCTGTCATAGACGTCTATGAACGAATTCTGCCATCCCAGCCACTTGTTGAATTTCGTGACGGTTGCGAAGTTGAAAGTACCATTGTATTGGCCCGTTTGCGAGAGATCAGGATAAAAGAGAAGACTCTGGGTGATGACCGTGCTTTTGCCAACCTTGTGTGTGAACGTGTCGCCGACGGTGATCGCTGCCAGATTGCGATTTGTGGCGGGATCGGGCGGGTTGAGGGGAGCGGAATAGTCTTCGTGCGTATAGTTGGCTCCGGCCATTAAGTCCAGGGTAGTGGCGGAAGTTTTGATCGCATGCACGCCGAAGCCTCCGCCAAGAATAGAGCGCAGATTCAGTTCCTGGAGTTCGTTGGCGTAGAAGTCGCCATTGACGAAACCAAATACACGCGGAGCAAAGTCGTGATCGTAGAGAGCTCGGCCGGCATTGGAGTTGGCCGTGGTGGGCGGGTTTGCGCCCGGCAAATCGTTGGTGGCATAAATAGTGTTGGCGTAGAGAGTGAGCTTATCGTGCAATCCTGTACGTACGGCATTAAAGGCGATATTCAGGTTTTTTGTTTCGCTGTTGCCGCGGGTGACGGCAAGGCCCAGATTCAAGCCGCCAACCCAGCCGTCCAGAATGCCGGGGTGCAGCGACTTCTCGTAGGCCGCCTGCTCGGCCGGATCGCGCAGCATGGTGACGGAGGCTATCGGCGCTTCGACCGGCCCTGCCGTTCTGGTGGCGACGACCAAGTTGCCATCAGCGGTGGTAACGGGGCCGACTACCGTTTTGCCGCCGAGCGTCGCATTCAACTCGCCGGTTGAAGTTATGCTCTGGATGGCATCGAACTTGACGGTCACATCGCCGGCATAGTCGGTTTTGATGACGAGGGTCTTGCCATCAGATTTCGCAATCGAGCCGGACAGGCGGTCGCCGTTCTTGAGGACAAGCTGGTCGGCAAAAGATGGAACTGCGAACAATAAAAGAACAGCTGCGGCAAATTTGCGGGGCATAGAACCTCCGGAAATGAGCAACAGAATGGGCTCTGTCGCAAGCTTTGGTGACACGAAAGCGGCGGCGGTTGGATGAGCGTGACAGAAGTTTCCCGCTGCCGCAATGCGTTTGTTGTAAGTTTTAGGATTCTATCGAGTGGACGCAGTTCGGCGCAAGCGACACGGATGCGTGGTAGTGGGCATTTATGATTTCCACAGGGCATTAGGCTTCTCGCCAAGCGCTTTAAGAATGAGAGCCTTGTCAATTTGAGCGGCTATCGTATGACTTTCTGGGAGCAGGTTACAGATTTCAGCGATGCTCCAGACGTGATCTGACAAGCCCGCCTCCATAGCTGGCGTGACCCTCAAGGTTTGGTGGATTCTGCCGAAGTTGTAATACATGAACCATAGGGCGACCGCTGCCGCGTGATTTTCGAGCTTCTTAGAGAACGCATTCGTGAGCCGAGTAAACCGCCGGATGCTCATTCTCATCGAAAGGTTTTGGCGCTCGACATAGCTAGTGCTGACGTGTAACGGATCAGGATCGCCGCTCACTACCTTCATGTCAGCGCCGATGCACTTCGCCGGTGAATAGCGTGTTTCGTTCTCAGTCACAGCGCCGTAGATTTTTTGGAGTTGAGCATAGTCAATGTCTGCACCGAAAGCGTTCTCCACTGCATCGAGATATACCTTATGACCGTCTGTTGTGATCTGGACGCGACTGCGAATTCGGGAAGCGCAATCTTCCATGAAGTCCATCGCCCATCCGGCCCCACGCCCGCCGACGAGATAACTGACACAGAGTTTCGTATCCGCGTCGATGGCCGTCCACGTCCAAACGTCACCCCAACCGATGGCTTTCTTTTCTGGCCGCGTATTCCTCGCCTTCGAGCCGACATATTGCCAAATTTCGTCACACTGAAGTCGGCGGACGCAAAGGTTACGGACCTTTCGGTCGTGATATTCAGCGCAAGAGTCGGCCAGATCAAGGAGCAGTTTGATGATTGTATTCTTTGAAACTCCAGTCATTCTCATCGTGGAGCGAATCGAATTACCCTCTACCAGAGCGGCTATAACGCGTGTCTTCTGTTCCATGCTTAACCGTTTCATATACTGAACTATATGCTTGAGCGATACAAGATGTCAACAAAAATATTGAGAAAATTTAACAATCTCTATTGACAAAGGTGGTATAAAATGAAGTCCAAGAGTAAGCGTAATACACAGCGTAATACACCCGAGAGGCTGCCCATGAAAACCGCGACGAATGACAGGACTCCCACGGGGAAACAGACGAAGCGTACCGAAGCGATAGAGCACGACTACCTGCAAACCTTTACTCCGCATCCTCTCCCGTACCAAGGTCTCTACACGGACGAGGACAGCTTGGAACAGCCGTCACAACTGAAGTACGTGCCATCAACCACGACGCCAAACGGCATATAGATGCCGAACTGGCACGAAGTCTGGCTTGAAATTCAGGCGCTCCAAGCACAGGCAATGAGTGCCCAGAATGTGGTGCGTCACAAATACCTCCAAGCACTCCACGCCCACACGGGAAGAAACATCATCGCCTACTATTCCGGCTGGCTGTCAAAGGGGAGTGTGGCTCTCTCAGACATAAACGATGAAGACAAAAATGGCTTCATGACCACGATCCATAGGCTAGACAAGAATCGTGGTTTGGATTTGATTCTGCATACTCCGGGCGGTGGAATCGCCGCTACTCAGTCCATCGTGAATTATCTCCAGAGAATGTTCGGCAAGAATATTCGCGCTATCGTGCCGCAGATCGCCATGTCTGCCGGAACGGTTATAGCGTGTTGCTGCAAGGAAATTTGGATGGGAAAACAATCAAGTCTTGGGCCAATTGATCCCCAATTAAGGGGCATTCCTGCCCACGGTGTCATCCAGGAATTTAAGCGTGCCATTAAGGAGGTTCAGCAAGACGCAAGTCGAATCGTAATTTGGCAGCAGATTATTGGGCAGTATAGACCAACTTTTCTAGGTCAATGCGAGAATGCTCTTAAATGGTCGAACGACTTTGTTGAGCAGCAGCTTGCAGAAGGAATGTTCGAGGGATTGACGGACAGGAAGAAAAAAGCAAGAGCGGTCACGAAAGCCCTTTCCGACTATCCGAAGAACAAATCCCATGATAGACATTTTGACATCGACGATTGCGAGAAGATGGGTCTTGTGATTAAACGCCTAGAGGGAGACGCTACGATGCAGGACTTGGTTCTCACGGTACATCATTGCTATATGAATACCCTGATGAACACGTCAGCGTTCAAGATGATCGAGAACCAAAACGGGGTGGCATTGATTAAGAACACCGTTGTCCCGCAAGTCACTAATCAGAGGCAGGGCGTTGATTCGCCCAACGGGCCTTAGCTGCTTTGCTGGCAATACGCTTTCTTTGCGCGGGGCTTAGGTTTTCGGCTCTAGCTTTTCCGCCCTTTCTACCGCCGATGCTCCCCAGCGCTACTGCATGTGGGTTTCTGGAATCAGCCGGTTTTTCAAGGGAAGTCCCGTCCATGTGCTCGCCGATAGCCTGCTCCACGACGCCACGGGCTACTTCCATAAAATCGCGCTTACCGCTAGACCGTTTCGCCATACTCACATGATGGCATGGAACCAGTTGAGAAGCGATAGCCTGTGGAAAAGATAACTACCCACTACCGGATGCGTGGAATCAGGCAGGATTTTCGGGCTTGTTCTCCGGCTTGGCGTCCGGCTTGCTTTCTGCTTTTACGTCCTGATCCTTCATACCGTTCTTAAGCGCACGAATGCCCTCGCCCAAGCCCTTGCCTAACTCCGGCAGCTTCCGGGGACCAAACACCAGCAGTGCGATGAAGAAGATGATGAGCAGATGCATGGGTTGAAACAGTCCTTCGAACATAAGGCCTCCGAAGCGGATGCAGGCCACCGGTAAGGCGGACAACACACGCCAATTTGTAGTGTACTCCAATAAAGCATAAGGAGTCGCGGCGATGGGTTTGCATCGCGACCCCGGTCGCCATTCGCGCGTGGTTACGGCTGCGTGAGAAGACTGGTCGCAGTGCTGCATCCGGCCATGTACCTAAAAATTACTTCCGTGACCTATCGAAGGTCCTGCCAGCAGACTATTTTGGCCACAGGGCAATTCTCGCGTCTTAAACCCATTTGGAGGACTCTGTGCGGCACTGTGTCCAACGTTCGGTTTGCGGATGGCTTGTGCTTTTGTTGGCGGCGACCTTCTCGTGGGCGGACCAGGCTCCGGTCGCAGATTCATCCGACGCCATTTTCCTGTGGTTGGCGGGCGGCCTCTCGAGCGCCCGGGTCGAGCGGCTGGCGCAGACGAAAAATGACGCACTTTCCTGCACGGCGGGTTCGAGATCGACTTCGAGCGCACAATGCGTCCGGCAGTGCGTTCGCGCACTGCAGGCGGCGGGCGCCGATTCCGGGCTGATTCAAAGCCTCTTGTCATTGAGTTCGGAGCGAAGCGCCAAGGGGAATGCAAATGCCAACGGAGGCGCCAATCTTGCGTACGCTGGGTCAAGCGAGGCTGCGCAAGTTGCCGCCCTAGTTCACGAGAAGAAATTGAACGCGGCTGAAGACAAGCTCCGGGCTATGCTGCGCAACGCAAGCAATGACGAGAGCGGCTGCGCGAGCGGCGATACGGAGAATGGGTTGCTGCACTTCGCGCTCGGGGTCGTGTTGCGGCGGCAGGACCGGTTCGACGAAGCGATGGATGAATTCACCGAATCTGCGCGCCTGATGCCGGGTTTTCCCGAGACGCACAGCCAGCTATCTTACCTGTTCTACCGGACCGAGGATGCCGATGATGCGCTCGCCGAAGCGCGAACTGCGCTCAGTATCGATCCCGAGAACGCAGAGGCGTATCGCTATCTGGGACTAGCGCTCTACGCCGATGGGCACTACGACGCGGCGCTGCACGCCTTCGACGAAGCGCTGGCCCATGAGCCGGAAGCTTCGCCGGCCAACGCCGATGTTTACTTCGATATGGGAATCACGCTGCGGGATCGTGGAGACTTGCGGCGCGCAGCCGTTGCCTATCGGCACGCCTTGGGTCTGCGAGCCGATTTCTGGGAGGCGCACAGCAATCTGGGAGTCGTGCTCCACGATCAGGGCAAACTGGACGAGGCTGTCGCGGAATATCGCGCGGCCAAGCGCCTGAAGCCGGACGAAGCCAGCGTGCGCAACAATCTTGGCAACACGCTATGCGACAAGCAAGATTTCGACGGCGCCATCAAAGAGTTCACGGAACTCTATCGCCAAAGTCCGGAGTGGGAGGGCGGTCACAACTGTCTAGCCCGCGCTTACATGTCGAAGCGTGACTTTCCCTCGGCCATTCGCGAGTTGCACTTAGCCATAGTGGCCAATCCCGCGGGAGCGGCCGAGCACCGGGTTCTGGGACAGGCTCTGCTGCTTTCGGGAAAAGACCGGGAAGCCGTGGATGTGCTGCACGAGGCGGTGACCCTCAACCCGGAGTCCGCTCTGGGACACCATTACCTTGGCACCGCGCTTGTCAATACGCAGCAACTGCTGGAGGCGGAAAAGGAATTTCGCGAGGCGCTGCGGCTTGAGCCGAGCGCCGAGAATCATTATTCGCTGGCCGCGTGCCTGATGGCTCTGAACCAATACGAAGAGGCTCTGGGCGAGTTGGAAATCGCTTCGCGCATGGATCCCAGCCAGAATCTTTACCGCGCCCGAATGCAGGAAGTGGTCAAGCTGATTACCTCCACAAAGTAGGACGCAGGAGGGAACGCTGGCGATGCGGAGTGGTCAACATCTCACAAGTCGGGCATTTCACAAATGTTCCGCAGGAATAGGCTACCGTCACGGACTTGTGCGATAGTCTCTCGGCCAGCGCCGGCTCCGCGAGATGCGCTGTCAAGCACGGTGTACGGATTACTTTTTGGAGTGCACTGAAGTGCATGGCTTGCTGCGGGTAACCACCATAAAATAGGGCGTAACAGGGGCGGCGACTCATTCCTAGCTCCTCGCGCCGCCGGGGCAGATATCGATATGGAAACGAGCGCTGCCAAGCAATCACGAGAGAAGGTTCACTCTAATGCGCTGACCAGCCCGGAGCGGAGAATGCCGCCGGTGTACGCGCCCGGGAAGGTTTCGGCTCCAGAGGCCAAGGCGGTCGGCTACGGACTTCCCTGCTCGCGCTGCCGCGCCTATTACCCTGCCGACATGCGGTCTTGCCCGGTTTGCAAGTCCGCGGAGCGCGTTTCGCCGAACGCCCCGGTGGCGCATGTCACGGCTGCATCTGCGGCCGTGGCAGCAAGCCAGGCGCAGATTGACGAAGAGCGCGAACGTTACCTGAAAGAACTCAAGTCGCAGGCTTTCGCTTCGCACATGCACATCAATGCCGCGGCGAACTTCCGCTGCGTTCTCGAACACCAGCACCAGGGATCGACCGAGCCGGCCGCAGTCTGCCATAGTTGCTACAGCGAGGCGCGTCAACAGGCCGACCGCATGGAAGCCGCTCTGCATATGGACGGAAAAGAGGCGGCGAAGATTGTTTACGACGCCGTGTGGGCGGACACATCCGATCCCAACGTTACCTACTTCAACGCGGCCAATGCGTTGCTGGCCGAGCTGCGCAAACGGGCGGGCATCGGGCTGTTGCTCGGGTCGAATCAGCCGCTGGCACACTAGCCGTCGGACGAAATCCAGGATTCCTGATTAAGCCTGCCTGAACTTTTTCCTCCTAGCCCGCGTACCTACCGGATAGTGCGACTGCGGGCTTCATCATCTACTCGAAAGGAATCCAATGAAAAGGTTTGCGTGGACCACCATATTGCTGCTGCTGAGCTCAGCCGCGGGATTCGCTCAAGACCCCTGCGCTCGCAATTCCCCGATGACCGACCAGGAACGCTTCGTGCGCGCGGAGATCCAGTCGAGAATCGACGAAACAATCGAAGCGGCTGAGGCCAACGATTTCTCCGCCAAGACGCATTACTTCGCGCCCGACTTGACCGTCAAATTGGTGGATGGCACCGTCCTCGACCGAAAACGGTTGGAGGAGGATATGAAACGTGACTCCGACTGGATTTTATCGGTCAGCGACAAGACAACGATAGGAATCGAGTGCATTGAGCTAAGAGGCAGAAAGGCGGTTGTGGTTACGGACCAACAGTTCGTCCGGACAGTGCCGGACCGGAAGGATGGAAGTCCATACGAGCTGGTCACAAATGTAAAACATCGCGAGACCTGGGTCTACACCAAGTCTGGGTGGTTGACCCGGCAGATTGAGGAGCTGACGCAGGGGCCTACTTACCTGGACGGGAAACCATACGAGTAGGCATCCAGGGTAATGCCGGTTGCGGCGGCTTTGTAGTAAAAAAAAGATCGCCGAAGTTTCCGGCGATCGGGGCTTTTCGAAAAAAATTCCCTCACGGAATCGGAATTTTTTCATTTCCGAGAATTCGGCGGCGCCGTGCAACTTTCGCGCTGGTGCTACATCATATTTTCTGGAAGATAAATGTCTGGAAATACGAGGCTTGGAGAAATAACGATGACCGAGAAAGTTAGCGACAAGATCATGAAGACCGATGCCGAGTGGCGAGAGCAGCTCACACCGGAGCAGTATCAGGTAGCTCGCGCGAGCGGTACGGAACGCGCTTTCACGGGCCAATACTGGAACAAGCACGACGATGGAACGTATCACTGCGTCTGCTGTGGAGCGCTATTATTTGGCTCGGAAACAAAGTTTGATTCGGGAACAGGATGGCCCAGCTTTTTCGCTCCCGCTGACCGGCAAAATATCACGGAACATACCGACAACAGTTATGGCATGACGCGGACCGAAGCGCGCTGTGCGCGCTGCGACGCGCATTTGGGTCACGTGTTTCCGGATGGTCCGGGGCCGACGGGACTGCGCTACTGCATGAATTCGGCATCTCTGAATTTCAAGCCGAAAGCGTAGACAATGCAGCAGAAGAAGAAAACGATGGAGTGCCCAGTGTACCTGCCGTCGATCCTCGCTCCGGTGACCCATGCTCCGTCAATCCATCGTTTTTGCCGCATTTGGTTTTGAGAAGTTATGCGTTGCCCGCGGTTGCTGACATGGATTTGGGTGCTTCTTTCGGCGCTTCCTGCTTGTGCTGAACGAATTCCTGGGTTTTCTGTTCTTTCTTGTCGGGAACTCGCACTTCGACTCCACCCTTCAGAACCGCGCCTTCTTCGATGCTGATGCGATGGGTTATGACATCGCCGGAGAGCGCGCCCTCGCTGCGGATGTCCAGCCGATCGGCGCAATCGACATTGCCTTGCACCTTGCCCATGATGACAACTTCTTTGGCGACGATGTTCGCCGCGACGTTTCCGTTGCGGCCGACGGTGACACGATTGCCGGTAAAGTTGATGGTGCCTTCGATGCGTCCGTCGATGAAAAGCGACTCCGCACCCGTCACTTCACCCTTGATGACGACCGAGCGTCCGATGTTGGCCTGATCCATGGGTGAGGTGGCTGGCTTTACGGGAGTGTACTTGGCGGCTGGGGCCGCGTTTGGCGAGAACTGCGATTCCGGAGACTGCAACATGAATGTCCTCACTTGAGATCCTCGACCGTAGCGGAGTTCGTTCTGCGGTCGCGGTCGATAGGTTTCTGACGACTCAAAGAGAATGGCACGAAAGGACGTGGAGTAATAGGTTACCGAAGTGTTGAATTGTCTGTGGAACTGGTTCTGGTTGGGCGCTCGGAGCTTACGCGGGAGTTTCCCAGCCTTCATCCTTCATTTTGCGATTGGTCCAGTGTTGCAGTTGCTCGAACAACGCGGGTTCGATGACAACAAAACGCAAGCCAGCCCGGCCCAGTGCATCGGCCCATACCAGGCGGCCTTTCGCCTGCATTACGGTGTCGCTATCGGGCAGCAGAAAGTTGACGTCGACCAATCCGGCAAAACCGGAGGGATTGCTTACTACGTCAAGCCCCATGCCTCCGGTGCTGAGGTTGACGGCCTGCACTTGCAATTCTTTGCCGCTTGCATTTCTGAGAGTCACGGAAAGATTGACTTTGGCGCGGAAGAATTTCTGCTGTTCCTCGCTGATGATGCCGAGCTTGGCCGGAGAATTCGGTGAAGGCACGGCAATCTGATACTCGCGGAGTTTGCGGCTGAGCGTGCGGCGCGAAATCCCCAACTGCTCGGCGGCCTGAGTGCGATGCCCGCTGGTTTGCTCGAGCGCTCGGATAATCATCTGCTCTTCCATGTTTTCGAGATTGCCGAGCGGCACTGCGCTCGAGCCGCGGCCCGCGGCTGCAGGTTCGCCATGCAATTCGACGGTAACTTCCGCAGCTGTGATCTGCGGGTTCTCGTTCGCCATGGCGAGTTTTGCGACCAGGTTTCTCAACTCGCGAATGTTGCCCGGCCAGGGATGGGCTTGCAGAATCGTGAGAGCGTCGCGAGTGAAGGTTTTGCCGACCGCCTTCAATGAGAGAAAATGCCGGGCGAGCGCGGCAATATCTTCGGGGCGCTCGCGCAGTGGCGGCACGCGCAACTGAAATTGGCTGAGACGGTGGAAGAGATCTTTGCGGAAACGGCCCTCTTGGACCGCCAGTTCGAGATCCTGATTGGTGGCCGCAACTACGCGCACGTCAACGGTAATTTTTCGGTTTCCACCCAAACGGTAGTAGGGCGCACCGTCTAAGACGCGCAGCAGTTTCACCTGAATTTGCGGCTGCAGCTCGCCAATTTCATCGAGAAAAATCGTGCTCTTGTCGGCCAACTCAAACAGGCCGGGCTTGGAAGAATCGGCGCCGCTGAAAGCTCCCTTCTCGTAACCGAAAAGCTCGCTTTCCACTAGATGTTCGGGGAGGGCGGCACAGTTGATATCGACCAACGCTTGATTTTGCCGGTGGGAGGATTCGTGGATGGTGCGCGCCACCAACTCTTTACCCGTGCCAGTTTCGCCGGTTACGAGGACGGTCTCGGTGTGCCCGGCGACGCGGTCGACCATGCCCATAAACTTATGCATAATCGGGCTGGCGATCAGAAATTGCATTCCTCCGATTTCGCGTCGCGCCAGTGGGACTGGGCCGGCGGCGTGAGTTCGCGGCACCTCATGGCCAGGCTTGATGTCACTCCGCTCGATGGTGAATGCGAGTATGGCGGCCGGAGCCGCGTTCGCATCGCGCAGCAGCGTCAGGCAGAGGCAAACGTCGAGCGCCGGTCCCGCCTTTGCTCGGCAGCGGAATGCGGCCTCGAATCGCCCTTGTTCGAGAACTGCGGCCAAAACGCCTGTGGGAAAGGTGGTTTGCGGTCCAGTGTCGTAGATGTCGGCGATGTTTCTTCCGATGAGATCTTTCGGCGCAAAGCCATAGCGATCAAAACCCTGGTTGCAATTCAGGATCGTTCCATGAAGGTCGGCGGTGAGGATCGCTTCCGGTAGTGTGGGCGCTGCATCGGAATGGGCGATCTCCTCCATCGAAACGGGAGCGGGCGGAATGGAAGCAGGCGGAACAGAACCATTCGGAACCGAATTGTGGCCCGACTGGCTCCCTGGCGCAGGTTTCAGCGCGCTAGCAGCTGGCGAAGTCTTCGATGAAGTTGGCATTTCTTGTTGTTACGTCCAGGGAAATGTCAAGCGGCGATGTAACCGCCGGACTTACTAACTTCGGACATCAATGTCAGGCGCAAATAGTCGCCCGTTTAGTTGCTGTCACAATCATAAGCGTCCGGCTGAAGAGTTATGTACAAATGGCCACACTGAAGTAACTAACACTATGCTGACTGCACGCAGAGCCAGTTACGTCGGTAAGTTCTATGCTTCTACAATACTGAACTACCATCGGTTACAAGCGGAGAATTGTAACGTTAGCCGCGTTTGGAGCCGCTTGCGACGGTAGCCAAAGCGGCCAAATTGCGACTTGAGGGGCGGGTGCGGGTCCACCTATGTCCACGCGGGCAAGACTGTTTATCGGAGTCACGGCGGCGCTCGGCATGTGGGTGCTGGGCTATTCGCTATGGCACTGGCAAAGTGTCGACCTGTCGCGATTCATCTGTTATCTGCTGGTCGCGGTTGTCGCTTCCACGCTGAAGATTCAGCTGCCCGGCCTCGACGGCACGATGTCGGTGAATTTCCTGTTCATCTTACTGGGCGTCCTCGAGCTGAATCTTCCCGAGACGCTGGTTCTGGGCTGCACAGCGACGCTCGCGCAATGCGTGTTTGGCACCAAGCAGAAACTGATTCCCATCAAGATCGTATTCAACGTCTTCAGTATGATGGCCAATGCCATTGTCCTGTCATACTTGGCGTATCATGATTTGCAGCGGATACTTGGCGCGGGCACGCTGCCGCTTCTGATTTTCACCTCTCTGGTTTTTTTTCTGGCAAATACTTTCCCAGTTGCTGCGATCATCGCGGTCACGGAACATAAGCCAGCACACAAAGTGTGGGGTGAATGCCATTTCTGGTCATTTCCGTTCTACATGGTCGGGGCCGCGGTAGTGTTTGCGGTCGGTTTTCTGAGCCAACGAGTAGGATGGCAGACCTCACTGCTGGTAGTGACGCTGGTGTACTGGGTCTATCGCTCGTATCACCTTTATCTCGCCAAACTCGCGGCGGAAAAGAAGCAAGTGGAAATCGAAAAGGGTCACGCCGAGGACGTGGCCGCCCTGCACTTGCGCACCATTGAATCGCTGGCGCTGGCCATCGAAGCCAAGGATCACACTTCGCATCAGCATTTGAAACGGGTGCGCGTGTTCGCGGTTGAGGTCGCCAAGGAATTGGGTTTTTCCGAAGAGGAGATCGAAGCCCTGCGCGCGGCCGCATTGCTGCACGATATCGGCAAGCTGGCAATTCCCGAACACATCATCAATAAGCCCGGACGCCTGACTCCGGAAGAATTCGAAAAGATGAAGATCCATACCCTGGTGGGCTCGGAAATTCTCCAGCGCGTTGCATTTCCTTATCCGGTCGCGCCCATCGTGCGTTCGCACCACGAGCGCTGGGATGGGAGCGGATATCCCGACGGACTGAGCGGAGAACGGATTCCGCGCGGCGCGCGTGTGCTTGCTGCCGTGGATTGCCTGGATGCGTTGTCCTCCGATCGTCAGTATCAAGGTGCTGTCTCGCTCGATGCCGCCATGGAAAAAGTGGCGTCGATGGCGGGTTCGGCTTTCGACCCGCGGGTGGTAGAGGTGCTCAAACGGCGCTACCGCGAACTGGACGCGATGGCAAAGTCGAATTCGACGACGGTGGAAAAGGCGGCGATGGCGCGTGAACAGCGAGTGGAATCGATGCCTGAACTGTCGCCTGGATTCGAGGCATTGACGCCGGTTGCGGACCTGGCGAATGAATCGGGTTTTCTGTCGTCGATTGCCTCGGCGCGCCAGGAAGCGCAAGTCATGTTCGAGTTGAGCCAGGACCTGGGCAACTCGCTGAGCCTCGGCGAAACGCTTTCGGTGCTTTCTGTGCGGTTGCGCAAAATGATTCCGTACGATTCGATGGCTGTCTTCCTGCTGAAGGGCGGCCGGCTCATTCCCGAACTGGTGAGCGGCGACAACTTCCGGCTGCTCTCGTCGCTAACCATCGGTATGGGCGAGGGATTGTGCGGCTGGGTCGCGGAGAAGCGCAAGCCGATTGTCAATGGCGACCCTGAGGCTGAAGCTGGGTATGTGGTGGGCGATCACGCGAAATTCACCACGCTGCGCTCGGTTCTTGCCGTGCCTCTCGAGGGCCTTAACGGCGGCGTCGGAGTTCTCGCCATGTATCGCGCCGAACGCAACGCTTTTTCAGCGGATCATCTGCGCATTCTGCTCGCGGTGAGCTCGAAGATCGCACTCTCGGTGGAAAACGCGCTCAAGTACCAGCAGGCGGAGGATTCGGCCACTACCGATTACCTAACCGGATTGCCGAATGCGCGCTCGTTGTTCGTGCATCTTTCGCGCGAGCTTTCGCGCTGCC